>CAZSPL010000135.1:0-10986 GCA_964608735.1 uncultured Planctomycetota bacterium | reverse complement strand
AGCGGAGCATCGGCGCCGATATCACCGACCCCGCGTTCTGGGCGGAGTCCATCAAGAGCCTTGAGCCCGCCTTAAAGCTCTACACCGGACTTCTTGCGAAGAAAACGGCCGAATAACGAATGACCGATTTTCTGAATATTTCCGGCCGCTTTTATATTAAAGCTGATTGAAAGTGCATCAGAAAAAGTGAGAACGGATAAAACTTACGTTCTATGATCCGGGGGGGAATAGACAAAAAGCGCGGTTGGCAGCACCGCGCTTAATTTTTTCCATCTGACCGCGATATCCGCGGGGCCCCTGAAAATATAAAAGCACGAGCGGCAGCTGCTCGTGCTTTACGGTATTAAATTTGTCAACCGGGTGGCCAAGAGGCCGACCCTATTATGTTAATTGCCTTAGTTAAAAGCAGGCTAAGACAAACTTGGACGTCAATGTACTGAACATAATATAAAAGCTGAACCCGCATTTGTCAAACCATTTTTTTACATATTCAAGAGAAAAATATTTTAATGTGAAACAGTGGGTTCGGGGAAGCCCTTGGAATGCCGCCTGTCCCTGATTTGGCCCCGTTTTTCGAGAAACCGCTTTGCCTTCGATGCCTCCATGTAGTAGAATGAATCCGCCCGGGGCGTTAGCTCAATGGAAGAGCACCACCTTTGCAAGGTGGGGGTTACCGGTTCGAGTCCGGTACGCTCCATTTTTGCATGGTAGTTATTTTATAGCATATACTGACGTTGCATATCGCCTTGACATCAATCCTCCGGGCGATATAATGAAAACGATTTTCAAAGCCCTGAGCGGGCTTGAAGGGGACTTAGCATTATGGTGCCGACCGAGGACCCGAAGGTCATACAGGACATCTTCCAGAAGCTTTTCGACAGGCTTTTCGCCCTCGACGAGATGAAACCCAACCTTGTGGGCATAAATAAAGTCGTAAAGATTAAGTATGACCGGCCCGAGGTCATCATGTACCTTGATTTCAAGGATGACTCGAGCAAGGTCCTTTTCCTTGCCGACGGGGAGATAACCCCGGCGGCGACCCTTGAAATGGACTGGGAAACCGGTCACAGGCTCTGGTCGGGCAACCTTGACCTCATCCCCGCCTTGATGACCGAGCGCGTGCGCGTCGCCGGAGAGGTCGAGCAGTTCGTGCTGCTCAAGTCGATGTACGGCAAGGCGGTAAAAATTTATAAGGAAATTATCGACTCCATAAGCTGACGATGAGTCGACGGTTTTAAGAGGAAACATACCATGCCCATACGCGGGGCCCTTATACGCCCAAGTATCACTCTTGGGGTTTTTATTTACGTGATGGCGATGTTCGTCCCGGTCGCGATGGCCGGCACGCCGTCCGATATAATCATCTCGAAGAGCGACTACAGGGTCACCAACCTCGCGTCCCTGTTCACCGAAGAGCAGTTCGCCGTGGTCGATGACTACAGCTACCTTGACGACAGGATTAATATCGCGCATAAGATAATCCAGCTTTCATCGAACAACGGCTTCGACTCCGGGCTGATAACTGCGATATGCCGCTATGAAGACGAGCGCACCGTCGCCGCCACAAGGCTGACATACTTCCAGTTCGAGACGCAATTTAAATATGCCGACTGCCAGATCGCCCGAGTTTGGGACGACATCGACCGCGTGGTTCGAGCGTTCTCAGAGACTTACAACAAGACCTGCAACCAGGACCTCGAGGATGCCGTGACCTACTACCTCGTCGGCCAGCGTTTCTATCCGCCTAACGGATTCGACGGCCTCAACGACGAGATGAAATCGGAGATCGAGGATATTTTCACTGACGCCAAACGCTTCCAGCCTGTCATAGATAAGCTCCCCGTCGGGCCGGAAATCATCGAGGTCGCCGACGGTACCGGGTTCGAAGGCAAGCCGCCGGAATATAAGGACGATTACAGCTACCTGAGCAATGAAGAAGTCCGTTCCGCGTATGTCTCCGCCATACTCTATTACAACCCCCGTCTCGATGAGGGCACCGCCAACGAGATCTTCGAAGCCATAGCGGTGAACGCGAAAGCATTCCCGGACATCGACGCGCGATTCGTCATGGCGCTCGTGGCCTGCGAGTCGTCATTCAACCCCAACTCTGTAAGCCACGCTGGGGCCATGGGACTCGGCCAGTTGATGCCGTACACCGCCGAGAAGCACGGCGTCGAGGACCCGTTCGATATCGACGAGAATATCCGCGCGACTTTCGAATACCTCCAGAATGAGCTTGAGCGATGGGCCGGCTATGACCACATCTATGATTACATACTCGCGTCATACAACGCCGGCGCCGGGGCCGTGAAGAAATACGGCGGGATACCACCTTACGAAGAGACGATAAATTACGTTTACAAGGTGACGAGGGTCTACAAGAATTTCCTCCGCGAAGAGGAGTACGAGGATTACATTTATGGAAAATCAAAGCATTATCCGGACTCCCCTTAATGATGTGCATAAGGACCTTGGCGCGCGCATGATCGAGTTTGCCGGCTATGAGATGCCGGTGTGGTACACATCACAGACCGAAGAGCACATGCAGGTGCGAAAATCGGCCGGGGCGTTTGACCTGACCCACATGGGGGAGCTTTTCTTCACAACACCCGACGCGCTCGACGTCCTGCAGAAACTCACCACCAACGATGTCTCGAAGCTCAAGACGGGACAGGCGCAGTATTCAACCATCCTCAACGACCATGCCGGGATACGGGATGACATCATCGTATACCGCATCGGTGACGACGAATATATGATGGTCGTCAACGCCGCGAACCAGGTCAAGATAAACGGGTGGATCATCGAAAAATTCGGACAGGATGTCTTTGTCAACCGCTCCTATGAAATTGCCCTGACCGCGCTGCAAGGGCCGAAAGCGCAGGAGATCCTCGACAAGGCGCTCGAATCAGATTTCACGTCGCTGGAATATTTCGGATGCATGAAGACCTCGTGGAAGGGAATCCCGATTACGATCGCCCGAACGGGATATACCGGCGAGGACGGTTTCGAGATTTTCACATCCAACGAAAATGCCCGCGCGGTATGGGACAGGCTGTTCGATGTCGGGCGCGCCGACCTCAAGCCCATCGGCCTCGGGGCGAGGGACACATTAAGGCTCGAAGTATGCTATTCCCTCTACGGTAACGAACTCGAGGAGGATATCAACCCTCTCGAAGCCGGGCTGGGATGGGTCGTCAAGATGAAGAAGGGGGATTTCATCGGTTCGGTTGACCTGAAAGCCATCAAGAAAGCGGGCTTGAAGCGTAAGATCCGTGGCATCGTCGCCGGGTCCGGCCCGGTTCCGAGGCACGGCAACAAGCTGTTCGTGGATACAAAAGAAGTCGGATATGTGACTTCGGGGTGTCTTAGCCCTGTACGAAATGATAAAATCGCGCTATGCTACCTCCCTGATACGGCGGAATTCGATATCGGTACATCGTTGGAGATCGTGATTCATGATAAACGATTCCCGGCGACGGTTGTCGAGACGCCTTTTTATAAGAGGGGATCTTAACCAGAATACTTAATGGAGTGGGAGCAATGAATACACCGGCTAACCTTAAGTACACAAAAACACACGAGTGGCTCAGCATCAACGGTAATAAGGCGAAGATGGGCATCACCGATTATGCCCAGTCGGAGCTGGGGGATATCGTCTACGTCGAATTTCCCGAGATCGGCGATGAATTCGGCCTCGGTGACGAGGCGATGATGGTGGACAGCGCCAAGACCACCGCGCAGATCTATGTCCAGGTTGCCTGCAAGGTGACAGGGCTCAATGACAAGCTCAACGAGAAGCCTGAGCTCGTCAACACCGACCCCTACGGCGAGGGATATATGATCGAGATCGAGCTTACCAATCCCACCGAGGTGGAAGACCTCATGGACGCCACGGCATATGCCGATTATGTGGAATCCGGCGGGGATCATTAGACGCTTCAATTAACCGGGAAGGGAGGGAGCATTGTGCAGTGCTCCCTTTTCATTTATCCTTTTTCCCCTGCGCGCAAGCGATGACGGGAATCTAAAACCTGGAGTAAGATAAATGGTTTACGTACCGCATTCGGAGAGAGATTTCGAAAAAATGCTGAAGGCATGCGGAGTGAATTCGGTGGATGAGCTCTTCTCGAGCATACCGGATGCTCTGAAGCAGAAAGCCCCGAGCGAGCTTCCGGAACCGATGAGCGAAGCCGATGTCCTCGAACTCGCGCGCGACCTCGCCGATGAGAACTTTCCGCTGACCAGTCACCCCTCATTCCTCGGCGCGGGTTTGTATAACCATTTCATCCCGTCGGTATTGAAGACTCTCCTCTCAAGGGGCGAATTCCTCACCGCATATACACCCTACCAGGCGGAGGCAAGCCAGGGGACCCTCCAGGCTGTTTATGAATACCAGTCGATGATTGCAGAGCTTACCGGGATGGATGTCAGCAACGCATCATCCTACGACGGCGGCACCGCTTGCGCCGATGCGCTCGTGATGATAAAGGAAAAAGTTGGGAAGAAGCGTAACAGGATACTCGTAAGCGAAGGGCTGAATCCGGAATACATCGAAGTCATGGCCACATATAACTTCGGGCTGGAGATGCAGTTAAAAACGGTTCCCATGAAGGACGGGCTTACCGATTACGACGCAATCGACGCCGCGATCGGCGATGAAACAGCCGGGTGTTTCATACAATATCCCAACTGCCTCGGACTGATAGAAGACTTCGGGCGCCTTGAAAAATTGAACGAGAAGCTGCATGCGAACCAGGCCGTATCGGTTGCCGTATGCAATCCCATCGCGCTTGCAATCCTGAAGCCGCCGGGGCATCTCGGGTTCGATGTGGCAGTCGGCGAAGGCCAGCCCCTCGGACTGCCGATCGGATTCGGCGGCCCGCTGCTCGGATACTTCGCGACGAAGCAGGAATACATACGCAAGCTGCCGGGAAGGCTCGTCGGACGGACCGTCGATGTCAACGGCAATGAGGGGTTCGTACTCAACCTGCAGGCGCGCGAGCAGCACATCCGCAGGGAGAGAGCGACATCGAACATCTGCACGAATGAAGCGCTATGCGCTCTCGCCGCTGCGATGTATATGACATACTGGGGCAGGGAAGGGCTTCCGCTGCTGGCAAAGGAAATAGCCGGAAGAGCGCGCCTTCTTGCCGACAGGATATCCGAGATCGATGGCGTGGAGCTTTATTACCCCGGTAAACCTTTCTTCAATGAAATCGTCGTGAGAATCGATGCCGATACCTTTACCGTCAACGACCATCTGCTCGGCAGTGATTTCATCGGCGGATTACCGCTCGTCAACTGGTTTCCCGGTATAGGTCTGGACGACTGCATGCTGCTCGCAGTAACGGAAAGCGTGAGCACTGATTATATAGAAGCATTCCGCGAGGAGCTTGAAGAAATAATGGAGTATATCTCAAGGGGGGGTGATGCGTGATGAAGGCTGTCACGATTTTCGATAAATCGAGTCCCGGCAGGAATGCATTTACGCTCACATCGAACTTCGCATCCCGCGATGTCTCGGAGTTTATCCCGTCGGAATACCTGCGCACCGTACCGGCGGCGCTTCCCGAAGTAAGCGAACTTGACTTGGTTCGCCATTACACGAACCTCTCGCGCAAGAATTTCTCCATCGACACCGGGTTCTATCCGCTCGGCTCCTGCACGATGAAATACAATCCCAGGGTGAATGAAATAGCCTCGGCTCTCGAAGGGCTGGCATTCATTCATCCCTTCGGCGGCGAGGAAATGAACCAGGGAGCGCTCGAACTCATTTATCACACCGAGCGCATGTTGAGCGAGATCTTCGGCATGGATGCGTTCACACTTCAGCCCGCCGCCGGGGCTCACGGCGAATTCCTCGGCCTGCTTCTCATCAAGGCGTATCACCACTCCAACGGCGAAGACCATCGCAAGCTGATGCTCGTGCCTGATTCATCGCACGGCACCAACCCGGCATCGGCGCATATGGCGGGCTACGAAATAGTGCAGGTCGCATCGAACGACCGCGGCCTTGTGGATATCGACGATTTAAAGGCGAAGATCACGCCCGACATCGCCGGTATAATGATGACCAATCCCAATACCCTCGGCCTGTTCGAGGAAGATATCGCCCTGATAGCCAAGCTGGTTCATGACGCAGGCGGATTGCTTTATTACGACGGCGCCAACGCAAACGCCATCATGGAGCGGGCGCGTCCGGGGGAGATGGGATTCGATGTACTTCACCTCAACCTGCATAAGACGTTCTCAACCCCGCACGGCGGTGGAGGACCCGGGGCCGGCCCCGTCGGAGTGAAGAGTCACCTCGTCGATTTCCTCCCGGCGCCGTATGTCGGTTTCGATGAGGAATCCGGCATATTCACCATCGAGGAGCCGCTGAAATCGATAGGGCGTATTAAAACGTTTTTCGGAAATTTCGGCGTTGTCGTGAGGGCATACATCTACATGAGAATGCTCGGCGCTGACGGGCTGCGGAATGTCTCGGGCGGCGCGGTATTGAATGCAAGATATCTTCAAGAAAGCCTGAAATCCGATTACTGGCTCAAGTATGACCGCCCCTGCATGCATGAATTCGTCCTTTCCGCCTGCAGGCAGAAGGATGAATGCGGCATACGCGCGATCGATATCGCAAAAGCCCTCCTCGACATGGGATTCCATCCGCCCACTGTCTACTTCCCGCTCATCGTACCGGAAGCCCTCATGATCGAGCCGACCGAAACAGAGAATGTTGATACCCTCGATGCATTCATCAATGCGATGCGCGAAATTGCGCGCCTCGCCAAGGATGATCCTGCCTACCTCCAAGGCGCGCCGCGAACCATGCCGGTGGGGCGTCTCGATGATGTACGGGCGGCGAGAGAGATAGATGTCAAGTGGACCCCTCGAACCTCAGACTGATCGAACATTCCGAAGCGGACCCCTTCATGAATATCGCCATCGAAGAGGCGATGCATCGTTGCGCCGATGAAAATCCGCGCGTGACCGTCCGCTTCTGGCAATCCGGCGAATCGGTGATACTTGGAAATTCGCGGTCGGTGGCTTCGGATGTATATCTCGAACGGTGCAGGGATGACGGAATCCCGCTGATAAGGCGGCATTCGGGCGGCGGTACAGTCTATCTGCACCCACGGGTCGCGAATTTTACATTAATAGTCCCTTATATGAACGAGTTTCTCAAACCCCGCTCCCGGATACGCGAATCGCTATACTTTATTCTCAATCCGCTTGTTGATACACTAAAGTACGCGGGGATTTATGTCGAAATAATAAGTAACGGAGATTTGCTCTATAAGGGCAGGAAGGTCGGCGGAAACGCCCAAGCTCGAAAGAAGCGGACCATCCTGCACCACGGCACATTGATGATGGCGGATCGTGTAGCGGAAATGTCGAGGTATCTCAAGGTGCCTCCCGAGCGCAGGGATATCCCGCATTCCGATTTCGTTACATCGTTCGAACGCGAAGGGCTTGATCTCGATGCAAACGACATCCTTCGCGATGCCGTCGAACTGTGGATGAAGGCGTTCGGGTGCCGGGAAGTTGTGAAGGATGGGTTGACCTTTAATGAGATTGAGATGGCAGGTGCGCTGGCTGAGAAGAAGTATAGACGGGAAGAGCATAACTTGAAGAGGCCGTAGTGGATGGAGTCCGTTTAGGGCCGGAGGTATTTGAGATGACTCCAATTCGCAAGCTGAACGAGAATCTCGAAGGTCTCGTGAACGAGAGATACTCGAACCTTCGTAAGGTCAAGCGCAAAGACTATCACGACTCGGGTGGCGAGCAACGCCAGTTCCGTGAGTTGGTCGATGAATTCAACACCGCCGAGGAACAAAATCGCGAAGGACGAAAAGAGCGCGACA
Organism: uncultured Planctomycetota bacterium; assembly: GCA_964608735.1. Lineage (GTDB taxonomy): Bacteria > JAJVIF01 > JAJVIF01 > JAPKYR01 > CAZSPL01 > CAZSPL01. The sequence goes on along the minus strand of CAZSPL010000135.1, from coordinate 3,124 downwards.
AGGACAAGGATAAGGCGGATATCGACGAGAAGTCACGACGGCGGGTGCAGAAAGACGGGCGCAGCGACCTTGAGATCCTCCAGAACAAGGCGAGTTACCGGGCAACCAAGCCAAAAGACGACGATAGCGAGGTCGGGACTCAACTCGACATCAATATTTGAGTTCCCCCGAGCCTTTCCGGCATTGCCTGCCGGAGAATATCCCGCTTCAGGCGGGTTATCCACAGTAATTATTTCCCCGTAACCTGTACACTTTTATAATCGTATAAACCTTGCTTCATTCCTATTGAGCCCTTATTATTAAAGGGTTTCAGGGGGTTCTGTTAACAATGATGTGCCGCAACGCATCTATGATTATGCATCGGTTGTTCAACTTTTTAGGAGAATATTATCAAGAGCTCAAGTAGTGCCGAAATATCACGATATGTTTAAGAGTAGCCCTTATTCTTACACAGCTTATGAGGTGAGTCGTGGCGAAGAAGGAAGATAAGAATTTGAACAAAACCTACTGGGAGTGGCAAAGGTATAAACAGAAGGAAACCCAGCGCCTGCTGAAGAAACTCACCGATCAGAGGAAGATACATCGCCTGGAATCAGGGCAGAAACCGGATGATACCGAAGCGCAGGTTCCCGAAAACGGCGAAACAAGCGAGTTGTCCGGGAAGGCATCGAAGGAATACGACCCTTACAAGCATTTGAAGAGCGCACGCGGTATCAAGTCCCTCGGCCAGGAACTCAATGAAAGTCCTCCGACGGGACGCATCGACGAAGAATCTCTTGTTGGCCCCTATGACGACCCATCGAAGTATGAAGCCACCAAGGCGGCGGCATCGAGGGCCGAGAAGGTCGTCACGAAAAAGCGTGCGGGCGGAAGGAAGGGCAGGGCAGTGGAAGACATGTCGCTGTTCGAGCAGCGCGAATACAGGCGCGGAACCGCTGCCGACGACCCGAAAAAGAAAAGGGCCGAGTTGATCGAGAGCCTTCTCGATCCACTCATCACCCTCGAAGACGCATCGACCATACTGAACGTATGCAAGACCACCGTACGGCGCTACACCAACAAGGGGGTCCTCGACTGCATACGCACCCCCGGCGGGCAGCGAAGGTTCAAGCTCAGCCAGGTGCTTGAATTCATGGCCGGCCAGGAGCAGAAAAAGACTAAAAAAATCGTCGGAAACGGAAAAGACGACGAGTAATAGATATATGAAATTACTGTAAAACAAATGTTACCCCCGAACTATCGGGGGTTTTTCGGTTTCCAAATAGGTGTTGACGTAAAATGCCCGGCGTGGATAAATAGTGCACGGAAGGCATTAACTATTCGTGGAGGAACCAATGAAATACAGGCTTATATTATTGCTCAGCATCGTTACTGCGTTTCTACTCGGCGTGGTCGTGACATCCGCATTCGCACTGAACCGCGAAGCCGAAACCTTGCCCGTGACGGCTACCGCGCCTCAAGCAGATGCCGGGACGCAGGTGGATTCGATCTTGGCATCCACCGGCTCGAGCGACGCCACCTATGACGCGTCAGAGGAAACGGTCATCAGGGTGTATGAAAAACTCTTGCCGGCCGTGGTACATATTACTGCCGTCAGGCAGGCGTTCAATCCATTCTACGGCGTTGTCCCGCAGGAAGGCACCGGGTCGGGGGTCATCATCAGCAAAGAAGGATATATTCTCACAAACAACCATGTCATCAAGGATGCCACCGACGTGACCGTCACATTCGGCGATGGCAGCATCGAAGAAGCGACCGTCGTCGGCAGCGACCAGTTCACTGACCTCGCGGTCATCAAGGTGAGCCGGGAAATCGATGCGAGCCGCATCGCGGTACTCGGTGACAGCGACATGTTGAAAGTCGGCCAGCGCGCGATTGCCATCGGCAATCCTTTCGGCTTCGACCAGACCCTGTCGGTCGGGGTCATAAGCGCGCTCGGACGCCCGGTGAAAACGCCGGAAGCCGAATACGACGACATGATACAGACCGATGCGTCAATCAACCCGGGTAACTCCGGCGGGCCGTTGATCGATTCGGCGGGTGAAGTGGTCGGCATCAATACGAGCATCTTTTCCAGGAGCGGCGGCTCGGTCGGCATCGGCTTTTCGATACCCTCGAATGCGTGCAGGAAGGTCGCCGACGATATTATCAGCTATGGCCGCGTACGAAGGCCGTATCTCGGCGTGGATGCCTTCCCGTTGAGGAAGGAAATCTCCTTGGAGCTCGGTCTCGGCGTGGACAACGGTTTGCTGGTGCAGTCGGTCGCACCCGGGTCGCCCGCCGCGATTGCGGGATTGAGAGCCGGAACCGAACCTCTCAGGCTGTATATCGGACGCTATATCATCGATATCGTGACCGGGGGGGATATCATCGTCGGCCTGAATAAAGAGGTTGTTTTATCGACCCAGCAGTTGACCAACAGCATCAAACGCATGGCTCCGGGTGATACGGTAACGTTGCAGGTTTTGCGCGGAACGGAAACCGTCGATATAGACGTCAAGCTCGAAATGGAACCGTAAAATTTGTGATTGGAAATGCAGCCCGCGGGACTGTCCCCAAAACGCAGAGGGACTGTCCCAAGGGCTGCTTTTTTCCCCTCATATTCGATTCAATTAATATATTTCCCTCCCTATATAATGAAATTAATTCGGTAGGATATACGGGGTCGGAAAGGTTTGCATCGAGGTGATGCCGCGATGAAACAACTGGGATATCTTGGAGTATACGAACTCAACGATGGCGCATTCGCCGGCGGGCTTCTTGTGTGCGACAACCGCGGCTTGCCGGTCGATTTCCGCTATGTCGAGCCGATAAAGCCGACGCAGCTTCAGCGGCTTATCTACGGCGAGGCGCTACAGCGGTATATCATCGTCGAAGCCATCGGCGCGGGGCTGCTCAAGGAATGCGAAGCCACCTACGGGGCGGCATTTATCGACAACGAGCTGCTGTTCGAGCTGATCGAAAGATGCAAGGCGCCGATAGTAAGGCTGGCTAAATCGTCCCGGCAGGCATTCGATGCGTGCGGCAAGTGGGAGCATAACGGCGACGGAATTGAATTCCAGGCCGTGGAGGGAGAACACCCCGTGACGCTCAGTTTCTCCGAAGGAGCGATTGTACCGGTGGA
>CAZSPL010000134.1:9215-10990 GCA_964608735.1 uncultured Planctomycetota bacterium | reverse complement strand
TCTTTACCAACCGCATCGTCCGCGCCGGCCGTATGAGTCATCCTCCCTGTCGCCCATCATTCCCGGGCCGTACCCGCTTCCGCGGTTCATCATCCAGTCGTCGAGAAGCGCTTTCTGGTCGGCGGTGAGAATCTTCATCGTCTCGCCGGTCAAGCCGGCCATGTCGACGATCATCTCCGCCTGCAAGTCGCCCCACTTCTGCGCGGCGTCCTTGATGGCGTTTTCATCCTGGACGTCGGCATAGATCAAGTCGAACAGCGCCACGTGGGCATCGTGCATGTCATTCATGAACTGCTCGTGGTTGTCGTAGTAGCTGTCGTAGATGTCCTCCAACTTGTTGTACTGGTCGTCGGTAAGGTCGAGCCATCCGGGAAGCATGTAATGCATGCCCATTAATCCGCCGCCCCACCCGGAGCCGTCGCGGGCGCCCCAACCGTCACCGCACCAGGAATCGCTATCGCCTTCCGCCCTGTCGCGGCCGCGGTTATCGTTGTCGTACGGGCGCGCGTACAACACCCCGGCGGTCATCGCGAACAGCAGCGCCGCTGTCAGCATGATAAATACCCATTTTCTTTTGAACATGAAGTCCTCCTCATTATTAGTAATCGTTACTGATAATGAAATGTACCACAAGATGCCCCCCCTGTAAACCCCTTCCGGGCGTTTTACAATTCTCTGACATTTATTCCGGAAAAATCTTTTTCAGATGTTTCGGGACACCCTTGTCCCGAAACCCATGTGCCTCCCCGATGTTTCGGGACACCCTTGTCCCGAAACCCTTTGGCTATTACCTCTCCGTTTCGGCACAGGGGTGTGCCGAAACATCAAAGGAAAAAAATCCCCGCTCCCTCTTTACAACCATTTAAATACGTGATACAGTACAAACGTCTACTCGTAGACACATGTTACCCCATCAACTCCGGTTGGAGGATTTCAATGGGAGACCTCGGTAAACTGACTGCTCGACAGCGGGAGATCTATGATTTCCTCATCGAGTTCCGCCAGGAAAATGATTTCGCGCCGTCGATTCGCGAGATCAGCAAGCATTTCAAATTCAACCTTAAATCGGCGCACGACCATCTGAAGGCGCTCGAGCGCAAGCAGTGGATACGGCGCGCGGGAAAGGGCAGCCGCGCACTTGAGATCCTCGGCCCCACCGAGGAACTGAGCACATCCGATGTCGAGATCACGCGGATACCGATGGCGGGACGTATCGCCGCCGGCCCGACGAGCTTCCGCGAAGAAGACCTCGAGGGATATTTCGCCATCTCCACCGACCTCGTGCCGTCCGGAAGATTGTTCATGGTGACGGTGGACGGGAGTTCCATGCAGGATGCCGGTATCTATGACGGCGACCGCGTGGTCGTGCGCAAACAGACCGCTGCCGATATCGGCGACATCGTGCTGGCAAAGGTGCAGGGGATGGAGGAAGAATACACCGTCAAGCGCCTGTCCAAGCGGGGGGATAAGTATTACCTCAAGCCGGAGAATGAAACGATGAAGCCGATCCCGTTCGACCCGGTGAAGGGCGGCGAGATACGCGGCGTCGTGGTAGGGTTGTGGCGTAATCTGCGTTAAAAAAAAGTAGGGACAGTCACCTGTTTCGCGCGAAGTCAGCGGTAACCCGTAATTCCATGTGCGAAACAGGTGACTGTCCCTACTTTTTTCTGCGTGCCGCACACTTCAGTGTGCGAACTCTTAAAGGAACGAGCCATGAAAAAATTACTCCCGATCCTCATCTTACTCTCCCTCTTTATCCCTCTCACAGGATGCGG
>CAZSPL010000134.1:0-9205 GCA_964608735.1 uncultured Planctomycetota bacterium | reverse complement strand
CAAACAAAGCCCCCGGAAGTCAATAGACAAAATATGGATTTTTATTTAACTTCCGGCACCACTCCTAATCGGGTTCCGTCCGATTTTGGTACATTTCAGATGCTCTCCCTCTTTATCCCTCTCACAGGATGCGGGCCGAAGGAGCCCGAGAAGCCAAAGGAAAAACTGCTCATCGTCGCGTTCGTACCGAGCGTCGAAAGCCAGAGCATCATCGACCAGCTCGGCGAATTCGAGACCGTCCTCGGTGAAAAGGTCGGTATGCGGGTCAAGGCCAAGGTGATGCCCTCCTATTCCGCATGCGTCGAAGCCATGGGCACCGGGCAGGTCGATGTCGGCTTCCTCCCACCGATGGCATATGTGCTCGGTAACTCGCGCTACGGCATCGAAGTGCTGCTGAAAGCCGAGCGCAAAGGCAAGACCGTTTATCGCGGCGAGATTATCGTACGCAACGACTCCGGCATCGAGACCCTCGAAGACCTCGCCGGCAAGAAAATATCCTTCGTCGAAGCCGCCAGCGCATCGGGGCATCTCTATGCCCGCGCCCTCCTCAAGGAGCATGGCATCGAGTTCGGCTCCGATTCCGACAAGGTGCTCTTCGCCGGCTCGCACCCCGCGTCCGTACAGGCCGTCCTGCAGGGGAAGGTCGACGCGGGGGCGTGTTACGACGACGCGCGCGTGCAGACGATGGATATCGCCGCCGATGTGATGGAAGTGACCAGGGTGCTCGCGTACACCGATGACATACCCGCCGATACCGTGAGCGTCACTAAAAATCTCGATGCCGATGCGAAATCGAAAATCGCCGCCGCGCTTAAGGAAATGGCCAACGGCAAGGAAGGCATGTTGTATGCCATATACGAGATAGAGGGCCTGCATGACGCTACCGATGCCGACTACGACCCCCTCCGCAAAGTCGGGAAGCTGCTGGGTCTTGGTAATTTCGAAAAGTATGTGGATGAGTGATACCCCACGAAATGGGATTCGTGGACTGCGTTTAATATATAAATAAATTTTCAGGGATAAGTTGTTTATATTATTGATTACTGAATATACCCCAGCCCCTGAAGCTCGTCCTTGAGCTTCTTTTCTTCTTCTTCCGACAACTTGCGCGGACCCTGCCTCGTTACCGACCCCTTCTTGTCGGTGGTACGCGGCGGATGCCCGGCGTACCATTCAGAATCGAACAGCCCATCGAGGGGGATGCCGTCCATATCTTCGGGAATAGCAAGCCCGAGAAGATGAAGAATCGTCGGCGCCATATCGATTATCCGCGCGTTATGTATAGTAGTCCGTGTAGTGTCCCCTCCATTACTCTCGCGGTTCTGTTGTATGAACGGATACCCGCTCGCGATGCATACACCGTACATCGCATGTATCGACTGATGCTGCTGCACGAACATCGAATACTCGCTCTCCTTATACAACTCCTCCTTCTCCGGCTCGAATGTCGTCTTCGTGAAGATCCTCGGCGCGAGACGAACTATCAAATCCGGCGCGCGGTCGAGATACGGCCCGGCGTAAAGCTCCTCCCGACGCTTCACCTCGTTCACTATCTTCACACCGCCCGGACCGACCCACTCCGTCAGCGCCGAAGCGATTTCGTCCCGCAGCGATTCATATTCCTTCCCCGGATTCACCGTCCCCCGCGGCTCCCGCCCCTTAAGGTTGATGAATATCCCGCCGTATGACCCCACCGCGTAAGCCCTCGACGCCGCGAAATCGACCGCGCTCATGTCCGGCACATTCCACAGTGTGACCATGCGCTTCGACAGCCCCGGGAACATGCTCTTGAGCGTTTCCTTGAATCCCTTCGGAAGAATTGGCTGAACCGTGGCGCTTATCTTGCGTAACAGATTCCGCGCCGCCTTGTTTCTTCCCGAGCCGGGGCCCGATGTCTCGAAAAATTTCAAATATCCCTTGTCGGCGAGGAAACGGTTGAGCCCCACCACGAGGTCGAGCCCCTCGGCGCCGTGGTCGCTTATGATGAGCACCGGCACATCGCCGCCCATGCGCTCGATGAGCTTGCCGATACCCTCGTCGATGATCCCATACACGCGCGGGATGAGGTCGGCGTATTCCTTCTCCGACCCGGGCTTCTCGGGATCGAAATAATCCCGCCAGAAAATATGCTGCACGTAATCGGTGCTGCCATAGACCATGAGAAATACATTCGGCTCGAACTCGTCGATGAGGTCGAGCGCGAGTTCGGTGCGCATCCTCGGAAGTTCGAGAACCGCTTCCGACACCGGCCCTCGGCCCTTGTCATAAGGAGGCGTTATCTCGTAGTCGGGGAATTTCGCGAGTATCTTCTTGCGGAGTTCCGGTGGATATGCGAACTCGACTCGCATGTTCGGAGTACCAAGTCCCGACACAACCGCCCCGTTGATCTCATGCGGCGGGTATGTCAGCGGGACATTCAGGCTCACTATCCGGCTGCCCGAATCGCTTATCAGGTCGACGAAATTATGCCCCGCGCGTTCGGCCGATGTCACGAGCCGGAAACGGTAGCTCCCTTCATCCCGCGCGAAAAAATCGAATATCCCATGCCGCCCCGGGTTCTGGCCAGAGAGAAAACTCGTCCACGCGAGCGGCGTTAGCGGATGCACCGTGCTTTCCAAATCGCCGGAAATCCCGTTGTCCATTAGCCGCTTCAGGTTGGGGCATGCGCCCGATTCGATAATCGGAAGCATGACATCGAGGCACGCCCCGTCAAGGCCGATGATGAGCATCTTCTGTTTCCGGGGAGCATCCAACTATTTGAGTCGTCCTTCCGTTATATCGCGCAGGGCTTCATCCTCGACTTTGGTGCGAAGCAGAAACATCATCGAGCCGATGGCGAGGAGTACGGGAAACGCATAAACCCACATACGGAGTATCGGGTAGTATGCGTGCTCCGGTACCACCGGGCCGTCGAGAACCACGAACGGGTCGTCCGCGAAATCCTCGCCCATTCGCTGCAAGTCGAGGTTCTTCTCCCAGTAATAGAGGGCGATTTCGAGGAATTTCAGCTTGAGCATCGCCGAGGATGCATCGAATTCGAACTGAGGAATTTCCGCGAGCCTTTTCTTGAGTTCCTCCGCGCGCTGCGTCCAGAAATCGAGATTCGCCTGTGCGTCGATGGCGCGCGTCACGATAGTGTTGTATGTGACCATCAATGCGCCGCCCGACGCTTTGTCGATAAGTCCGGCGGTGGCGCGGCGCGCCTGTTCCCAGAAACGGATTTCCGGGTTATCGGGCGTCCCTTCTTCCGACAGCGTGTCTATCCTCAGCGATTCGACATAGTATGCGGCTTTCAAATATGTGAGGACGTAATCGCGGAAAGCTTCCCTCGGCAGTTCGAATGACTCACCCTCATGGGCGAGGCCGAGTTGCTCGTCGATGCGTTCCAGCGCGAGTTTATAACCGAGCGTCGCCGCGCGCGCGATGAGTTTTCCTTTCTCGGCGACGAGATAATTCTGCACATCCTTGACGACCGACTTTTCGAGGGCGGGACGGTTCGCGGCGACCTTAGCGGCATTGACGGTTTCCCTCAGTTGAGCCATCTCGTTGACATGGCGGTCGACGACAACCTGTATCGCGTCGGCAAGGCTTAGATGCCAGTAAAGGCCGGAGAGGTATTTCTCGAATTCCTCGGAGTAGATGCGTGTAATTTCCTCGGCGAGGTCGGGAGTTTCAGCGGTATATGCGATGGTTATGCTGTCGAGGTCTTTACTTGTCTTGAACATGAGGTGCGCCATGAAGTCTTCGAGCCATTCTTCGTATGTCTTCCCCTCTTCGGGGTCGTACAGCCTCTCGCGGAGATTGTCCCTGTCGAGGACCCGTTCGGCGACGGCGGTGCTTGTCAGTACGCTGGGCATGTCGTATGTAAGGGAGTAAATGTCGTCCTCGATGAAAAGCGGCAAGCGAGTTTCGAGGAGGTACATCAGGTCGAAGTCGAGGGGATAGTCGGTCGATTTATATGCGAGCACCGTTTCGGCCTTGTATGTGGTCTTGACGGCGTGCGTCGCAATCCACGAGAATGCGAGCGCCGCTATGGCGAACCAGAATACCCGCCACAGGTAACGGCGTGCGAAGATCCAGCGTTTTTCATTAAGCCACAGCATTCAAATCCATTCCGTCCCAACCATATATACTACCATATCGGCGGTTATAAAAATCACGCAAGCCCACATGCCCCGGGTAGGCCGCATTTGATCAATACGGAAGAAGGATGCGGCCAACCCGGGGCTACCAGAGAGGGCACACGCAAGCCGGGAATAGATCTCAATCGCAACTCCCCAGTCAACCGTTCTTCATCTCCCCCCCACGCCTTAGCGTGGGGGGGATTAAGGGGGGGGCCTGTCCCCATGAACAACCTGTAGCAAATTCATCGATATCCGTGTAGCATGGTGAAGCAAATCGAATCCATGTCCGAGAATAACGAAAATAACAACCGGTCCGCGAATCTGCAGGAATTTTCGCTCAAGCTGCTGGAGCTCGGATACCTCGGTAAGCCGGGCATCGTGTTCGCGAGGGAGACGGCGCGGCTCCTGTGGGACTTCTTCGAATGCGACCATCTCGAAGTCTGGATAAAAGAGAGCCAGAGCTGCCTTCGATGCCAAGTCATCAAGGATGCTTCGCCGCGATTCAAACACAGCACGATACCATGCCGGTTAAGCAGGAACAGTGAAGGATGGTGCGAATGCGGTCCGGCCGATGCCGGGCTGAAATTCGCGGGCTTGAGGATAGACGAGTTGAGGATTTCGGGGGAGCATACCACGCACCGGGGATCATACTGCATCAACGATATCGACGCTCTCGCGGCAAGCCTCGCGAAGGAAAGGAGCCGGCAGGATGGTGTCGCTCTCAGCCTGGAGGGTGGTTACAAGTCGATCGCGGTTATCCCGATACGGGTCGGCGATGCCGTGGCGGGACGGATCGTGCTCAAGAACAGAAAAGCGGGGTTGCTCACCGGCGATGACATTTCATTCCTCGAAGGCGCCGCGCAGGCGGTCGGGATCGCGCGGGCGCACCAGCAGACGCAGGCGGCTCTGAAGGAACGCATCAAGGAACTGAGCTGCCTCTACGGTATAGCCAAACTGTTCGAGCAGCCCAGTATTTCGCTCGAAGATATTCTTGTGGGGATAGTTAACCTGATTCCTCCCGGATGGCAGTATCCCGGCATCACCCACGGGCGCATTATCCTCGACGGACGCATTTTCACGAAAACCGCGTTCAAGGAAGTGTGGCAGAGCCAGCACGCGGATATAATCATCAAGGGGGAGAAGCGTGGTGCCGTCGAGGTGGCATATTCCAAAAGAATGCCGCAGCTCGATGAGGGGCCGTTCCTGAACGAAGAGAGGAATCTGATCGAGGCTATCGCGATCCAGGTCGCGCAGATAGTGGAACGTCGCAAGGCCGAGGATGACCAGCGCCGCTTGCAGGAGCAGCTTCGTCATGCCGACAGGCTGGCGACCATCGGGCAGCTCGCCGCCGGGGTGGCGCATGAATTTAACGAGCCGCTCGGCAACATACTCGGCTTCGCGCAACTTATTCTTAAATCCGAGGAGCTCCCCGGGGGAGTGGAAGATGATATAGAGAAAATCGTCACGGCATCGATGCATGCGAGGGAAGTGGTCAAGAAGCTTATGCTTTTTTCGAGGCAGCTTCCGGCGGTAAAAACGAAGACCAACCTCAATGTGATTGTCGACGAGGGGCTTTATTTTCTCGAAGCGCGCTGCGTGAAGGCGGGCATCGAGATCGTACGCAAGCTGGACAAGAGCATACCGGATATGACCGCAGACGCGTCGCAGATGCACCAGGTGCTGGTCAACCTGATCGTCAACGCGATACAGGCCATGCCCGATGGCGGCACCATCACCATAAGCACCGGGTGCAGCGGGGATTACGTGAACCTGGCAGTTGAGGATACGGGCATCGGGATGTCCGCCGAGACGGTGAAGCAGATATTCATCCCGTTCTTCACGACGAAGGATATCGATGAGGGCACCGGGCTCGGTCTCCCGGTCGTGCATGGCATAGTCACATCGCACTTCGGCATGATTTCCGTCGAGAGCGAGATTGGGAAGGGTTCGCGATTTGAGATAAAATTACCGGTAACGGAGATACAGTAATGCGGAATGAAAAGCGCGGGAAAAGTCCGGGCAGAGATAAAGAACAGATACTCGTGGTAGATGATTCGCCGGCGACGGTCGAGGTAATCCAGAGGAACCTGACATCGGCGGGATATACGGTCTTCACGGCGTCGAGCGTTGGCGAAGCGATGAGGGTCATCGACGATACTCCCCTCGACCTGGTGATAACCGACCTGAAGATGCCGAAAGTGAGCGGGCTCGATTTGGTGCGGCATATCCGCGAGAACAGCCGCGATATCGAGGTTATGATGATAACCGGCTACGCGACCGTCGAGGGTGCGGTTGAAGCGGTGAAGACCGGCGCGGAGGAATATCTCGCGAAGCCGTTTACCGATGAGGAACTGCTCGGGGCTGTTCAGCGCGCGCTGGACAAGCTTCACATGCGGCGTACAGCCCAGGCGCCGAGGCATCTGACACCCGCGCATTCATACGGCCTTATCGGTGAATCATCGCCGATGCTCAGGGTTTTCGATGCCATCGGCAAAGCCGCGGCGGTACCGACAACCGTGCTCATTTACGGCGAGAGCGGCACCGGCAAGGAACTCGTCGCGCGCGCGATACATTATTCCAGCCCGCGCGCGTCGTCGGCATTCGTACCCGTAAACTGCGGCGGAATTCCCGAGAGCCTCCTCGAAAGCGAGCTGTTCGGGCACGTGAAGGGTGCGTTCACCGGCGCGAGCGAGACCCGCGCGGGATTTTTCCAGACCGCCGACGGCGGCACTATTTTCCTCGACGAGATAAGCGAGACGAGCCTCGCGATGCAGGTCAAGCTGCTTCGGGTGCTGCAGGATAAGGAAGTCTGCATGGTGGGGTCGACAAAGCCGCGCAAGGCGGATGTGCGCATTCTTGCCGCCACGAACAAAGACCTGCTTTCGCTGGTGGGAGCAAGGATATTCCGCGAAGACCTTTATTACCGGCTGAATGTGATAAACATCGCGCTGCCGCCGCTTCGCGAGCGGGGGAATGATATCCTGCTGTTGGTGAATCATTTCACGAAAAAATTCAGCAAGGAATCCGGCGCCGGTCAGGCGGAATTTACCGATGCTGCACTGCATGCTCTGGTCAATTATTCGTGGCCTGGGAATGTCCGCGAGCTGGAGAATCTGATTCAACGCCTCCTGGTGATGAGCGACAGCAAGGTTATCGATGTCACGGATCTTCCAATAATGATGCGGTTTTCGCTGGGCAAGGATTTCGGGTTCGACAAGACGCTCGCCGAAGTGGAAGCGGAATATATACGCAACGTGCTCGCGAGCGTCGACGGCAACAAGAGCCGCGCGGCGGAAATTCTCGGCATCGACCGCAAGACGCTTCGCAATAAACTTCCTCAAACCACCCCGGATGGGGATTCGCCATAGGATTGGGGGAATCCTCCCCAGTGGGGAGTTTCTCCCCGGAATTCAGGTGGGGAATGCCTCCTCCCTCCTCACCTCAGGTGAATAATTTCACAATTTTTCCCCTTATTTATCGGCTTCTATATAACATCTCCCGATGATTCTGCCACAAAACGAAGGGATTTCCCATTTTATAAGCTTGATTATTTCTAATTGGCATATTGTTTGCTTCATTATCACGTGTCTGATTCGCGAAGCCGTTAAAGGTGATCTCTCGAAGCAACATCGGTGACGCATCGAATAACGGCTTGAGATCGGAGGAAAAAAATGAAACGAACAACTACAACCGAGGCCAGGACAAAAACCAAGACCGCCGCGAAGACCGGGACGAAAGCCGCCGGGGCGAAGCATCACGGGCAGAGCATATGCACGACATGCAACAACCGGGAAGATTGCGCGGTAAGCGCGCGCTCCGGTAGCCCCATCATGCATTGCGACGAGTTCGACGACCGCCAGGAGATTATCGCGGCGGCGCCGGAGCTTGAAGTCGCCGCCGTGAAGGAACCCGAGACCGGGAACTACACGGGCATATGCGTCAACTGCGAGGAGCGGACGGAGTGCATACGCTCGTCCACCGAGGGCGGCATCTGGCATTGCGAGGAGTACAGGTAAATCGCGCGCGCGGCACTATTCAAAGTATTTGTGAAGGTCACATTTCATGAAAGCTGAAATCATAGAGAGAATCCTCGAAAAACATGCCGGGGATGAAGAAAGCCTGATTTCCATACTGGAAGATATCCAGGAGAAGTACAGCTACCTTCCGCCCGAAGCGCTCCAGATGGTGAGCAAGGCGCGGAAGATCCCGCTGGTGGATATCTACAGCGTCGCAACGTTCTACAAGGCGTTCAGCCGGGAGCCTCGCGGGAAGCATCTTATCCAGTGCTGCCTCGGGACTGCCTGCCATGTGCGGGGCGCGCCGACGATAGTGAAGGAATTCGAAAGCCGGCTCGGCGTGAAGGCGGGCGGCACGACATCGGACAAGGAATTCACACTCGAAACGGTGAATTGCCTCGGCGCTTGCGCGCTCGGCCCTGTGGTTGTGATAGACGGCCATTACTTCTCCAAGGTTCGCAAATCGAAGGTGAAGGGGATAATCAGCTCTGCCCTTCAAGGTTTCGAGGAGGACGCTATCAAGCAGGAGTACCAGATATTCCCCGTCTCGGTAAGCTGCCCCCGGTGCAATCACAGCCTCATGGACACGTCGTACAGCATCGACGGCTACCCGTCGATAAGGGTCACGGCGTCGTTCAGCCGTAAGCACGGATGGCTGAGGTTGTCATCGATGTACGGAAGCTACAACGTGTTCTCGGAATACGAAATTCCTGATGAAGCGGTTGTGAATTTCTTCTGCCCCCATTGCCATGGCGAGCTCAAGAGTACCGTCGAATGCACCGTCTGCGGCGCGTCGATGGTGCCCATGATAGTCCGCGGTGGAGGCGTCGTGCAGATATGTTCGAGGCGCGGATGCAAAACCCATATGCTCGATTTGAAGTAGCAGCGGATTACGCGCCGCGTTCGTATATTCGTGTGGATTATGTTGACTATAAATACGCTCATTTCGTCCGGAGGACTTAGATGTCGAGGTTGGCTTCAATAGACGATTTGCGGGATTTACGGGGAATAATTGTAAGCGATGAAAACGACGATATCCCCCGTATTGTCATATGCGCGGGCACC
>CAZSPL010000133.1:0-11115 GCA_964608735.1 uncultured Planctomycetota bacterium | reverse complement strand
GAATGTTACCCCACGCCGCGAAAATAGGCAACCCTCCGATGTTTCGGGACACCCCAATCCCGAAACCGCCCCTACAATTCCTTCAGCAGCTCCAAAAACCGCTCCCTGTCCATCCCGGCTTTGTCGATGAGATCGCGGATGACTCCGGGATGAACTCCCTCGCTGCCCGGGTGGTTTGGTATCGCCAGGTTCTGCTTGTGCCCCTTTTTCCTCATCACGATGTGCTTCTTGCCTTTCTTGGCGACTTCAAATCCCGCTTTCCTGAATAACTTGACAAGCTTGCCGGTTTTGATTGGAACGATCCTTACGCTGCCCTTTGACCTGTTCTTTCTCGGCATGATTTATGTCCCGGCCGGCGTATATTCGATTGAAGCGACCCGTGCCACTGGAATTGAAGCGGCATAGGTCAGCGGCATAAGGTTGACATATTTATCGGCTGGAATCTCATAAATACTTACTGTCGGGACTGGAACCTTCGAGCGCTTGAAACCAAGCTCCTTCAACATGCCGTCGATGTTATTGGACTCTATCGCCTCGGCGAGTGAGATGATGACCATATCTGTCAGGTTCCGGATAACGTCCTTGGTTGTTTTCCCCTGGTCGGTCATTTTCAGTTCGGGGCATCTCGCCAGGTACCAGCGGCCTTCCTTCCACACTTCCGCGGAGAGCCTGAATTCGAGCATTCGTTGAGCGGCATTGAACATGATGTATGAAGAATCCGCTTTCATCGCCACATAATCCTCCCCGGCTTGACTAAGCGCTTCATTTACTCAAACACTGCGATTCGCACACAATATAACATCTCAAAGGCTTTTCTCCAATATTTTCCGATGTTTCGCGACGCCCCCGTCCCGAAGCCCCGGCATTCAGGGACAGTCACCTGCGCATCCAAACCTCCAACCGCCCATCGATGTAGCTTCGCGGGTGACTGTACCTATTGATCCGAACCCCTTCCCCCGTTTCTGCTACAATACCCCCGCAACATCCTTCCCGCTGGAGGCGGCAATGTCCGACACGCACATACATTCATTCGACGACGAGCGCGGGATGCTCAACGAAACGGTGATGAAATACGCCGGGCTGCCGATAAAGCGATTCTACAGCCTCGACGCCCAGGCCTACGACGACGGCGCGCTGCCCCGGAAAACCAAGGAACTCCTCGGCCTCGTCGCGTCGACCGTGCTGCGTTGCGACGATTGCATCGCATATCACATCATCCAGTGCAACGGGCTCGGGGTGTCCGACGATGAGCTCGCCGAAGCCCTCTCCATCGCCATGATAGTCGGCGGCTCGATAACCATCCCTCACATACGCCGCGCATTCAAAGCCTGGGATGAACTGAAGAGCAAATAACCCGTAATCCCGGGGAATGCCTTCCTTCCCCTGACATCCGCCTTCCATTAAACATAAATGATGTATAATTCAGACGCCCTTAAATACCGACGATGAGGGAGAGACCGATAATGCGTGAACTGAGGCTTCTGTCCATTATTTCAATATTGCTGCTCGTGCTCTGCACAGGCGGGATGGCGTCGGGGCAATGCGTCGCCGACGGCAACAACAGCACCGCGGATGCCACGATTATTACCTCCACCGAAACCGTTTCCGACTATGTATGCCCCGCCGACCTGTGGGATTTCTATAAATTCGAGGTCAAGCAGGGCGAATCTCTATCCGGTACGGTCACATTCATGGCCGACCAGACCGGCACCACGTTCCGTATCAGCGGACCGTCGGGAACGCTGATTGAAAAAGGCTCCACCGATACTCAGCGCATCCTTACCGCTAACCTCGATTCGAGCACCCTCACTGCCGGGACATATTATCTCCGCGTCGGCTTCTACTCTAAATATGCCAGCGACCATAGCTACTCCATCACGATGAACCTCTTACATTCCGGTGGCGGCGGAAGCAGCCCCGGAACCGGTGGCCGCGGTTCATCGGGCGCTCAGGGCGGATGCGCGCCGGATAACAATGAATCACCCTCAACAGCCGGTGAGATATACATCGATACAATGGCACCGGGATGGGTATGCGGCGAAGACCCTTTGGACCTCTGGCACCTCGATGTTCCGGATAGCGTCGAGCTTGCGGGCTCACTTACCGTCACCGCCGAATCAGGCGATGTCATCCTGCAGCTCCAGGATTCAAACCAGGCTATCCTCGCTGAAGCCGAGACGGTCGATGGCAGGCTGACACTCGGGCTCGGCTCCAACGCCCCGGTACTGGTGCCGGGTGATTATTACATCGCTGTGATGTCATCCCCGGGATTCGAGAGGGATGTCTACTACACGATCCTGATCGAGCAGGGGAATCCTCCCGCCGAGCCCGCCGGATGGGAACCCGCTACCGCAACTATCATCGATAATGTCGACGATGTCATCAAGTCCCACGAGCAGCTCTTCGTGAAGATAATGATCGACTCGTTTTACTGCATCGCCGAGTCTGCTTCAGATCAGTCATCCGATTCAGATGAGCCCTACTTCCTTATTTACGGCTTTTCGACGACGAAGAATCCCAACGTCTGGTCCACCGGGGATCCCCAGATATTCGGGGATGTCGACGCGGGCGAGGTAAACCGCTTTACATGGGGACAGCGCTGGGTCGGATGGGAGAACCCCGGCCCTGACACCATAATGGGATTCCATGTGGGCATACTCGAAGAAGACGATGTCGATAATACATTCATAAAAAACTTGCAAACTAATACCGTTTACGAAATAGGTAAAGCCATCGATGACAATAAGGGGAAATCGAAAACCGAACTGAAGAATGCCATTCACGGCTCTACGAATTACTACCAGTTCACATACGATGACTCCGCGCTACTCGGTAAGCACGATTTTGTCGGAAGCCATACCGAGATATTTGACAAGATCGACCTCGTCAAATGGTCGAATGTCGTCCATAGGCCTTTTGAATTCGACATCGACGGCGGCAGCGAAGGGCATTACCGGGTGCGGTGGCATCTCGAATTCGATCCCGACGCGAGTAAATATTTCAGCCAGGATTTCAATGAATATGACGAGATCGCTGTCGGCAACGTGATGAGCGACAGCAAGGACGAGATCGTCATCGCGAGCCACGGCGCGGTGCCCGGGGTCGATGGCAGGTTCTACATATACGACGGTACCGGCAAGCAGCTTACGACATTCGATCAGAAATTTGCCGCACTCAATCGTATGACGGTTGGAGATATCGATAACGATGGGTTCGACGAGATTGTCGTCGCAAGCTATGGTGACGGCTATATCAGGGGTTATAACGCCGACGGCTCCACGCAGGTTTCGTTCAAGGCCCCGGTGCCGCTTTATGTGGGCCTCGCGGCCGTCGATGTCGGCTGGGACGACGGCGCTGAAATACTCTTCGCCGACGGTTTTCAGGTGATTATATTCTCCGGCGCGGGCGCGCAGCTTCATGCATTCCCCATTGTCGGGTGGACATTCAACGGCACACGTAACACAGGTCCGGATACTCAGCACGATGCATTCCTTGTGGGCGATGTTATCGGTGATTCAACCCCAGAAATCGTATTCATCGACAACCAGCACGGCAGCGGAAGCCAGGTGCATCTCTATGCGCCCAATTCGACAGGGGTTGAAATCGTAAAGTTCGGCCTGCCACAGGGCACATTCACGTATCACGATGCATCTTGTCTCGGCAATGTCCTCGGCGACTCGAAACTGGAACTGTTCCTGGCAAGCGATCAGGGCGACGGCAACTTCGGGTGCAAGATAATGGCGTTTGATATGACCTCGAGGACGAAAGTCCTCGAACGGTATTACCCGATGTATACCATATACGACGGCTTCGCATCAGGCGATGTCCTCGGCATCGGGCGTGATATGTTCATTGTAGCTACCGATGAAGACAATAAAATCTGGGTGGGGATGTAGCGTCAGCCCCCTCCGAACTCCTCCCCCATATCCCGCATCGTCTCGCGGAATGTGATTCCCAGCAGGACAATCCACAGCAGGTAAAATCCCCACGGTGAAAAATCCCTGTCCGCGAGAAGCATCATCCCTTTCAGCAGGAAAAACAGCGCCACCGAGATGTAGAAAAATCCCTGCACCTTGAAGCAGAGCATGCGTCCCGGCAGGCTTACCGCGATATACGCCGCCGACAGCGCGGTGTATATCCCGCCCCCGACCGCCCATCCCATCGGCGAGAGCGCGACGCTGTCGCGGAAGAAGAAGTACCAGATCAGCGCGACGCCGGTCAGCACTTCGAGCACGCCCATGAGTATCGCCGCGGCATAGTACGCCGCCCGTACGGGCAGGTGGTAGCGCAATTTTTTAAAGATGACGCGGAGCATAGGAAAAAAGTAGGGACAGTCACTTATTTCGCTCATATGACTACAGGTTATCGTATATCTTAGCCGAAATAGGTGACTGTCCCTACTTTTTTATTTCTCGCTGTTCGCGAGATATTCGGCGGCGGAGAAGACTATCGAGTCGACTATCTTCATCGCTTCCTTCTCGACCGCTTCGGGACAATCGGGCGGACGGTCGAAGAGTATCATCCAACTGATATTTTCTTCGGTAATCAGCAGCCGGGTGTTGCTTACAGTATCCATCCCATTCTCTACAAAGGTGTAGTTGTAATCGAGCGCGGCGTAGCCTTCCTTGGTCTTTGCATCTTCGACCGAAAGGATTTCATACTTGTCGTAGGATTTCAGATACTCCCCCTCGAAATCCTTCGCCATTTCTTCGAGGTTATCCACCACGCCCTCGCCGAGGAAATAGAGCATCACGAAACCGTCGGGCTCCATGTCGGGGGGCGGATGCAGGATGACCGGCACGTTGTCGCCGAAATCGGATATGTAGTCCCATGTGTCGGGGTACAGGAGAAGTATATCCCAGTCTTCGCTGTGGTATATCTTCTTATCCGATGTACCGGTCGCGGCCGACGCCTGCAACCCGGACAGGAAGAAGACCGCCACGATGATTGTTATCAGAATATATGTGCGCATCTGTTTCATAAAATCCTACCACTACCGCATTTATCTTACAACCGCCCCCACGGTCATGGGTGCCGGAAATATAAGCGGCCCGGCGGGGAGCCGGGCCTACGCAGGGAAAATATAGTTTAGGAGGTTATGGGCTATTTATCGTCGTCGTAAATCGGGAGCAGTTCCTCCCCCGGCGAAAGTATCCCCCGGTCGCGCTCGTAAACCGCCCGCCGGTAATCCGGGTCGAGACGCTGTATCGCCAGCGATGTCTCGCGCTGAAGCCGCATCTCCATCGCCTCTATGCGAGGGTCGAGCCGTTCCTTCTCGGAGACCGCCTTGAGCCCCTCGGCGTACGCCTGGTAGGTGCTCGATATCAGCGAGAACGCTATCACCATCGTGATGATTACCATCACGGTGCCGGTAAGCTTCTGGTTCTTCTCGCGGCGCTCATCGCCTGTTATCTTGCGGCCTTCGGACAAATCTCCTCCCTGTCATGCTCAGTTAAAACCGTATATAAGCCGTATCGTTCTCTTGTCACGCGCCGATGGCGTGTCGCGTATCGGGCTCGGGTACATCAGGTCGGCCGGGTCATCGGAATGGCCCCAGATACCGATGGCGTGTCCAAGCTCGTGCGCGATGACAATGTGCAGTACTCCCGGATTACTCAGATCTTCAGCGCTCAACTCGACCCGGGGGCGGTATTTCATTCCGACGAAGTCCTGGTATGTGACGCCCGGGTTGGGAAGATCCTTGACAACCACCACTATCAGGTCAGCCGTCTCACCTTCCTTAACCTTTTCGAAATCCAGCAAACCATCCAGTACTTTTTCCCAGTCCGCTGCTGCCTGACGGAATGTGCCTTCAAGAAGCTCTGGGTTGAATCGGACTTCGTACTCGATATCGTACGTCACGACCCCCGGGTCAAAATGCGCTGAACCTGTCAGGTCAATGAGTTGAAGGTAATCCGGCGTTCGTGAGCCCGTTGCCAGGTATGGCAGGAAACGTACAAGCTCGGGTGCGACAAAAACTCCGACAAAAACTGCAATTGCAACGATTGATAAGATTTTACGGAAAATCTTTAACTTCCTATAATGCTCGAGGATTGCTTCGTCTTCTTCATCCCCATCATCATAGGAATTATCGTTTTCAGCTTCCTCCTGGTCCCGGTAATTGCTCATGCATAGCTATGTATAAGGATAATGCCGTAAATATACCTAAAGTATTATAAACTTATACCTGCTCCTGTCAAGCCTTTCGACGAATTTCCCCTATTTTATCCTCAAATACACTTTCCTCCCGCCATTATCAATATCCATCTTATCTTATAAAATTTGACTAAGTTCTATTAAGTCACGGTCTTTTCTGGATATCCAAGCGACGGGTGGCACGGTCTGCGCGAGCTCCGCGAGCGCTGACCGTGGTATCCCACGCACGAACTCAATGCCACCGGGTGGCACGGACGAGCGTCATCCATTACGCATGGACCTGCCAACCCTCCCGAGCTCGCCCGTGTCTTCACCCGCTCCCTCACGGTCGCGGTTCGGTCAGATAAAAGACACGGGTGAGCTCGAAGACTCGCTCATCCGTGCCACCTAAAATTGACCACACCACACCCATCCTGTCCGCATGCAACGGAAAACGTGAAAAGGGTGTGCTCATGCGATTCATAAAAAAAATGCTCAACATTCTCACCGGACGCGGCGACAAATCCCCCCTCGCCGAAGGGCTCGGATTCCGCGTCGACCCCTATGAATGGCAGCCGATGAACCTCCGCCGCGAAGGCTACGACCTCTCCCCCCGTACGCGCGGCGAGATGTTCGAACGCGCCTACGACGCCTGGCTCAACGACCCTCTCGCCGGGCATATCGTCAACCTCACAAACTGGTTCGTCATGGGCGAAGGCATCACCTTCGCGCCATCGGACGAACGCGCGCGCCTCGTCCTCGATGAATTCTGGTCCGACCCCGACGCCGCATGGGACGCGCTCCAACTCGCCATCTCGAGCGAGCTGCAAGTCTACGGCGAAATATTCCTGCGCTTGTTCCGGAACCCGATCTCCGGGCGCGTGAAGGCCGCGTTGCTCGACCCGCGCGAAGTGGTCGACATCGCGTTCGACGACGACACCGGCAAACCGTCGTTCTATCTCCGCCGCTACCGCCGACGCGTTTATCGCGAATCCACCGGCGGCGCCATCACCGGCACGTTTGAATATGATGAAGAGGACGCGGACGAAGTCATCCCCGCCGAAGATATCATCCATCTTCGCGTCAACTCCCTCTCCTCCGCCTCACGCGGCGTAAGCGAACTCTATCGCATCCTGCCCTGGCTCGACCTTTACTCGCAATGGCTTCGCGACCGCGTCTCTCTCAACCGCGCGCGGGCGAGCTTCGCGTATCTGCGCAAAGTCCCCGGACTCCCCGCCCAGACCAGGGACGTCTTCGAGCGCGATGCGCTCACCGGACGCGTGAAGCCGCCCCGCGCGGGAAGCGTGCTCGTTGTCAACGAAGCCGAGGACTGGCAGGTGCTGCATCCATCCGTCGACGCCGGCGACGCACGCGAGGACGGCCGCGCCCTCAAGCTGATGATAGCCGCCGGATGCGGCATCTTCGAACATTATTTCGGCGACCCGTCCACCGGCAACTTCGCCACCGCCAAATCGATGGAACTCCCCATGCTCAAGAAATTCGAAGCCCGCCAGCGATTGCTCGCCGGTTTCTACAAGGGGCTTTTCGCGCGCGTCATCGGCGAGGCGAAGGCATCGGGACGGCTTCCCGCCGATTGCGCGGAAAGCGTCGATGTCGAATTCCCGCCCATCGTACGCAGCGAGGTCGCCGACATCACCGCCACGCTTATCGACCAGATGAACGCCGGCCTCATCTCGAGGCGGCGCGCGCTCTCCCTCAATCCCTGGGTGGATGATATCGACCGCGAGCTCGAACTCATCGACTCCGATGTCGAAAAACATATCCCCGAAATTTCCCCGAAAAAATTGGAGGACGAATAAAATGGGAACACTGCGTAAACTCTGGCGCAAGATGTGCCAATGGTTCGACAAAAAGGGGCGGACGCTTGTCGACGAAGCGAAGGAACTCATCAAGGATGTCTTCGCCGATATGGACATACCGTTCGCCGACCTTTTCGATGAAACGAAACTCCGCGAAATCGAGACCGACATCAGGGCGAGGCTGCGCGAACTCCGCGATGACTTCACCGACTGGGTCGTCGACCTCGCCATCGAATCACTTCTCGATGAGCTGAAGAAACGTTTCACCGGTGGGAGGGCGCAATGAACATCGCCATCCATGAAACACTGCTCGAAGCATCCTACGATGACGGCTCCCGGCTCCTGAGCGGGGTTATCCTCGCCGCCGGGATGTCGAAAAACGGGAATTTCTACCCCGCCGAAACCATCGAACGCGCCGCCGATAAGTTCCGCGGCGTCAAATGCTTCATCGACCATTCCGCCGACGGCAACCCCGGCGGACGCTCTATCCGCGACGTGTGCGGCATCGTTGAAGAATGCCGCGCCGAGTCCGGCAAGCTCAAGGCGCTGATAAGGCTCAGCGCGGAGCATGCATGGATCGATTCGATGATTCACGAGGGGATCCTCGGCGATGTCAGCATCAACGCCCTCGGCCGGACGAAGCTGACGCGCCGCGACGGCCGCGTCGTACGCGAGGTCACCGAGATAAGCAAGGCCTACTCGGTCGATTTCGTCACCGATGCCGCCGCCGGAGGACGCGTCGAAGCCCTCCTCCGTGAATCCGCGGGCTATGCCGAAGGGCTGAGGCTCATCGAATCCATGACCCTTACCGAGCTCAAGCAAACCCGCCCCGACCTGGTCAACCGCATACTCGACGAACGCGTGGCGGAAAACAAGGAAGTTGGCGGGACCGAAATTCCGCGTGAAGCATCTTCCGACGAGACCGCAATTCTCCCGGAAGCTCCCGCGGAAGAATCGGCGACGGTTACCGACGAACTGCAATCCGCGACTGAATCCGTGATTGCCGCGAATGAAACTGAACGCCGCGTTATCGTCGAGAATGTGCTCGCATCACGGAAGCTTCAGCCCGACGTCTCTCAATACCTCAGGGAGAAATTATCCCGGTATGCTTTCACAGCTGATGGCATCACCAACCAGGGCGTCATCGAGGAAAATCTCAACAAGCTGGTCGAGGACCACCTGGCTTACCTCGGACGTCTCGCCGACTCCGGCGCCATCCGTTCCGTCACATTCTCCGACCCGCTCGACGGTAATTCCGGTAGCGGAAGAACCACCAACGGCAAAGCATCGACCTTCCGGTTCCTTGGCATCCGATAATCTTCCCCCACTGGGACCGCGGGCTGCCAGCCCGCATGTCTTCTTCCATCCCGTAGGGGCGAACCTTGTGTTCGCCCACCAACAAACAAAAGGAGAACCAACAATGGCCAATAATTTCGTAAACCGCGGCGAAGTCATCACCCTCGCCGCCGCCAACACCCGGACCTCCGGCTCGCCATACCGCGAATCCGGCTTCAACGGCGTCGCCGTCATCGACGCCGCACAGTACGAATCCTACACCCTGCAGCTCAGGGGCGTCTTCAAATTCGCCCTCGCGGACGTATCCGCCGGCGACCTCATCTACATCACATCCGCCAACGCACTGACCAAGACCGAACTCGGCAACGACCTCTATGGCCGCGCCGTAACGGCCACCGATTCCGACGGCGACTTCCACTGCCTCATCCTCCAGTCCGAGTGATCTTTTTGTGGTGCGGGCGTCTCGCCTGCATGAACCTGGGATCGCGGGCTGCCAGCCCGCCCAACAAAAAAACCAACGAGGTAAATAAAATGGGACTTCTACACAAATGGGCCGAACAGGCCGAAGCTATGGGGATACACGGAACCCTCATACACCACATCCTCCGGGATGACAATTTCGAAATGAATGTCCTCGAGGCATTCTCACGCGCCGCCGCTCCCCCGCGACGCATCGCCGAAGCCACCACCAGCGACTTCGAAGACTTCGCCGGCAAGGACTCCGGCGTCGACCGCGCGCTCATCGATGACTGGCGCATCGCCGATTCGAGCTGGTACAAATTCGTCGACATCGTACCCATCTCCGACATGAAAACCGTCACGCGCCTGCGACGCTCCGACGTCGACAGCTTCGCCGAAGTCCTCGAGGGCGGCGAGCATGTGCAGGGACAATTCAGCTCATACAAGGTGGAGTATACGCCGAAGAAGTACGAGCTCGGCCTCAACTTCACCTGGGAGATGCTGATCAACGACGATGTCGCCGCGTTCCGCAACATCGGCAAACAGCTCGCCGTGTCCGGGCGCAATACGCTCAACAACTTCGTTATTGGGTTTTTGCGCGACAACCCCACTATCTACGACGGCACCGCGCTCTTCCACGGCGACCACGGCAACCTCGGCGGGTCCGCGCTCGACGAGGACACCCTCTTCGCCGCCATCATCGCCATGCGCACCCAACTGAGCGAATCCGGCACGCCGCTCAACATCAAGCCCGGCTACCTCGTCGTACCGCCGGAGCTCGAATTCACCGCCAAGAAACTCGTCAACTCGGTGCTCGTCCCCGGCTCGGATTACAACGACATCAATCCGCTGCAGGGGATTGTCGAGGTCATCACCGAACCCCTCCTCACCGATGCGAACAACTGGTACGTCGTGGCAAAGCCGTCATCCATCGCGACCATCGAGATCGGCTTCCTGAACGGTAACCAGAGCCCCCAGGTATTCATGAGGGAAGACTTCGAGCGCGAGGTCATCTGGTACAAGGGCAAGCTGGTCTTCGGCGGCGCGGTCATGGACTACCGCGGCTTCTACGGCGCGATTGTCAGCTAAGCACTTCTTCCCCCCACGGCAGCGAAATGGGGACTCTTGAAATGGGGACTGTCCCAAGTCTTCGCGGGACTGTCCCCATTTCACGCGGGAACCCTTACACAGAACCGGCGGCTAACCCCCGCCGGTTTTCTTTCACCGTTCAGGTAGCTGCTACCTTGCGAGTCTTCGATGCAAGTAGCTACTACCTGGAACGGGGACCCCGGACATCTTGTCCGCCTCTTCTATAACCCGGTAATCCTTTGCATCCAACGATTATCAAGCTATAATATCCCGCACCGCTTCCCTGGGTTGAATACCAGACGATGCCGTCGTGAAT
>CAZSPL010000132.1:0-11176 GCA_964608735.1 uncultured Planctomycetota bacterium | reverse complement strand
TGCATCCCGCTTCTTATCGTGGCATCCATCGCCGGATGGCTCTACTGGCCGGGGGTCGCGAGCTTCGCGGCGGGAATCGCATGTCTCGCCGCGGCGGTGCTGGTCGGCTCGGCTATCGGCACGATAATGACCATCACCATGTTCTGGACCACATCGGGCAGGGGAATCAATAACCTCATCGCGTGGGTGGGATTCTTCGCCAGCGGGATGATTCTCCCCATACCCCTTTTCCCGAACTGGGCGCAGGTGATACTCGACGCGCTCCCGTTCCGCGCGCTCATCGATATACCGTTCCGCATGCTTCTCGGACACATCCCGCCAAGCCATCTCCCGCTCATCCTCGCGCAGCAGCTCGGGTGGGCCGTCGGGCTGTATTTATTCGGGCGATGGCTCCTCGCACGTGCGGTGGGAAGACTCGTGATACAGGGAGGATAGCGCAAAAACATGGCGGACGCGATACGATTATATTTCCGCTACATCGGCATCTCGGTTAAGAGCCAGATGCAGTACCGCGCGTCGTTCGTCATGCTTGTCATCGGACATTTCTTCGCTACCGGCGTCGACTTCATCGCCATCTGGGCGTTGTTCGACCGATTCAAGACACTCGAGGGATGGAGTCTCGAGGAAGTCGCGCTGTTCTACGGACTCGTGCATGTCGCGTTCGCCATCGCCGAGGGCGCGGGACGCGGGTTCGATATTTTCCCGGGGATGGTGCGAAGCGGGGATTTCGACCGCATACTCCTTCGTCCGCGCGGGACAATCTTCCAGGTCGCGGCGCAGGAATTGCAGCTCATGCGCCTCGGACGCCTGCTCCAGGGATTGATAGTGCTTCTATGGGCGACATCGGCGCTCGATGTCGTGTGGACAATGCCGAAGATCGCGCTGATGCTGTTCACCATCACCGGCGGTGTATGCCTGTTCACCGGGTTGTTCGTGATTCAGGCGACGTGGGGCTTCTGGACAATCGAAAGCCTCGAATTGATGAATACGATGACCTATGGCGGCACCGAGACAGCCCAATACCCGCTCTCTATTTACCGCGAATGGTTCCGGAGGTTCTTCACGTTCATCGTACCCCTCGCCTGCATATCATATTTCCCGGCCCATGCGCTCCTCGGCCGCGAGGACGCAACCGTGGGAAGCCCGCTGTGGTTCCAATACTCCGCCCCCGCCATCGGCATCATCTTTCTCATCATCGCCCTGCAATTCTGGCGCTTCGGCGTGCGCCACTACAAATCGACGGGGAGTTGAAACTCCTTACAATGTCTTCTCGTAATCCGCCATTCTGATACCGGGAACCCCCTATAACTCCTCCATTCCACCGCATCTAAACATGAGCGGGAAGGGGCCGGGACGTGGTATAACTATATCGGCTCTATTCACCCTTCCGGCGCCGTTGATGTGGCTCGAAAATCGGATATCTCAACGGAGGTGGGACCATGCGCCCATCGTGTATTACCGTATCGCTCTTCATCCTCGCGGCTTTCACTTTCCTCGCCGGATGCTCCGGCAACGAGGGGATCTCTTCGGCAACGCTCAACTCCGCAACTCTCGATTCATCTGTAGAAGCGGCGGCGATGAGCGCTCACGGCCTGTGGGGCCTGTGGCAATTCACCGCCGACCCGTCCGCCGAAACACTCGACATCACCGCGATGCGTACCGGCGATCTCCACGTCAATGTCCTCCCCTTCCTCGAACCGCCTCCGTTCGTAAACCTCACCCTCGAAACGCTCCAGTTCAACGGCGATATCATCGAGGCCGACATCGGACTTCGCCACCCGTTCCTCGGGCTGACCGAATTTACCGGCTTCGATGTGTGCGGAATCCTCATCTCCAACGGCTCCATCTCCGGCTACGATAATCCCGACCTCATACTCGCCGGCGGCGATGACACATACCTGATGAACCCCGACGGCCTCACTCGGTGGTGGAATCCATCGGAATTCCCTCACGACGGCACCATCTTCGGCTACACCGACGGCCTGCTCGGCACGCCCGATTCATCCGCCGATTTCAACTCCACCCTCAACGGTTATAAATTCTTCTGCGACGAACTCGACGACCCCGACGACGATGTCGGCACCGTGCCGGCATCGAGCCGCGCCATGTTCAGCCCCGGAAATAAGAATGTCCGGCACTACACCATCCATATGTCCCCAGGCGGGTTGGTGTTCAACTACGCGGTCGATGCATCGTGGCAATACCCCGAAGGTCAGCCGCCGTACCAGGCCCCCGAGGATTTCGCCCCCGGCGCGAATCGCATCGAAGCATGGAATGTCGAGGTGACCGAGCTTTCCAACACACTGTTCAACGACGGCGCCCTCTCCGGCGGCGGACTGAGTCTCTCAATAGATGTCTGGGACCACTTCGATGGCGCGCTGAATTCGGTCAAGCTCGAATCACCCGGCAATTTCGTCCCGGCGGCTTCATCGACCCCCGCCGGCGGCGGCGCGGGATTCAGCACCTACCAGGTCGACGTCACCGACGCCACGCCGTCCGAAGGCTCCATAGATATTCTCATCGAGGTCGCGTGCGAGGAAACCGGCTACGGCGGCCTCATCCCGGGCGAAGATGTCACCGCATATTTCATCTACACCGCCGATGTATCGAGCACCGGATTCATCGTGACATCGCCCAACGGCGGCGAGGAATGGGCGGGATTTTCGCACGAGGACATCACATGGATTTCACCGGGAAGCGTCGACTATGTCGACATCCATTATTCGAAGGATGATTTCGTCTCCGATATAAACGAAATCGCCACCGATGTCGCCAACACCGGCACATACGACTGGTATGTCCCGAACAACCCGTCCACCACGGTCAAAGTGCGCGTGAGCGAATCGGGCGGCGGATTGCAGGATATCAGCGACAACTATTTCACCATCCTCGAAGGGGCGTGCAATTTCGGCGGCACCGGCTTTACCCTCGCCCAGACATATATGAACATACCCAACACCTACACGCAGGCCGGTGTCTATGTTTCCAAGCAGGATCCTGTGACGCGTCTTTTCGCGCGCAACTATTACAATCCCGGAGTCGGCAACAACGGCGGGACGATTTTCGTGTTCAACGCGTCGAATCCACTCGGCGGGATTGTCGCGCAGTTCGACACCGGGGTGGTTTTCTATACCAACAATCCCGAGGCAATGTGGATCGATTCGCTATCGGAACCCGGGGTCGATCGCATCATCTATCATTTGAATAACGCGTACACGTCCGAACCGGTCTTCCGCACCATCGACTGGAACGGCTCCGCCTTCGTCAACCCGCAGATACTACCATACGGCACGGCCAAATGGCGCTTATGCGTCAAGCCCAATGGCGATCTCGTGGTGATGCATCTCAGCTACAACATCATGTATTTCTATCTATATGATAAATCCAACAGCTACAGCCACAGCTCCCTATTCAGCATTGACCCGGCTTCCGTCACCGGCATGACATCCGGCGCGTCGGTGCAGAAAATGGCATACGACCCGGAAATCGACGCGTTGCTGCTTCTCTACAAACAGCAGAGCACCAGCGAAAGCGGGAAGCTTTACGCGATTGACGCGAACAGTGGCGCGCTGCTTTTCTCCGACCTCAATGTCTTCGGCAGCGGGCACGATGTCAGCATTTCGATGGGTCTGAACGTCGACATGGATAGCCCCGGCTGCCGGGTGCTTGCATACGGCGGGACGAGTGACTACTCCGGCTACGCGTGGATGGCGCGATACTCGGGCGACCTCAGTGAAAAAAAGACCTATGAGTATACCGGCTTTACCGACGGCCTGTGCAAGGGCGACCTCGAAACCGACGGCACACTGTGGGCGAGCTGCGAGAACAACTATTCGCGGTTCTACAAATTCTCCATCCCGCCGGACTGGTAAGGCGGAAGGCAGGTCAGGCTCAAGGCAGGGGTGGCTGTTTATTTCGCCGCGATGCTAATCAGGCTCCATCAAATCCTTGATATCCCTCTCGGCGATAGCGAGCAAATCCTGAATCTCCACTGCATCGGTTTTGTGCCTTTTTATCCTTCGCTTATTTAAAAGCTCGTTTAAGCTCATCGGAGGTTCCTTTCAAAAATATTAATTTGCCTTTTAATACGTGATTGATGAATCTGCTTCCGCCGGTCAGTTCCTGCCGGAACTCATTCAATGTATATACGGTAGCGTTGATTTCGCGTCCTATGGCGCTTTCAGCTTCCATAATCGCGTCTACGACTTCATTGAATGCCGCATTGCCGATTATCATCAGGTCCACATCACTCTCGCTGTCATACGTGCCTTCGGCGATGCTTCCATATAGAAATGCGAAATTTATCTTACGCTGGATTTGCCCAAGCGCTTCACGTATCACATCGGTAAGGCCGACGGTTTTCAATATGAGCATTTTGAGATCGCTGTATACCGGGCAGTCGGCATTCATCGCGTAATATTTCTGATTGCCGGATATCCTTTCCGCCACTATCCCGGCGCTTGCCAGGTTCTTGAGTTCCCGCTGTACCCCCGATGCGTCGAGACCGGTACGCCGGGCGAGTTCACGTATGTGAATCCCGCTGTCAGCAGCTCGTACAAGCTCGCACAAGACAGACTTGCGCGTGCGCGAAAACAGCGAGTCAGCCACATCTTTTGTTGACATATCCTCAACAATTGCATCTGTTCAAAATCGATTGCCGACGTTTCGGCATCTTCAGCTAATCCTATTGATATATAAAGGGAGATGCTGGTACGCCATGTCCAGATGCGGAAGATGCGAAAGCGAACTTGAGCCTGATGCGAAGATTCATACCTGCCCCGATTGCGGGACATCATTCCATTACGAGTGCCACAACCTCGACTCCGGCATCTGCCCGGTGTGCACGATTTGCGGTATCACCCCAACCCTCGCGCTCGAACGAAAGCAGGTCGAGCTGTCATTCCAGCAGAAAGGCATCCGGCCCGAAGGCGAGCCCCAACTCCTGCAGGCAACCGCCGGTACCGCTGCCGTCAACGAGCAGTTTGATAATGCCCCGATCGAGCAACAGGTGGAGCTTATAAACAAGGCAATCAAGGCGAAGCCGAGGAAACTTGTCTCTTCGCGAGGCACCGCGAGAAACAAGGTCGCCCTTCTCGGCGTGCTTGGCGCAATCATGATCAAGATGCTGCTGACCGGCTTTGAATCGGGACAGTGGCTTCCATTTCTCCTGACGGGAATCGTCGCCGCGGGCGTCGGCTTGTGGTGGGTTACGACATAGATTGAAACTTTGCGAGGTTTAACAATGCCGGTATGTGGAAAATGCGGAAATGAAATAGCAGCCGACGCGAAGATGTTCATCTGCCCCGACTGCGGCGCGGAATTTCATGACGAATGCCATAACATCACATACGGGCTGTGCCCTGTGTGTACGCTTTGCGGGGTGAATCCTGTCAAGCAGATAGAGATGCTCCAGTTCATCAAGGGAACCCAGCCTACGAGCCTGGACCCGGAAGGATACGAACCCGGCATCGACCGGAACGCCTCCGGCGGCGTTAACCGGGAATTCGAGATGAAAAGCAGGGAAGAACAGATAGAATGCATCAACCGGGCGATGGAGACATCCCCCCGCGTTCTTGTAGAATCAACGCCGAGGGCGAAGATGAAGGAATGGATCGTGGCTTTCCCTGCACTCCTGTGCGCATATTTCCTATGGCAGGGATTCGCCGGCGATTTCGTCTCTTTTATAATCGCCGTCGTCATCGCGCTCGGATGCGCGATATGGTGGTTCAAGTTCTGATACGGTTTTCTTATCCAATCTCGCGCCGCACCCCTGCTGCGGTATCACAATCACCCCGATACGGTGTATAATCTCCCACGATGGATTTCAAAGAATTGAAACTCGTGGAACCGCTGCTGAAGGCTGTCGCTGATGCGGGGTATGTCGAGCCTACTCCCATCCAGGAAAAGGCGATACCTTATGTCCTTTCCGGCAAGGACCTTTTCGGGCGCGCGCAGACCGGCACCGGCAAGACAGCGGCATTCGCCCTGCCGATAATTCAGAATCTGTTGAAGAAGCCCATTGCGGTGAAATCCCGCCCGATACGCGTCCTCGTCCTTGCGCCCACGCGGGAACTTGCGTTGCAGATTTACGAGAGCTTCACGGCATATTCGAGCTACACCAGGCTGCGCTGCGTGGCCGTATACGGCGGCGTCAGCCAGCGTCCGCAGGCCGACAAACTCCGGGATGGCGTGGATATTCTTATCGCCACGCCCGGCAGGCTGCTCGACCTCATGGGGCAGGGGATTGTCAAGATGAATAAACTCGAGGTGCTGGTACTCGATGAAGGCGACCGCATGCTCGACATGGGATTTATCTACGACATACGCCGCATCGTGTCGGAGATTCCCGGCAAACGCCAGACGCTGATGTTCTCCGCCACAATCCCGAGCGACATTCGGCGCCTCGCGGGGGATATCCTTCACGACCCGATGGAAGTCGCGGTCGCGGCGGAATATTCAACTGTCGAGGACACCGAGCAGCTCATATACTTCGTCGAGAGGTATGACAAGTTCGAGCTGCTGCAGTATCTGCTCGCCCAGCCCGGCTTCACCAAGGTGCTTGTGTTCACGTCGACGAAATACGGCGCGGATAAACTCGAGAGGCAATTGCGCAAAACCCGGGTGAAAGCCGATGCCATCCACGGCAACAAGTCGCAGAGGCAGCGGGAGAACGCCCTGGACCGGTTCAAGGGAGGCGCGACCCAGGTGCTCGTCGCGACCGATGTCGCGTCGAGGGGGATCGATATCGAGGAAGTCTCGCATGTCATCAACTACGACCTGCCCGAGGATACCGAAAATTACATACATCGTATCGGGCGCACCGGACGCGCCGGTCTATCAGGCGTCGCGATTGCATTCTGCGAGCGCGATGACAGACCGGAACTGAAAAATATCGAGCGCCTGATCAGGAAGCATCTCGAAGTGGTCGAGGATCATCCGTTCAAATCGTTCAAGGATCCGCCTGCGCCCACCGATCTCGAAGCGAAGCATCTTTCGGTATCCAAGCCGCGCGCTAAGCGAACCGGGAGGCTTACGCCGCGCAGGGGTAAGGCAGACACATTCCCCATGTACGGTCCGAAGCCCGATGCGAGTGACAGAGGCGGCGGCGCGCGCAGCCGTCCGAGGGATGACCGCAAGCCGCGCCGGCGCAACCCGCCCGGCGGCCAGTCCCGCGGGCGAAACAAGAAATAGAATTTATGGTATCCTTACCGACGGTGCACAAGCCTTATCGCACCGGGTCAGACCGATAAAATACTATTGTTAGGAGAGAGATATGGATAATGCAGGAGCAATGGCCGGTTTCGGAGTGGCGCAGTGCATTATTTCCCTTGTAATCTATGTATTCGTCGCTTTCGCCCTCATGACCATCGCCGAAAAAACGAACACCGAGAACGGGTGGTTCGCGTGGATTCCCATCCTCAATATAATCCTGATGCTCCAGGTCGCGAAGAAACCCATCTGGTGGATCATCCTTCTTCTTATCCCGATCGTGAAT
The DNA here is from genome assembly GCA_964608735.1 of uncultured Planctomycetota bacterium. Lineage (GTDB taxonomy): Bacteria > JAJVIF01 > JAJVIF01 > JAPKYR01 > CAZSPL01 > CAZSPL01. Next base: position 3,681 of record CAZSPL010000132.1, on the reverse strand, counting down.
ATCGTTGTCGCGATAATCGTATGGATGGCCATCGCCGAGATTCGCAACAAGCCGTCCTGGTGGGGAATCCTTATAATAATCCCCGTCGTGGACTTGATTATCATCGGCTTGCTGGCATGGTCTGATTAACACGGCCCTCAACCCGCTACGATTTTAATCCGGCATTTCAATGGCGGGAGGGAAAAATCATCCTTCCCGCATAAACCCCCTTGACATTCGATTGAGTATGGTGTATATACACATATACACAGTGCCATGTATATTCGAATAGCCGAAGCCAGTCCCGAATCCCGATGGCGCCAGATTTATTCGGCGATACGCGACCGCATCCTGTCGGGCGAGCTACGCGCCGGGGAGGAGTTGCCGTCGATACGTCAGCTCGCCGCGGATACGACGGTGAGTGTCATCACGACGAAGCGCGCGTATCAGCAGCTCGAAGCCGAAGGATTCATCGTCTCGCAACAGGGACGCGGCACATACGTGGCGGACATCGAGCAGGTAGATTTGCGCAAGCAAAGGCTCCGGGAATGGCGGCAGGAAATCGCGAGGGTCATAGAGGAAGGCAGAAGGCTGGGTTTGGCAAAGAAGGAGATCTCCGATTGTTTCGATGAGCAGATCGGGAAGGTGAAGCAGAGATGAGTGATTCAGTTGTCGAGATTTCCGAACTGGTTAAAACATATCCCGGATTCCGGCTCGAGATACCGGAGCTGGCGTTGTCGAAGGGGCAGCTTCATTGCCTCATCGGTCCGAACGGCGCCGGCAAGTCGACGCTTCTGCGGTTGCTTATCGGCCTGTCATTGCCTGACAGGGGAGATATCAACCTGTTCGATATGTCGATGCCGGAAGACGAAGCGGCGATAAAGCTCAGGACGGCATACATCGCCGCGGAGATGGGATTTCCATCGCACATGAGCGCGGCATCGGCGATGGATTACGTCGAGCGATTTTACCCGGAATGGTCGCAGGCGGAGCGGTACCGGCTTGTGGAGGCATTCGATGTCCCGGAGAAGCGCAAGTATGTAAAGTTGTCGACGGGACAGAAGATGCGCACGCTGCTGGTGACGGCGTTCGCGAGGGGAGCCGACCTGCTGCTGCTGGACGAGCCATTCGCGTCGCTCGACCCGCTCGGCAAGGATACTTTGAAGGAAGAGCTGATGGATTACATGCTCGATGAAAACCGCGCCGTGCTGCTCGCAACAAACGAGTTGTATGACATCGAGGATATCATCGACTGCATACACATCATCAGCCATGGCCGGATAGTGGCATCGGATACGCCCGACGAGCTCTGCGGGCGGGTAAGCCGCCACATTTTCAAGGGAACCAGGCAAGCGTTGCAGCTTAGGAAGGACATACGAAGCAGGGTGTTTTTCAAGGGCGACACGGGAGTCGCGGTGCTGGAGCGGGACAACGAGGATGAGGTCGCGCGCCTGAGGGAAGCCGGGGCGAGGGAGTTGCGGCGGGAGGAGGCCACGCTCAAGGACGTGATACGGTATTACTTCGCTATGGAGTTGCATGATGCTTCGCCGGTACACTAAATGCGAATACCGTCACTGGTCCACCGCGCCGTGGTTTTATACGGTGGTATTCACCATCGTTTATTTTGAGTTTGCCCTGTCATTTGGCGGGTATCATTCAAAATGGAATTCAACAGCGCTTGTCGCGTTACCTCTCATGATAATCATGGCGGTAATGATAGGCACTGTCTACTGGACAAGGGAACGGGTTCTCGGTGGCACGATGTCTTCATTGACCATGCCGGTCAGCAGGAAGGAATATATCACGAGTAAATACATAGCTGTTTTCCTCGGGCAGCTGTTTCTTGCCGGCTTTGTAGTAGTTGTTACGCTCCTCACGTTTCACAGCCGTTATCTGGACACGTATCTCAACGTCGCAATGGCGGCTTTCATCGCCCTCGCAATTGTAGCAATCGTAAGCGGATTGAATTTTTTCCTTGCCATGACAGGCAGGATAAGCGCCATTTATCTTGCCTCGACAGCATCCGTATTTATTTATCATATCGTTTACTACATAGCGACGGAACGATACGTCAGGTTTCTCATAGTGCCTTCAATAGTCATCGCTATCACGGCCGTCTTAATAACAACTGCCGTCATTGCAATCACCTGGGTGTTGAGTCATCGAATATTCATCGTGCAAAATGACGTTCGTTAGGTGATACCGCTGATGAGTATCTATGGGATAGAATATAGACGAACAATGCGATGGTTTATCCTCGGGGCATTCGGATATCTGCTGCTTCTTCTGTCTATATATCTATTCTACGATTCTATCTACGATACAACGCTGGCTGTAAGCTATGATCCCTCGTCCGCTAATGACGATTTCGAGTATTCCGCGGGGCATATATTCCTCCTCCTGGGTCCTTTCATTGTTGCGATTACTGCCTTGGGCCTGACCGGCAGGGGCGTGTCACGCGGATGGCGGTATACAGACTTGACGATGCCGTTGAGCAAGGGCGCATATGGGGGCAATATTTATGGCTATGCCCTGAAGCTATGCGCGATCGGCTTGTTCTCAACCGTTCTATTCATTGTCTCATTCTGGCTGATGTCAAGGAGAAGCTTTGACCCCGATATTTCCTGGTTGTCATACGATTCATCGTTCCACGGATTCAAGTACATTATGGTCAGCCAGATCATAAGCATACTTTATGCAATAATCATTTTCGGCCTTATGTCTCCGAGCCTTGCAACCGGTTTCTACAGGGGTTCATGGGGATGGTGGGCGTTTTTTCTGCTGCCCCTGCCGCTGATGGCCTTCATCCCACCATACATTACAAATTCGATCACCAACCTTGGCGTACCGGTTGCTTATGTCGTTCCATTTATATTCATCGCTCCCGTTGCTGCGATATGGAGTTACTTTAATACCAAGTGGTATTTTAAGAAGAAGCCAGATTATTGATTGGAGGGATTGAGCTGAACGCAGTAAGAAAATTGCCGATACCGTTGCTCCTGAGTGTTATCTTTCTATGGGCTTTCAGCGTTGGAGGTTTCTACGCGTTCTGGCTGTTTTATCCCCCCCGCGACATTTGGGCTTTTCCGGACGAGTTGCTGCTGCGAGGTTACGCCGAGTGGGTGCCTCGCGAGGATATCCAGTACAGCATCATCGAATCCGGCGTTGAAAACGAACAAAAAAAGAAGCTGATTCCAGGATTTTACTGCTTTCGATACGAAGATACAACTGGCGTTGAGTCACTTGTGACGGTAGATTTGAATTCCGGTGAAGAGAAGCATCTGGCCGTTCTGGACCGCGGGGAAAGTGCATTAACATTAAAAACTGATTTGCGACGCAAATATATCATTGTCTGGACAATTGTTACCGAAGGCTCGTGGAAGTATAACAGACTCAGGCTCTTCGATATTTCCAGCGATGACTGGCTGGGAATAAGAAGTCCGCACGATGTCAAATCCTGGATATTTCTAAATCCGGTGAATGAATATTATGACTATCCATGGACCGGGCTGTATTTTTCGATCAGAGATCGATATTATGTGTCAAAACTGCTCTCGTCCGGAATGAACGGACTTAATGGGAGTTTCCTCGTCTTCGATGCCGAAGCCGGCGATTTCTTCTATTTCCAGGGGATTCACCCTTATTACCAATATTCACAGCCGATACAAGACATAAACCGCGATGCGAATTATGCCTCATATT
>CAZSPL010000131.1:0-11187 GCA_964608735.1 uncultured Planctomycetota bacterium | reverse complement strand
CTACGCCGTCGCACAAGAGTGCGAATAGATACGCGCTACCCGGCTTTTTCAACAGACCCACTGTCCCTACTTTTTCCCGATTCACTATTCAACATCCACCACCCTTACCAGGTTCGATGCCCCGCCGATGCCGACGCTCGAGCCCGACAGGTAGATGATGGTGTCGCCTTTTTGCGCGATATCGCTCGATTTCATGAGGTTGATCCCGAAGTCGAGGGTATCCTCAACCCCCATCTCCGCCTTGGCGATGAACGGATGCACCCCGCGCACGAGGGTAAGCCTTCCCACCACGTCCTCGTCGTCGGTGAGGGTGGCTATCGGCATCGACGGACGCAGCCTCGAGACGAGCATCGCGGTGTTGCCCGATTTCGAATTCACCAAAAACGCCTTCGCCCCGACTCCCTCCGCGAGATCGATAGCTGCGACAGCCGCCGACGCTGCCGTGATATCGGTTCCCCACAAAACCGGTTCGAGATGGTAACCAGTGTGATATTCCCTGTAATCCCCGGACGCCTGGTGCTTCTCCGAGGCGCGGCAAATTTTTGCCATCATGCTCACGGCTTCGTTCGGGAATTTCCCCACCGCGGTTTCGCCGCTGAGCATCACGGCGTCGGCGGAGTCATACACGGCGTTAGAAACATCGCTGACCTCCGCGCGCGTGGGAAGTTCGTTCCCGGTCATCGATTCGAGCATCTGGGTCGCGACCACCACGAACCTCCGCCCCTGTACGCACAGCGGGATGATTTCCTTCTGGTATTTCAGAAGTTCCGCCAGCGGCCTCTCGATTCCCAAATCGCCGCGCGCGACCATCACGCCGTCCGACGCGCCGATAATCCCGAGCAGACCCTCGCGGTCGGACACCGCGCGCGCGGTCTCGATCTTTGCGACGATCGATTTCCCCTTCAGATTTCCGGACATGAATTCGCCTCGCAGGCGTTCGATGTCAGATGCATCGTGCACGAAACTCAGCGCGATGTGGTCTACGAGCGCGGGGTTGTCGTTCAGCGTATGCATGTCATGCTCATCCTTATCGGTGATGGAGCTCATGTCGAAAGTTATGCCGGTTCCGTCGGGCGCCCTGAGGAACACACCTTTTCCGCGCTCGACCGGCCCGCCCTTGACGACCTTCGCGGTGAGGTATGGCTTGTCGACCGATATTATCCTGGAAACGATCTGGCCTTCGTTGATGCACAGGTCGGTTCCCGGCTTCAACTGGGCCGCGAGGTTATAGCCGGGATCGCGATGCACGATGGGTATCGCCCCGCGTTCGGTCGAGTCGACGCCGTCGGCGCGGAACAGCACGTCGGCGCCGTCGGCAAGTTCGGTGATGCCCTCCGGGATGCTCCCGAGCCTGACTTTAGGCCCCTGGAGGTCGCATAGAATGCCTATCCTCCGGCCCTGCTTGAGCCCCTCATCTTTCACGAGTTTCATGTATGGGAGATAGAATTCAGCCGGCGCGAATGACAGATTGAACCTCGCGACATCCATCCCCGATTCGATCAGCCCGCTTATGTAGCGGGCGGCGTCGATGTCGAACCGCTCGCGCGATGCGTCGTCGGAAAGGGCGTCATATATCGCTTTGCGTATCCCGAGAGTGGCGATTATTTTTGTCAGTTTCGGCATAGAGCACCCGTGTTATTCTCTCAGTGTATTTTCCCCCGATGGATTTTCCCCGCAGGTGACGCGTCGAAGGTTGTCGATATCGTTTCTTGAAAGCGTGCGCGTCACTATCACGAGCAACGCATATATCGCGATGCATACAACATAAACCAGCAGGCGGAGCCAACGGAATCCCTCGCTCGGCGCGATAATCAGCGATGCGACAAGCGGTATCGAGCAGAATATCGGCTTGAGGAACGTGCCGTAGAAATCGAGACGCAATCCGAGCCGGTAGAGAAAGAAGATGCCGATAGCGAAGAGGAAGAATTCCGCGGTTATCACCGACGCCACCGCGCCGAACACGTTGTGCGTAGGTACGAGGAGAAGCAGCATCACCACGAGCACCCCGAGAGCTGCGGCGGAGATTATGGTGTCGAGTTTCTGTCTACCCACCGCGATGAAGATGTTTCGTATCACGAGGCTCGGGAAGCTGATGATAATGAGCAGGCTGAGTATCCGCAGCGCCTGTATCATCTCATCGGTAGGGTCGCCGGCGTATGCTTTCAGCACCAGTCCCGATGCCGCCATCAGCATAAGCCCCAGTGGGAGCGCTATCACAACGAGCAGGCGCATCAGGAAGTTGTATATCCACTCGAACCCCCGCTTGTTCCCAGAGGAAAGGCGGCACATGGCCGGGAATATGGCGGGGCGGATGCTTCCGGGGATGAACTTGAGCTGCTCGATAAGTTGATATGGTATCCCGAAACTCGACACTATCTCGAACTGGTGGAATATCCAGATGAAGAGATTCCCGGCGCGGAGGTAGTTGATGCGTATTGCTTCGGCGATGGCCAGCGGCCAGGATTCATGTGTGATGAACCTGATCGAATCGCGTCCCGCTCGGAGCGACGGCCTTGCGATCACGGCGCTCCCGAGGATCCATGACACGGTGTTCGTCACGATGCCGGCGGCCGCGACGGCGAGGAAGATTTGCGTGAGGGTGTACGGCTCGCGGCATACTTGCCATAATACGCCGAGGGTCAGGAGCGCATGGAAGACCATTATCACGGCGTCGTAAATGAGCTTCTCGTGCGCCTTGAATCCCGCGCCGAACGTGCCCTGTACGTAGCTCGTGCCGAGAGCGAACGCCATGATGACGATGCCGATACCGACGGTCGCGGGGTCGTGTTTGACATAGACAAGCAGCGCCGCGGTGATGACGGCAAGCACCATGACTATTACAAAGAGGAAGCCCGAAATGATAAGCCCGGTGCCGAGCAGTTCCGACGTGCGCTGCTTCGCGATGGCCATCTCCCTTATGAGGATGTAGACCATCCCGGAGTGGAAATTTACCGCGAGGATGCTTCCCCACGTCACGGCGACGATGTAATAACCCTCAAGCTCGGGATTGAGATAGCGGAAGATGAGCGCCATGTAGACGATGGTTACCGCCTTGGAGAAGATGTTGGCGGCGAGCAAATAGGCTGAATTCGTGGCTATACGTCCGGCACCTGTCTGCAAGCTGTCTTATCCTTATTGCTGACATGGACCGCGTTTGAACACCGTGCGGTCGTCCGCAAGTATAAGGCAATCGGCGTGCCCGGTCGAGTACGTCAAATTACACTAAGTCGATAACATTTATCGGGCAAAACCCGTCGCCGCCGGTATCCCCGCTCCGTCCCTTGACGGAATGCGCGTTTGAATTCAAGATATACCGGAGTGCAACAATTCCGTTCCCGCGATGTCATATGAGGGGAGGTGCCGATGTTAGCGCAATATTCATGCTGCGGGATTCCCGGGTGCGGGATTCCCGGCTATATAATCCTCCAGATAGCGCTGCTGGCGTTTGTCTATTACAAGGCCGAAGAATACGGCATGGATCCCCTCATCTGGCTGATTGCCGTATTGATATTCGGACCGATTGCCTTTACGTTATTCGTCATACTGATACTCACCCAGTCAAGGGGTCCAAGACGCAAATATAACGAGCCCTTGCCGCGGATGGGCAAGCCATCGGCCGGTGAATACATCCCGCCCGCGTCGGAACCGCCGAAGTCGTCCGCGCCGGATGCGAATTTCCGCGATGACGAGCTCGACCTGCTTCTTGAACAAGGGAAAATAAGCGAAGCGCGTAAACGCATGCGAGATATGATTGAAACCGCCAGGGGAATGAACGACATCACTACCGTCAGGAATTACAGCCAATATGTGCCACGGATAAACAAAGCCGCGGCACGCTTGAGGAAGGAAGACAACTCGCGACCGCCGGATTTCTGATAGAATTATTCCTGGTGATATACGATTGCTGATACGTCTCTATTTATATGCCCTGCTTATCCTCTGTGCTTATCTGTTCATCATATACTACATTTACACGAAGGCTGAGCGTTACGGTATGAACGGCGTCCTGTGGGGAATCGCGGCGTGCCTCCTGCCCATACCGACACTCATCGTTTTCCTGATAATCACATACAACCTCGAAATGATGCACTTGCAAAGGGACCATGAAAAAACCGGCGAACGTATCCTGAAAGGAAACGCCATCCGCATGAAGCCGGGGCAGATGATACTCCCATATCAACCGCCCAAAGATGATTTCAAGGATGAAGAAATGGAGCGGCTTATTGCGGAGGGTGAATACGACGAGGCGCGAAAATACCTCCTCAAGATGCTGAATGTCGCGCGGGAGATGGGGGATGCGCAATCCTCGAACAATTATTTGATATATGAAAAGCGTATCGAGGACGCGGAAAAAGGGTTGAACGGGAATAATGCTCCGCATAAAAGTTGTTGGTGACGACATACTGTACGAGCCCGCGTTACGCTTATTCGAAGGGGCATATTTCGATGTTTCGGGACACCCTTGTCCCGAAAAAAGCGCCATTCCAACCGGCAACATAGAGCACGGCCGTCGTGAATAGCGCCTGACCCCCTCCGCCCGGTGACATGGCACTTGCGACAACCATTCATAATTATCGATGCGATAAGCGAGCATCAACATCGCTCTTCTATGCTAAAATAAAGCTACCTTCAGAAGGAGGCCGATCATGCGAAAGCTGTCTGCGGCATCAATCTTAATTGTCATCATCATATTAGCCGGGTGTTCCGGAAACGCTGTCAATCCAGTGGAACCCGCGCAGAACCCGCCCACCACGGCGAGCGAATCCGAGGGCGGCCGCTATCTCTGGGGCATGTGGGAATTCCGCCTCGATGAGGCCACGCAAGCCATCGATGCCGTGCCGGTGAGAAGTCTCGACGCGCACTACAATGTCGCAAGCATGATACTTCCCCCCAACTGCAACGATTGCGTTGTCGTGGATCTCATCTACTTCGCCCCCTTCAGCGGCGCGCTGGAAGTTGATGTGACACTGCGAAACCCCTATCCCATCAGCGGACGCGATGTGCGCGGCATCCTCTACACCGACGATGCCGGCATCGAGCTGTTCTGCTATGACGGCTGGACCGCGCTGCATGATATCCCCGGCGGTTCATGGATAAATCCGTTCATAGCCTACGCCAAGACCGAGACGAACCGCATCTTCGCAGCCGATGCCGAACACACCGAAAATTTCAACATCCACTTCGACGGCTCGATCCTCTCCCATCAACTACTTTTCGCGGTCGATGCATCGTGGCCGGGAAACTGCCGCGAGCCGTATGAAATAAAAGACCAGGTGCAATCCATCCTCTATGACTCGGTGGGAGCATCCGCCAAGCTGAGATTGCAGGTCAACGACTGGCAATTCAATGCGAACAAAGTCACCCTTGTATGCCCCATAATCACCGGCGAGGATTTCACTCAATTCACCGAAATCGGCTGCGGGGGCTGGCAGCTGAACCTCGTCAACAACAACGGCGCGTTGCCCGGCTATTACGAAGCCCGCATCATAGCGGCATCCAGCGATTCGCCAAGCGTGGCCATGTACCAGATGACCACTATCCATGTCGCCCCCACTCCGGATGGCTATGTCCAGGCCTGGGGCGGGACCGATGGTTTTGACGATGCATATGACGTCGCATACAGCTCGGCGGGATTCGTTTACGTGGTGGGACGTTTCAAGGGCGCCGTGGATTTCGACCCGGGCGTCTTCCAGGATTACCGCTTCTCCAACGGCGACACCGACTGCTTCCTCGCACAGTTCGATAAAAACGGCGAGCTCAAGTGGGTAAGAGCATGGGGCGGACCGAGCAATGATATCGCCGTAAGCGTTGCCGTCGATTACTCCGGATATATTCTCGTCGCGGGAAGCTTCAAGGAAACCGTCGACTTCGAGCCCGGCGCGGGAATCGACAATCACACCTCCAACGGCGTCAGCGACATTTTCTTGTGCAAATACAGCGCGAACGGCGATTTCCTCTGGGCGAAGACATGGGGGAGCACCGAAATAGATGGGGGGAGCGGGATTGCAACGGATTATTACAACAACATCTATGTCTGTGGTTACTACCAGGACACATGCGACTTCGACCCCGGTGCCGGTACATACAACGGCACATCCAACGGCGGATATGACATCTTCCTGAGTAAATTCCAGCCCAGCGGCAACTTCTCCTGGGCCGTCGCGGTCGGCGGTACGGCTTTCGACATGGCTTACGATACCGCGACCGACGATGCGGGCAATGTATTCCTGGTCGGTTACTTCGCTGATATAGTCGACTTCAATCCCGGCATAGGAGTGAACAACCGCCTCGCGGTCGGCTATGATGCATTCCTCGCAAGGTATACCGATGCCGGCGAATTCAGCGGCGTAACTTCGTGGGGCGGGCTTGATGATGCAAAAGCATATGCCATCGACAGTTCAGGGAGTATCTTGTGCATCACCGGTATATTCGACGGCACATGCGATTTCAACCCGGACATCCCCACCGACAACCGCACTTCAAAAGGCGGCAACGATGTGTTCGTCACAAGGTATGCCACAACATTCGAGTATCAGTGGACCCGCACGTGGGGAAGCACCGGCGATGATTTCGGGAATGACATCGATGTCGATGCGGATGGCAATATCTACACGGCCGGGATGTACCAGTTGACTTGCGATTTCGACCCCGGTGCCGGAACGGATAGCCATATGGCCCTCGGCAGCAGGGATGCGTTCCTTTCGAAGCTCGATTCCTTCGGCGCGCTCGACTGGTGCCGCACGTGGGGAGGCACCGAGTGGGACACCGCGCAGGGCTGCATCGTAGGGGATTCATCCAATGCCGTCTACACCGTCGGCTCATTCAACGACGTGGTCGATTTCCAGCCCGGCACGGGGATTACCAACAAGACTTCCAACGGCGATGAGGATTCATATCTCCTTAAAATGCAAGCGGACGGAACGTGGTAAAAAGTAGGGACAGTCACCACTTTCTGCAGCCCTATTGAATACTGGCCTCACAAAAAGTGGTGACTGTCCCTGCTTTTTGTTCTTACGCGGGGAACTTATAAATCCATCCCCCGACACCGGATTTCTTTAAAGCAACATATAAGTGATCGGGGCCAAGGCGGATCGCGATGATATCGGTCGCGGACATCCCGGTTAGGAGCTTGTGCGCGATGATATTGCCCTGCGTGTCGACGATATACAAATCTTTTTTCTGGACGAGCGCCATGTTTCCGTCTGCCCCGACGAGCGGAGGCTTGAAATAATTCCCGGTGTATTCCGGAAGCGGGAACTGCCCGGTCTGGTTCAATTCCTGATCGAAATATAAGATCTCAGAAACCGTTACGACCGCGATGGTCCCGTCGTTCAGGATCACCGGTCTGTTAACCGCGCCGCAATCGGCTTGCCCCCCCTGCGTACCGTCGGGTTCGACACGCCTCAAAACACCTCCGCTGCACCTGAGGATCGCGCCATCATCGGCTATCACAGGAAATGTATTGGAAAAACTCGGCCAGAATGTCGATGTATTCCAGAGCGCATTGTAGGAGTTGTCATAGCAATACAGGCCGTTGTCGGTGCTGACATAAATTCTCCCGCTGCTTTCGTCATACGCGAATCCCCTTGTCCAACCGGGAACGTTTATTTCCTGAATAAGCCCATAGTCGGAATCGAGAACCTGCAGCACCGGGAAATCCTCGGTGTCCCACGACGGGCGCTTGTAAGAAGCCAGGAGCCGCCCTTCCGGAAGAGGGATGAAGTCGAGGAATTCCCGGGATTCCCAGTCGCCGAGGAAGGATGGCTCGCCGGCATCCACTTCATACTCCCACGCCCCGTAGATCAATGCCTTCGATTCAGGCCAGGGCGAGATTTTCTGCAGATATGTGAAGTATTTGTCCGAGCTGTATGCCGGTCCCGGATTATCCGGGTTCCAATAAGACCAGCCATCCGAGTCATGTGCAATTGTATCGAGCCCGGTGGTGTTTAAGATAGCGAGGAGTCCGCCCTTCTCACGATGCGTGGGTGGGTCATAATCATCGAACTGGAAAGCGGTCAAATAGTAGTCGATGTTTGAAAGCCAATTGTACTGGATGTAATCCAAATAAAAGATGTAATACCCGACATATAGCGTTTCATCGCCTGAGATGACAAAATCTGAAAACTGGAACTCCCCTTGACTACTGTCATCGTCATCTATATATATCGATACCCCGCCATCGAGCGATAACGGCAGAGCGTATTGTGAACGGTTGTTCCGATGGTAATTGATTCCCTCGATGGGATGACCGTCGGTAAGTAGTGAGGATGTGGGCGGATCTCCCGGATGCACCTCGACATCGGCATACTGCTTGATCTTGATTGCCGAATTAATGGAGACCGTTGTAAGCTCGACCCGGTATACCCCCGGCGGCGCGGAAAGCTCATTGGTTATCGTCAAACCGTACAAATCGGGATGAAAGCCGTTCAAGTCCGGCGTGATGATATTGAAATACTTTTCCCCGACCCACAGGTCCGCGCATTCGGCGGAAATCTCCTCCCCCTCTTCAATCCAATCATGTGTCAGCGCGCGGATTTCGGCGGTGCCGAAGCTCTGGTGGAGGTCTTGGTCGTCCACCGAATCCAACCGCAGGTAAGGCGGCTCCAGCCCGTGCCCAAGCCAGCATCCGTCGATAATGAAATCGATCGAGAGATCGGAAAAGGTTTCATACTTGAGATAATATGTTCTCTCCCGCGTGATATCGGGCGCGAAATCGGATTCGGGCCAGATGTCGTACAACAGGAATGGATTAAACTTGACTATCAGGGGCGACCATAGCTTGGTGTAGCCGTCATTGTGGAGCATCTGCAGTCCCGGCCCGCCATGCATGATTCCCCTGACATCATAGACGGTCAGAAGAGTCGGGTTCTTTAGGGATACCGTCACCTGCACGGTCTTGAGGATCGGGTCATATTCGTCGATATGCACCTGGATGCAGTCATCGCATTCCGGCGGAGTGGCAAAAGGGGTGCAGTTGTAATGGCCCAGGGCGGCGCGGTTCAGTGCGACCGTGATTTCCCCTTTCTCAAAATCATAACCGAGCTTATAAAATCCCAGCGGTATTCTCTCGGAGTGCGAGGACGCCCCGGAGACGAGCGTCCCAGGTGGCTCCGCCGGTTCGACGGGCGCATTTGCCCCCGAGCATCCCGTTATGATTAACAGCGCAAGAATGGCAGCTATGGTCCAGGGTACGCTTCTCAATTTGCTCCCTCCTGGTAATGCCGTTTCAACTCTGGGAAAGTTTCCTTAATCCTCAGCCATGAGGTTAGATGCGTTTCGATTGTATTAGCTTGGGAAAAGATGTATTCAAACGCGGGCTGCCGCCGTTTATCGCGAGGAGGCATTCGTTCGATATGCTACAATACCGCCACGATTCATACTGGAGAAGAAACAACATGAAGGACGGAGCATCGTAGCTTGTTCAAAAGGCATCTAAGCGTATAGAGGGCGTATGCCCATGGATTTAATGCTCCGAGGAGGCAATTGCGATGCCAAGGCAAATTTTTCTTATAGCGCTTATCCTGACGCTCACAGCCGTGCTCGGCTGTTAATCGAGCGGGGGCACGAATGTCGTCGCGCCGGAAGAGCCCGTAAAGGGCGTATCCGCCGACGCGGCATCATCGCATTATCTCTGGGGTATGTGGCAATTCACCGCCGATCCGGCAGCCGGGACGCTCGACGCAGTGCCGCTCAGGGGGATGGAGATGCATCTCAACGCGTTGCCGTTCCTCGAACCACCCGCGCTTCTGAACCTGACCCTTGAAACGCTTCAGTTCAACGGGAATATCATCGAGGCCGGCATCGGGCTAAGGCATCCGTTCCTCGGCTTGACTGAATTCTCCGGCTTCGATGTGAGCGGCATATTCATCAGCAACGGCTCGGTAAGCGGATTCGACGACGCCGACCTCGTGATGGCGGGCGAAGGCGACACTCGCTTGCTGAATCCCGACGGCTACACACGCTGGTGGAATCCGGCGGAATTTCCGATTAACACCGGCACGATTTTTGGATACAACGACGGCCTGCTCGGCGCGCCAGATTCCATCGGCGATTACAACTGCACGCTGAACGCATATAAATATTTCTGCGATGATTTGGACGACCCCGACGACCCGCTCTCCGACATCACCATCGAAAATCGCGGTCTCTTCTCGGCGGGACAGAAAAATGTGCGCCACTACACAATTGAGATGGGCGACGACGGCCTCGTGTTCAACTACGCCGTCGATGCATCGTGGCAATTCCCGCTGGGCAATCCGCCATACTCGGCGCCGGACGATTTCGCGCCCGAGGCGAATCGCCCCGAGCCGTATCGAATCGAAGTCACCGAACTCGACAACTCGCTTTACAATGAGTTCGGCGATGCCGGCGGCGATATCTCCCTCTCAATCGACGTATATGACTGGTTTAATGCCGACATGAACAATGTCCGCATCGAAGCGCCGGGTGAAGTTCCAATGACGGAATCGGCAGTTCCCATCGGCGGCGGCGATGGATACAGCACATATCAAATCGACATCGAAGACTGCACGCCGGATGCGCCGGGCGAACTCGATTTGCTCATCACCATCGAATCCGATGCCGTCGACTACGGCGGCCTCCTCACCGGCAAAATCGTGAGCGCATATTTCATCCACACAACAGAAGTCGACGATGAAGCCCCGGTAACCGCTCTCTGGAGCGAGGAGTTCGAGCTCGTCGACACCAATGCCGCGAGGTTCCCGGTAATCGACCAGTCGCCGAACGGGGATGTCATCGCCGGATGGTCTACCAACCCCGGCATCGGATGGAGCCGTTTCACATTCCCCGAGAGCTGGGCGGCTCCCGGTGTGGTCGATGCAGCTATCGACAGCACACTGATGAGCATCGAGCCCGGTAACAGCGGAGACGACATAATCCTCCACGGCGGGGGCTACGCGGGGACTACGAATGTCAACGGGGTCACTTTTGAAATCGAGAATCCCACAAACTACATGTGGGATGGAACATCGACCTGGAGCAAGTGGGTTACCGGAGCAACAATGCTTATGAGCCATTACTACATGGACTTCGAGGGCAAGCACCATGTTCTCTTCGGCTCGTATTCGTCCTACGGCCACCCAATGCACGTCCAGTATTCAGCCTGGGGACAGGCATATTCAGATTATTTCCAGGACTATTACGAAAGTTACAATATGAGCGAATATG
>CAZSPL010000130.1:0-11194 GCA_964608735.1 uncultured Planctomycetota bacterium | reverse complement strand
TTATCCTACCGGCAAGAAGCAGGAAGAGACGAAGCCCAAGTATGGGAAATTCTTCGAATGGGCCGATGTCATCGCCGGGGATTTCCATTACATCCGAAAATACATGCCGATGAAGCTCTCGGGGAAGACCATCCTCACTAACACCACCACCGCGGAAGATGTGGAACTTCTCAGGGCGCGCGATGCGCATTACCTCATCACTACCACTCCGCGCATGGGCGACCGCTCGTTCGGTGCGAATGTCCTGCAGGCAATGATTGTCGCTATAAGCGGAAAGCATCCCGATGAACTGACTTGGAATGACTATCTCGATTGGGCTGACAAACTTCAGCTCGAGCCGGATATCATCGAGCTGAACAAACCGGGGAGTTACAGGGCGAAAGCCGCGCGCATTTCGGATTTCGGCTCGGACAGGTAGACATCTCCATCCGGGCATTTTATGACAGGCGCTGCTTCAGGTCTGAGATGACCTCCTTCCACGATCCGTATTCATCGCTTTCTTTCCACAACTCCCTCAATTCCGATTCCCTCGCGATGGCGCTCACCGCCGACTTCGCGGACTTGATCAGCTTCGCATCAGCCGCTTTCTTGCCCTTGAGCCACGATATGACTTCGTCGGGAAGGTCGGGCGCCGGATTCCCCGCGAGTGCGGCAACCACTTCGGCTGCAGCTAAGGCGTTGCTGCAATCAGGTGATTCCAGATAACCGCCTGCACCGGAATTGACCGTTTCAAGGGCATCGTTGACCATAGAATAATCCTTGGTCCCTTCAAGGTCGATCACCCAGTCAAGCGCTTCATCATTCTCAAAAATACCTGGTCCCCATGCACCCATGGTTTCACCTCATTTCTGAAAATATGTCGGGAATTATAGCGGGCGTGTTTGCGATTTCAATATATTGCCCGCATTATATTGAAGTCATATAATAAGCCGTTGAAAATTCTCGGCAATATTGGTGGTTTCATGGAAGAACCCGGCGAAGAGCAACGTCTGAATGAAGAAGAACGACAGCGGCGTACGGAGATGGAACAGATCCGCGCGATGGGGGTCGACCCGTTCGGGCATCGTTTCGACCGTACGCATTACTCGACTCAGATAATCAACGGATTTGACGAGCTCGAGGGGAAGACCGTCAGGGCGGCGGGACGTATCACCGCCAAGAGGGTCATGGGAAAGGCTTCATTCCTCGATATCAACGACTTCCAGGGAAAGATACAGGTTTACATCAAGATAGATAACCTGAGCGAGGATGCCTATAAATTCCTCGACCTCATATCCATCGGCGATTTCCTCGGTGTCGAAGGCAAGGTATTCAAGACACGTCGCGGCGAGATCAGCATCGAAGTCGCCGCCTATGAATACCTCGGCAAGGCGCTTAAACCGCTTCCCGAAAAGTATCACGGGCTCCAGGACAAGGAGCTGCGGTATCGCCAGAGATATCTCGACCTCATCGCGAATCCCGATGTCCGAGAGGTTTTCGTCAAACGCTCGAAGATCATCGACGCTATTCGCCTGTTTTTAAATGAGCGAGGGTATCTCGAAGTCGAAACCCCCATGCTTCACAAGATCGCCGGCGGGGCATCGGCAAAGCCGTTCGAGACTCACTTGAATGCCCTCGACATGAATCTCTTTATCCGCATCAGCCTCGAGCTGTATCTCAAGAGGCTCATGATAGGCGGCATCGAAAAGGTCTATGAGATAGGCAAGGTATTCCGGAACGAAGGCATGGACCGCGACCACAATCCCGAATTCACGCTGCTCGAAGTATACGAGGCATTCGGCGACCTCGAATCCATGATGGAACTCACTGAGGGGATGTTCGTCGAATGTGCCCGCAAGGTCAACAATTCGCTCCGATGCAATTACCGCGGTTACGACGTCGACCTAACGCCCCCTTGGCCGAGGAAGCGTTACAATGACCTGATGAAAGAATATGCCGATGTTGACCTCGAAGGCGCGAGCGATGTCAATATTCTCGCCGCAAGAACCAGGGAACTGGGATATCTACCTGATGACGAAGATGCATCGACATATACGCGCGGGATGCTCATCGACCTGATTTTCAAAAATGCCGTCGAGCCGAACCTCATCCAGCCCGTGTTCGTTATCGATTATCCGATAGAGCTTTCGCCCCTCGCGAAGAAACTACCCGGGAGCGCCGCCCTGGTGTCTCGCTTCGAGCCATTCATGGCCGGGCATGAGATGGGCAATGCATTCACCGAGTTGAATGACCCTATTGACCAGCGCGAACGGTTTGAGGAACAGTTGAATCTCAGGCGCGCGGGGGATGAAGAAGCGCATCCGATGGATGAGGAATTCATCGAATCACAGATGCATGGCATGCCCCCCGCGGGCGGGCTCGGTATCGGCGTGGACAGGCTCGTGATGCTGCTCACGGGACAGCATTCGATACGCGATGTCATCCTTTTCCCGATGATGAAGTAACCGCGGCATTCCGTTAAAAGAAAACCGCGGGCGACAAGAGGTGACCAGTGGCGAATCCGAGAGTGCGATTCATGGAAAATGTCATAAAGCGACGCGTTGAAGAGAAGGACAAATTTTTCTCCGACCTCGTGGGAAGGCTGCTCGAAAATGAGCGCGATGATGAGATCCGCTCCTTCTACGTATGGGCCATCGGCGAGCTCGGACAGGCAAAGGCGGTGCCGAGCCTTCATTCGACCATCTTCAATGCCGGTATGAATACGCGCGCCGCGGCATGCCGCGCCATCGGCAAACTCGGTGACGAGGAAAGCATCAAGTATCTCCGCGAGGCCCTCTACGACAACGACGGCCCGGTACGTCTTGGCGCGATAGATGCAATGGGCATGATCGGCGGCAAGGATGCCGAAACTTCGCTGACCATCATCGCCGAGGATGAGGACGAGCCCGAACTGATAAGGAACGCCGCCAAAGCCGCCCTGTCGGGCGAGAAGAAAAAACCCGAAGGCAAGGCCGCCGAAGCTGTCCAAGAGTCCGATGAAAGCTCCGGCGAGGATATCAGGGAAGCCTGCGCCAAGCGATTCTCCATCGTCCTTATCGAGCCCGAAATCCCCACCAATACCGGCAATATCGCCCGCCTGTGCGCCGCCACCGACAGCGTGCTGCATCTCGTCGGCAAGCTCGGTTTTAGTCTCGATGACGCCAGCCTCAAGCGCGCGGGACTGGATTACTGGGACAAGGTCAATATCTTCACGCACGACTCTCTCGATGACCTGCTCGAAAAGCTCCCTGGCGCGAGGGCACATTATTTCAGCACCAAGGCCGGGAAGAAATTCACCGACGTGCAATTCTTTATCGGGGACCTCCTCGTGTTCGGCAAGGAAACCGCCGGCCTGGGCGATGATTTCATCGAGGAAAATATAGAGCATGTGTTCCGCATTCCTATGAAGGATGAGATTCGCAGCCTGAACCTCGCCAACTCCGTATCGGTGGGGCTTTATGAAGCGTTGAGGCAGAATAAGTTCAAGGATTTTCGTTAATATAATAATTCCGGGGTGAAACAGTGAAGCGTTATCTCTTCCAGGCATCGATGATACTCGTCCTGCTCTCGCTGCTCATGCTTCCCTCGTATTCCAGGGCGCTCCAATCGGGATATGAACTTGATGACGTAGTGCGAAGCCTTATTCCATCGGTCGTGCTTATCGTCGGGATTGGCGATGGAATCACCCTCGGCACGGGATTCATAATCACCGATGACGGGCAGGTGGTCACGAATCACCACGTAATCGAAGGTGCCGATGAAATCTACGCGATATGGGATTCCACCGTCGGGCGTGATTACGAGGAATGCACCGTGCTTAATTCGGATGAGGGATTGGATATCGCTCTGCTGTCGCTCCCGGGCTCGGACTACAAGCCTGCGCCCATCGCCAAGGTCGAGCGCGCGGAAATCGCCGATGACATAATCTGCCTCGGATTTCCCATCGTCACCAGTGACGATTTTTCCAGGGACACATTCAACATCGCCGTTACGCGCGGGATAATCGCGTCGCTGCAGCGAAATGCCGAAGGAGATATCATCGAAGTATGGACCGATGCCGCCATCACGTACGGCAATTCCGGCGGCCCGCTCTACGACATCGACCTCGACGGGATTATCGGCATCAACAACCTTTTCGCCCCGGAAGCCAGTGGAAACTATAACCTTGCGATTCCCTACTCCCGGTTCGAGGATGAATTGTATCGATGGAATCACAAGTCTTCTTCCAGGCCCGAGCGCGATTTGATGAAGCAGACGCCCGGTGACATTCTCCGCGATGCCCGCGCGCTCTACGACGAAGGAAACACCGATGACGCCATTGAAATGCTGGTTGGGGCAGTCGTGAAACTCAAGCCCGGTGAAACCACGGAAATCAAGCTCCAGCTCGCCGACTGGTATATCGAGAGGGAAGAATTCGTTGTGGCATACAATATTTACAAGGACCTCGGCGACGACCGTCCCGACGATACCGAGTCATTGACTACATATGGCGTACTGGCTTATCACGCGGGAGAATACGACGAAGCCGTGAAGATACTCCTTCCGCATGTCGGCGAACGCGATGAACTGGTTTTTATCGCGCTCGCGCTTTCTTATTATGAGTTGAAGCAGTATACCGAAGCCGGCACCTACGCCGCCCTCGCGCTGGATGTAGCTGAATCCGAAGATGTCATCAAGCTGGCTGAGGATGTTATCGCGAAAATCGGAAGCCGGTAGCACATCAAGTCAACAATTTCAGGTTTCGCACACCGGAATACAGCGGCGGAAGGAACACCAGGAAAATAGCCGATATCAATACGCCCATCTGCAGGTGGTACCCGTAGCTGCCTGATGCTACCGCGATGATTATCGCCACGCCGCACAGCACGCCGAGCCCGAATACCGCGCTACGCTCGCCGTTCACCAGCCCGTCGCCGAGGAAATAAAGTATCGTCGCCGCCGTCAACTGGAAAAGAACCATCAGGAATGCCTCGGGGGGACCTTGATCGATGAGAACAATTATCCCGCGGCACACCGCGTAAACGAGCCAGCATATGGTAAGCGCCTTTATCAAAAGGCCCCAGAACCATACGATGATCGGCACATCGGGATTTGAAATCGTGAACGACAGAAATTTTCTGAGTTCCGCTGAATGCCCGGATGAGTTTCCCCTCATGGGTATCGCCTCCATCTTTCCGCACAATAGTATCGGGCGAAATGCGATACCCGTTATTAATCTTCATAAAAGAGGTTAAGTTTCGGTAAATGGTCGGATTTCCTCGTGTAGAGATACCAGAACCGCCTCACATAGACCGGTGTGCCGCCGTTGATGTAATGCTCGTAGTTCTCCCGGATGGCTTGCTCCATTTCCGGGCTGAAGCGGTCCCACCCGGCCATATTCCCGAGCCCCGCGACATCCTCATGGTTCGGGTCGAAAATATCGAAACGCAGCACTATCAGGTCGTAGTCGGCATTACGCAGCGATTCCACGAACGGCGTCTGGTCCCAGATTCCTTCTTTATTCAGCTCATTCATTATGAACGGCGTATACACGACTTCCCGCCCGGCGAGAAGCGTCAGCCCTTCGTCCTCTATGAACACCGGCCCCTTGAACGTGTTGATTATCTCGACCAACTGACCGCAGTTCTGCAACGCCGCGGGATTGGGCTTGAACGCGAACTGCCGGTCACCCGTGGCGAATCCCATGTATGCCACGAGGATCGCCATCGCGCCCACGAGCGCGGCTTTCGCGCGGCTACCGGTGGACGCATCGGCGTATTCCCCATACACCCATCGCCCCGTGATAATCGCCCCCGGGATGAACATCGGCATCATATAATTCTGCGCGCTGCCGACTTTACCGATGAGGATGCTCAGCAGGAATCCGATGATGTAGTAAAACACCCACGCTCGCGATTCTTCCTGCTTCCAGATTCGAATCGACGCGAATATCGCTATCGCTGTCGGAAGAAGCATGTCTTTGAAGATTACCTGGTATGTTCCCGTCAGCCTCTGGAGATACCATTCTGTTTTTGTGTAAGTGACGATATGCCTGAAAAATTCCGCCCCGAATACGGCGTAGCATATCGCAAAAAGGATGGCCGCCCCGGCGAAATACTGTATGACGAACGCCGCGAATCGCTTCCGGTGATAGAAGAACAGCGTCGCCGCTATGACGAGAAATCCCTCGACCGATGACTGCCGCGCGTAAAGCGCGAGCCATAACAAGGGCAGGGCGATGAGCGCCCCTTTTCGTTCACCGTACCGCAAGAAAAAAAATACCGCCGCGAGGCTGAGAAGATTGGCGAATGTGTCGATGCGGCAAAGCGGGAACCAGAAATACATCACCGGCGTCGCCGCGATCAATGCCGGCGCGATGAGTGACGGCATCACCATGCGCTTCCCTTCGCGCGGCTTCGATGCAAAATACGCGATGAGAAGAATCAGCAGGCCGGAGACTATTGAGATGATTCGTCCGAGTGTAAGCTTAACTCCGAATAATTTTACCAGTAATGCGAGGATGCCGATGAAGACCGGCGGGTAATTCGTGACGATGAACGGGCTCGCGTCGATAGGTAGATAGGGGTTGTTCCCCCTCGCGAGATACAGCGCCTGGTTCAGCACGAAGCCCTCGCCGTCGTCGAGCGGTATGTTGAATGTCGCATAGCTTAAGCACTGACTCAGCAATGCAATGACGACCGCGAGCGATATCGCCACAAACGCTATCCACGCGGCGACAAGCATCGCGTTTCCGTGTTTCGCCTGATCCGCTATCGCTTTCTCTTCCCGCAAAATCGCCCCTTTGACAGGATGATGCCGGTTCGTGAATCCATCACATTTTAATGCATCCCGCGCCGAACTCCAATCGGATAACCCCTGCGTACACCTGACACTCCCTTCAAGGAACAGCCTTGAAATATGCTTCTAACAGTATATAGAATTTGATGAGAGTTCATGTTGACTTATACCCTCTTAGATGGGATATTAGATATGGTCGGATGGTTACAGCAGGCTTGAACCATCGAATTGACAATTGTTTGTCAACCCGGTAAAATTTTACACGGTGCGTATGGTCGAGCCTTACTGTATGATATTACAGAATAAATTCAAGTTTCACTGGGGACTGCCCCCGGGGAGTGTTTTGTCTTGGCCGGGGAAAGCCAAAAGAAAGAGAAGTTAGGCCAGATCCTCGTTAGAAGCGGGGTTATTACTCAGAGTGAGCTTGAGAAAGCGCTTGCTATTCAGGCCGGCTCTGACGGCTCCCAGAAAATAGGCGAGATTCTCGTCAAGCAGGGATTCTGCTCGCAGGAAGACGTTGCCCTCGCTCTTGAAAAGCAGATCGGCGTCAAGTACCTCTCTCTCCGCGACTATGAATATACCAAGGACCTTGAGGCTATCCTGTCCCCGTCGGACATGAACAAGTACATCATACTGCCTATAAAGGCTTATGATGACAAGCTCGAAGTCGCCATGGCCGACCCGCTTGATTTCGTCAAGCGCGAAACCCTGAGAATGGTCACAGGCAGGAACATCATCCCGTTCCTCGCCCTTGAAAACCAGATAAAAGAAATCATCTTCCAGAAAGTCGGTAAAAAGTTCGCTACCGACGCCTACATCGAGGACGCGATGGCGGCGTATGAAGAAGACGACGCCAACATCCTCGCCCGGAGCCTCAAAGCCGACGGCCTCGAAGCGGTAAACGCGGGCCCGGTCGTAAGGCTTGTTACCACGATCATCACCGAGGCGGTGGAATCGGGCGCCTCGGATATCCATATCGAACCGACGGAGAAGGAAGTCGTGGTCAGGTATCGTATTGACGGTATCCTCCACAAGATCATGACTATCCCGACAAAAATCCAGAACCCGACCATCTCGCGTTTCAAGATCTTGAGCTCCCTCGACATCGCCGAAAGGCGCAAGCCGCAGGACGGCCGTATGGCCAGCAAGATAGGCGGCAAGGAACTCGACTTCCGCGTATCCTGCCTGCCCACCGTTTTCGGCGAGAAGATGGTGCTCCGAATTCTCGACAAGAACAACGCCATGGTCGGTCTGCACAAACTCGGCCTCGAGGATTTCGAGGAGCGGTTCATACGCGACATATCCGAAAGCCCCTGGGGAATCTTCCTTGTCACCGGGCCTACCGGTTCGGGAAAATCCACCACTCTATACTCGGTGCTAAACCTTCTGAACGATACCAAAGTAAATATAGTCACCATCGAGGAACCGGTCGAATATACGCTGAACGGCATCAACCAGGTTGAAGTCAACTACAAGGCCGGCCTCGATTTCCACTCCGCACTCAAGTCATTCCTGCGCCAGGACCCCGATATCATCCTCGTCGGAGAGATTCGAGACCAGGAAACACTCACAGCCGGCATCGAAGCGTCACTCACCGGCCACCTCGTGTTCAGCACGCTTCATACCAACGATGCGCCGTCTTCGGTCGTGCGCCTCGTTCAGATGGGCGCGCCGAACTACCTCGTCGCCGCATCCTGTATCGGCATCATGAGCCAGCGGCTCATGCGCACCGTGTGCTCCGTATGCAAGGAGCCCGCCCCGGCTGAAGACGAACTCATCGCCCTCGTACGAAAATATTTCCCCGGCCGTGAAGTCGATGATTCCAAGCTCTTCCGAGGACGCGGCTGCACCATCTGCCGCAACACCGGCTTCAAGGGCAGGGTGGGTATCTTCGAGCAGATGCGCGTAAGTTCCGCGATACGCGAGCTGATCCTGCGCGATGCCAGCACCGATGAAATCCGCCAGGTCGCCATCAGGGAGGGCATGATTACACTTGAACAGTCAGCCCTGATAAAGGTCCTCAAGGGTATGACCACTCTCACCGAAGCGATACGTATCACGACCCTGCGTAAAGAGGAAGCCCCGGCATACGGCACCGATGGATACCTTGATGAATTCGCCGGCGCTCAGCTCGATGAGTTCAAGGATGAAAGGCTTCTCGACCAGGTCGACCCGGAACTGCTCGACGAAGCCCTGTAGCTCTTACGCGTTCATATTGGCGATTTCTGATTGAGAAAATATTAAGGAGTATAGTATATACATTTACTAATCTTGATTACGGGAGACAATATACGGGCCGGATTGGCTTTTTGAGCGATAGCGCTGAAAGCTGACGGCCCGTTTTACTAACCGTGCCGGATATACTTGACAAACATGCGAAGGAATCGGACATCGACATCACGGCGTTGATGACCTATGCCGTCAAGGCAAAGGCCTCGGATATCCATATCACTGTCGGCGTCCCGCCCATCGTTAGGATCAACGGCGATTTAAAAGCGATTAGCGGCCAGCCTGTCCTTGCTCCCGAAGATACGATATCAATCGCGCGCTCCCTGATGAGCGAAAAACAGATCACCAAGTTCGAGCGCAACAGGGAGATTGACTTCGCCATAAGCTTCACCGGCCTCGGACGCTACAGAGTCAATTGCTTCTACCAGAAAAGCTCTGTGGGCGTTGTGCTGAGGCTTATTCCAAATGACATACCCAGCGTCAACCAGCTGAACCTCCCCCCCATATGCGCGGAGATGGCGAAAATGCGCCGCGGCCTGGTTCTCTTCACCGGCCCCACCGGCTCGGGGAAATCGTCATCCCTCGCCGCCATTCTCGACATCATCAACCGCACCAGGCGATGCCATATCATGTGCGTCGAGGACCCCATCGAGTTCGTTCACCATCATAAGATGGCGGTCGTCAACCAGAGGGAACTCAACGAGGATACCTATTCTTTCGCCGAAGCCTTGAAACACGTGCTGAGGCAGGATCCCGATGTAATCCTCGTCGGAGAGATGCGCGACCTCGAAACAATCTCCCTCGCGATTACGGCCGCCGAAACTGGTCACCTTGTTTTTGCCACGCTGCACACCATAGATACACCGCAGACCATCGACCGTATAATCGACGTATTCCCGCCGCATCAGCAGATGCAGGTGCGATACCAGCTCTCGACCGCCCTGAAAGCCATTTTCTCGCAGCAACTGCTGTTGCGTGCCGATATGTCAGGACGTGTCCCGAGCGTCGAAGTCCTTATTAACACCTCCGCCGTGGCGAATATTATCCGGGAAGGGAAGCAGTTTCAGCTCTATTCGGTCCTGCAAACTTGCCAGAAAGAGGGCATGCAGACCATGGATTCCGCCATCAAGGACCTCTATCAGCGCGGCGTTATATCACGTACGGAAGCCATCTCGAATGTCCATAACATCCTGGAATTCGATGAGCTTCTGAGAGGAGCGACTATCCGTGCCGAAATTTAGTTTTATAGTCAAAGACCCCGCGGGGAAAACCATCCAGGGCACCATCACGATGGACCGCAAGGACCAGCTCATCGAGCGGCTCCGCGACCAGGGATATTACATAAGCCGCATCTCCGAGGTCAACGAGAACTCGATCTACCAGAGGCTCGACCGCGGGATACAGAGACTTACACCGGTCAAGCTCAAGGATATCTCCGTGTTCGCGAGGCTCCTCAGCACGATGATCAACGCCGGTCTCCCGATTTTACGCGCCCTGCGCATCATCGAGAAGCAGACCGAAAACCTCACACTCGTCGACACCATCAAGGATATTTCCCTGAAGGTCGAGGAGGGTTATTCCCTCTCCTACGCCATGTCACAGCATCCAAAGATCTTCGGCCCGCTTATCGTCGCGATGATTAAATCCGGCGAGGAATCCGGCTCGCTCGACATCGTGCTCGAACGAATCGCGCACGACCTCGAACGCGAGATCGAGGTGCGCACACGCGTCAAGGCCGGCGTACGATATCCCATCATCATCATGATCGCCGCTCTCATCATCGTGATGGGCGTCCTCTACTATATCGTCCCGAAGTTCAAGCAGATATTCGAAGAGATGAAGGCTGAACTGCCGGGACCCACGAAAATCCTGATTATGATGTCCGATGCCCTTCAGAACTACCTGCTTTGGGTTGTCGGCGCCATTATCGTGATCATCATCGTAACCAAACAGCTATCCAAGGTCCCGTTCTTCGGAAGGCTTATCGCTAAGATGCAACTGAAACTCCCGGCATTCGGGCTCTTGTTCAGGAAGATCGCTCTCTCCCGCTTCAGCCGTACTCTCGCCATCCTTCTCCGCTCGGGTGTTCCTATCGTAAAAGCCCTTACCGTCGTCGAGGAAACCGTGGGCAACTTCGTTATCTCGGCAGCCGTTGGAAAAGCCAAGGAATCCATCAAGGAGGGCGAGCGAATTGCTTATCCTCTTGAGG
>CAZSPL010000129.1:0-11206 GCA_964608735.1 uncultured Planctomycetota bacterium | reverse complement strand
TCCTCGAACCCCCCGCGCTTCTTTACCTCAGCCTCGAATCGCTGCAATTCAACGGCAACCTCATCGAAGCCAACATCGGCCTGAGACATCCATTTCTCGGGCTGAGCGAATTCAGCGGCTTCGATGTATGCGGGATTTTGATATCCGACGGAAGCATCGGCGGATTCGACAATGCCGGCATTTTCATGCCGGGGCCGGATAATTGCCGGTTGATGAATCCCGACGGCTACTCCCGCTGGTGGAATCCATCGGAGTTCCCATCGAACGGCACCATATTCGGCTACACCGACGGCCTTCTGGGCACGCAGGATTCGGTCGCCGATTTCAGCGCGACATTGAACGGATACAAGTATTTCTGCGATGACCTGGACGACCCGGATGACCCGCTTACCGACGTCACCCTCGAAAACCGGGGCCTGTTCAGCGCGGGGCAGAAAAATGTGCGGCACTATACCATCGACATCACCAGCGGGCTCGTATTCAACTACGCGGTGGATGCATCGTGGCAGTTCCCCCAGGGGGACCCGCCATGGAGCGTCCCGGAAGATTTCGCCCCCGAGGCGAATCGTCCCGAAGCATGGAATGCGGTAATTACCGAGAGCGACAACGATCTCTGGAATGACGGCGCCGAAAGTGGCGGCGGGATTTCTCTCCAGATGGATGTCTACGACTGGTATGGCGCGCCCTTGAATATCGTAACGGTGGAAAGCCCGGGTAACTTCGCATCCGTCCAGGCGGGAACGCCGACGGGAGGCGGAGAGGGCTACTCGACATACGAAGTGGAAATACTCGATGCCACGCCCGCCGAAGGGTCTATCGACATCATCATCTGCGCGGAAAGCGAGGATGTCGGCTATGGCGGGCTGCTTCCGGGAGAACCGGTGACGGCATACTTCGGCTACACCGCGGCGGTCTCCGACGAGAAACCGCCCGATGTCATATTCCCGGTGATGATAGACAGCGGTAAAAGTTATTATGCCACGCGATTCGTCGAGGACTCCAACGGCGTGTTTCATGTCGCAGCCTCGTGGATTGAATCATCTACCCAGCGGGAGCTCAGGTGGTTCATCTCGACTGATGACGGCGCGACATGGCAGTCCAAGGGCGACATCTGCAACGCCCCGTCGATAGAGGGGGCATATGCGCCTCCCCTTGCGTTCCAGCTTGCCGCGGACTCGGACGGTGGCGTATACATGCTTTACGGTGAAGGCAAGGACTACTCCGGCGGGCCTATAGTCTCCGGCTTCCTGAAATATCTCGACACGAACACCGCGGGACAGCCGTCCGATTGGGATACATCCGACTGGCTGAGCAAGAAAGTTTTCACCGTTGACCCCGCGGTCGGCGCGCAGAGTGTTGCACTGGCCATATCGCCGACGGACCAGATCCTGATGATGTTGTTTGACTGGCGTTACTGCAACGGCCCGCAGGGGCTTAAATACAACTTTGCCCCCGGCGGATGGGTTACGGTAGTCGATGGCACCGCCGGGTTGGGCGTCGACAACTCCCTGGTTTCGACCGGGACCGGTGATATGTATTACATGTACCCAAGCGGGAATAACAACCTCGTGTACCATCCCACGACGGGGCATTTCTTCTACTGCATCGGCGGAAGTTTCAGCTTCGAGGGTTCGGGCGAAAATGTCGGAGTGTGCGCGCTCGAGTTCGATCCCAACGTCAGCTCCAACGCGTGGGAAATGGTCGCCGCGTTCCAGAATCCCGGCATGGGCAATAGCGGAAGTATCATGCAGAACTACCATGGGGATCTTGCGGTCGATTCAGACGGCAATGTCCACTGGGTTCATGCTTCCACATACAGGTACTGGACCGAGTTCGGTTATAATTACAATAATGTCCAGTTCCGATTCGTGCACGGGGTAAGGGATAACACGAGCGGCGTGTGGGACATGACGGATACACCGATCAACGGCACGTGGGATTTCCCGACCCCGCCGCCTACGTCATCGGGGGACATCAACAACCGTATTGATAATGAGCCAGCGTATATCAACCTCGTGCATACGACCAACGGGATTCTTCTCAGCTGGCTGCAGAGCTGCACATATCCCAATTATCAGAGCTCGCTGCTTCAGCCCGGCGGCGCATTCAGCGATCCTCCCGAAATACAGCTTGCGGCATCGGAGTATCCAATTCTCCATCCCTCCACGCTGGCTGCTACTAATTCCAGCTGGATGGGCGCGCAGGGTGAGGCTGTCGGCAACAAGCTCGCGCTTCCGTTCGCATGCAAGGAAGTACCGACCGATGCAAGAGGGCAGCTCTGGTTTACGATGTTCACTGATATGTGATTGTTATAGAAAAAAGTAGGAACAGTGGGGCTGTTGAAAAAGTCGGGTAGCGCGTATCTATTCGCACTCTTGTGCGACGGCGTAGCCGTGATGCGCGCTTGAAGATACGGGCGGATTTCCGCGTCGACCATTGATGCATATCGTAGTTTCATGTCGATCAAATCCGCCCTACCCGAATCCAGCAAGCGAAACAGGTGACTGTCCCTACTTTTTTCGCCCTTTCGCGCATCAAAACTATTAGCATTACACGGAGGTTCTACCCATGTTACGAACCGTTGCGATTTTGCTGCTTTCAGCGGCCTTGATCTTCTCGCTCGGATGTTCCGGCGGAACCGATAACACCTCTGCACCCCTCGCGCCGGACACCCTCGCAGAAAGGGCGACATCTTTACAAAGCCATAATCTATTGGGCCTGTGGCAGTTCACGGCGAATCCCGATGCCCAGACGCTCGATTTTACACAGCTCAGGATAGCCGATTTGCACCTCAACGCGCTGCCGTTCCTCGAACCGCCGGCACTCCTCTTTCTCAGCCTCGAATCACTGGAGTTCAACGGGAACATAATCGAAGCCGGCATCGGGCTGAGACACCCGTTCCTCGGGCTGACGGAATTCTCCGGTTTCGATGTATGCGGGATTCTGATATCGGACGGAAGCATCGGCGGATTCGACAATCCCGACCTGCTCATGCCGGGTCCGGACGACTTGCACCTTGCGAATGCCGACGGCTTCACGCGCTGGTGGAATCCATCGGAGTTTCCATCCAACGGCACCATCTTCGGCTACACCGACGGCCTTCTCGGCGCGCCATATTCGGTGGCCGATTTCAGCGCGACATTGAATGGATATAAATATTTCTGCGACGACCTCGACGACCCCGACGACCCGGTGTCGGATGTTCCGGTCGACAGCCGCGGCCTTTTCAGCGCCGGGCAGAAGAATGTGAGACACTACACCATCGACCTCGGCACCGCCGGGCTGGTGTTCAACTATGCGGTGGATGCATCGTGGCAGTTCCCGCAGGGGGACCCGCCATACAGCGCCCCGGATGATTTCGCCCCCGAGGCCAACAGGCCGGAGGCGTGGAATATCGCTGTAACCATACTTGACGACACTCTCTACAACGACGGCGTCGAACTTGGCGGCGATTTGAGCCTGCAGATAGATGTGTATGACTGGTTCGATGCCGGTCTCAACCTGGTCAGCGCGGAGAGCGCGGGCAGTTTCACATCAGTTACCGATGTCGGCCCGACCGGCGGAGGCGAAGGCTATTCGACTTATATAATCGACATCGTCGATGCGACCCCGGTTACAGCGGGGGAGATCGACATTTTCCTCACCATCGAATGCGAAGCGGAAGGCTACGGTGGGCTCCTTCCGGGAGAAAAGCAGGCGGCGTATTTCTGGACCAGCGCCCCGGTGGACGATGAAGCCCCGGTGGTCAATGAATATCCGCCGGAGTGGTCGTGCTTCCAGTACAACGCCGCGAATATCGGCCGCAACCCGAACATCCAGAATTTCGACCATACCAATTACTCTCAGACGTGGTATACGCCGCTCAGCTCCGCCTATAAAATGCCGGGCCCGGCGATAACCGAGAATTATGTCTACACCGTCTCGCTGGGCGGCGCATACAGCACGAGTTCGAACCATTTCCTGTACTGCCTGGATATCGTAGACGGCGCCGTGGTCTGGTATCAAAATATAAACCCCACCAACGACTACGGCCGCGGGATGACCGGAGCGGTCTGGTATGATGACGGCGCCGATGGACGGATAGTTGTCGGCGGCGACCGGGTGTGGTGCTTCGATGCCCTCACCGGCGCGATCGAGTGGGAGTACGGCGAGCCGCTCACATCATGGATGCGCCATAACCCGAGGTTCTACAACGACAGGGTGTACATCGCATTCGGCGGCACGATGGTTTGCCTTGATGCGTACACCGGGGCGGAAATATGGATAAGCGTCGGCAGTCTGACCTCATTCGAAACCTGCCCGGCGATATTCGACGGCAAGATCTATTTCGCCAACGCGGTTTATTTCACCTGCATGGACACCGATGACGGCTCGATTATATGGCAGACCCCGAGCACCGAGGGACAGAGTCACTGGGACGCGCCGCTGGTGGTCAACGGGCGCGTTTATCTCGCGACATACAACGAGGGGCTTCGGTGTCTCGATGCCGAGACCGGTACGCTGTACTGGACATATGACGAGGACAGCGATGCCTATATCACCGGGCTGGCATACTGGGTCGACCCGTCGGATGACCATGTCGTTATCTACCAGGGAAGCGCATTCAGCACCAGCGGATGTCTCGCGATAAAGGACATGGGCTCGGCACCTTCGAAGATGTGGGAATCGGCCGCGGCCTATTACGATGCATCGCCGGTTTACAACGAGGGAGTCGTATACATCGGCAACACAAGCGGCACGCTTTATGGCTTTGACTGCGAGACCGGGAGTATTGTCTTCACCCAGGCGATCCAGGGCGGTATACGCAACGCGATAGGATTTGCGTTCGGGAAGATGATAGTGCCGGCCAACGGCGGGATATATTGTTTCGAATCGAATTAATCAAGATAAATACTTGGGCATTTCAGCCGGGAGCAATCCCGGCTTTTCATTGAGAAATCGATGGCCGTTCCTGATTTTTCAGTCAGCCGAACTTGTCCTCAGCGGCTGATTTCGGCCTGATGCGCACTTGGGATGTTGTCGAGCCGCTCTTGTCTTTCCGTGATTACTTCAATCCCGGAAAGATCGGTGGTCGCGTCCACGGTAATCGATGTGCCCGGAGCTTCAATCACGACCGGCTCATCATATACCTGATATGAAGCCGTGACCATCAAAGCAAAGCAGAGAAACAGGATTACCGCGCTTACGGCAGTTATAATCAGATTCCGTTTCATCTTAACCATCCCCTCCCGTGAGGTTGTCGTACCATTCGAATACGGTGGCTTCGACCTTATCATCCACCTCGGCGATGACATGCACTTCGAAATCGGTATTATCCACATCGAGAGCCGAAGGCGTGCCCGGCAACGGCTCGGTCTCGTCTAAGATAAAGACCATGGGCGGGTCCTGGGTACAATCCCACAGAAGGGTCATTACGGTCCAGGTGCCGTTTCCCTTGTCAATAAGCACTTCGGACCAGCCCCAGGGGGACCAGGCCGTGTACGTGAATGCCGGGGCCACCTCGACATCCACCGGCGTGCCGCCCCAGGTGGATGCCTCAACGCCGGCAACATAAATAACTTCGGATGGGTACTCCCACTCGACTATAACCATGTGCAGCATGTCAAAATCATCGAGCATATAAAAGAACTCCGCCCAATCATAATCCGGGTGCGGCGGATTCTTATCCACTAAATAAATCCCCGTGTTGTCATCTACCCCGATACGCTGGTCCCTCGGCTCGAAGTCATTGATCGGACCGGGATTGACCGGATCGCGCGCGGACAGGCCATAAGCAGCCATACGGCACAATGGATTAGGATCGATGGAAATATCATAAGGCCACAACCAACGGGCGAAGAAAATTGCCCCATCATCCGGTGTAGAATTTCCCGGTTCGGGATTGTCGGGAATAGTTGAATAACCGTAAGTAAAATACAGATTTTCATCTTGCCCGAACTCGGTCCCGTCATAGCCGAAAACGCCGGTGGATATATCGCCCAAATCCACCCAATAATTGTAGCCTGTCAACGTAATAAGGCCATCCATAGGGTCCAATTTACCGGACTCCTCCGCGATAAGCCCAATATGGCTGGATTTTGGATACGTGAAAGGCGGGCTAGGATTCTGGGAATAGGTCGTGAACGCCAAATGCCTGCCGTCGAAGACCATTTCAAAATGGTTGATATCAAGTAACGAGTCGCTACACAACCATGGGAAATCGTCCGTATAATCGCTGTAATCATCCTCCCATTCAAAGAACAAATTCGCCCATTGCATAAGCGTTATTCCCCTGCTCTCGCCGGGATCCTCCGAAAACACGGTAAGTTCCGGCGGACGCGAGCCCTGGTCCGGTGTCTTGGATAGCTGCACCCCTGTTTGTCCCTCAACCGGTATCCAGTCCATGACGACCTCATAAATCTGGAC
Source organism: uncultured Planctomycetota bacterium (assembly GCA_964608735.1). Taxonomy (GTDB): domain Bacteria; phylum JAJVIF01; class JAJVIF01; order JAPKYR01; family CAZSPL01; genus CAZSPL01. The sequence continues at coordinate 4,801 of CAZSPL010000129.1, read as the reverse complement.
TTTCAGCTTCAGGCAGGTGTACACCGGGACGAAATAGAATGGGTTATCCATTGGAAGCAATCCCTGGAACCATGACGCGCCATATGTAATCGAGTTGTCGACAACGGTTATCTGCAGCTCGAGCTCGCCGCTCGCCGGCGGAGTCCCGCCGATACCCATGAAACGGTATATACCGGAATGGCTTGTGCCGCCCGGCTCGTAAGTATCCAGTGTCACGGGACCCAACCATATCTCGCCGGGAGGAGGGCCTATTGGAACGGATTCCAGAATGACTTCTGTTGCAGACAAATCCTGCCAATCCCATACTTCCAGTTCGAGGTCTATCAGCCCGCCGCCATAACCGTCATCATTGAAGTACAGGCTGCTATTTAACGAGGATACGCTCAAGCAGAACGCCTCCGGCATATTGGCGCCGGAAATCGGGAAGTCTTCAGGCTCAAACGGCGGCGGTCCGGTGGGAGTGTGGTGGTTGGCGATAACGGCGTAGTTGAATTTCAGGAAGCCATAGCCAGAGCCTTTCCATGTTAAATCGTAATGACGCATATTGGTGCTGCCCTCGTTGAATACTCCCCGCGCGGCCAGGTTGGCGGTTTGCGAGAAGAATTCGCCCAGGTTGTCATTCAGTCCCAGCCCGTCGGCGAAATATTTATAGCCCAGTAGGGCCCGTCATAGCCGACGGCGCTGTTCGGCGATCCCAGAAGGCCGTCCACGTAGCCATACGGCTCCCCCTCGAATTCGGTGGGATTCATCAGGGGAGTGCATCCATCCGCGTTCAATACATTCGGGCCGATTACAAGGCCGCGAACATCGAAGCCCATGAAACGGTTCTTCGGCGTTACAAACGGATTGGTAAGTATCACGTCGACGCCGACGTAATTCTGCGCGGGCTCGATGATGAGGGTGCCGGAATCGTATGTTACATAAGCATGCTTGGGAGGTTCGAGAAACGACAGGACGTTAAGCGTGTTATCGGAGTTGCGCAATTCCGCGATTTGCAGATCATGGTTTTCAAGGTCTACCGCAAACTCAAATATCCCCCATAGCCCGGTTCCTCCTGATATATCCTTGTTTTGTGCATGGTTGCCGTCGATAAAAGGTTCAATAGGAGATGAAGCGCTCGAACAGCCAAGAGCGGTCAGGAGAGAGAAGCACACAAGGATATATTTCCCACTCTTTGAGACCGCATTCATAACTTCCTCCTGGTTTACATATCGAATCGAATTACCCACCCCTGCGTTCCATCATCTCCATCGGTGCCGTCCACCCCTGCGTCTCCACCGGCAGAACCAGCGCCACCAGTACCTGCTGTACCGCCGGTTCCCTCGTCAGCGGTTATCGAACCATTGTTGGTAAGTGTTTCGTAGATAAGAACCATTATACCACCGTTACCACCGCTTCCACCGGAACCGCCTCCACCCCCGCCGGCATTGCCCGGACCGGGAGCCGCGGCTCCATCGCCTCCGTCGCCTCCATCACCGCCATCAGCCGTAATACTACTGCCTGCCGCAAGCGTTATGGTTTTGGCGGCAATATACATCATACCGGAGTCAGCGCCGCTACCGCCGCCACCACCTCCTCCTCCGCCTCTATTACCAAGATTACCCGCTCCACCACCACCGCCGCCGGAAGCGCCATTCCCGGGCGTGGCTTCAAACTTTATGAGAGTGCCACCAGATTCAGTGATTAAACCCCAGAGAGTCAACTGGGTTATGTTCCAGGGTTAATTATTCTGGTTGGCAGTAGCGAGATTTACTCCAGGATTACCTCCATTTCCCCCGCTTCCCCCGCCCCAAGCCAAACAATCACCGCCTGCTCCACCTGCTTTACCAGACTTACCGCTGGTTGATACCTGGGCGTAAGCTGAATTTCCACCATTCCCGCCATTCGATCCATTTTGACCGACCTGAGAGAAACCCCCATCTCCTCCCGCCCCGCCTGCGGCACCGTTCTTTCCGCCAGGCAGAAAATTATCACCGGCATTTGAAGAACCGGCAGTTCCGGCTGAGCCACCTGTGCCGAGAGCGGCATTACTACCATTGCCGCCATCGCCCCCTGATACGGTTATCGTTCCGTTGCCTTTTACCTCGAGGGTATTTTCCACGAATAACCGGAAGCCGTTAGTCTTGACTGTTCCGCCATCGACTGTAAGGCTGTCATAATACATATCAGATGATAGCGTCAGGGTACCAGTGATATCGGCTGGTGTGCCATCTCGGCCGTCGCCAAAATGGCCGTTTCCTCCTGTGTAGGTCGTCGTTGCGAGGGCAATGTCGCCGACTGCAAACAACAGCAGGCCACCTATCAGCATTAGCAGCATAATCCCCCTTGCCGGAATTCTAACTACATCATGGATAGCCCCACCTCTATTATATGGGTTGTTCTGACTTTAACAAAAGGTGGACGTACTATGCGGTCGAACCCTTCTACAAATTTTCACGGGCAGTGTGCGTTGTTCCTTGCCTGTCAGTCCGAGAGTACCACATATTAAGAACTATCGCAATAGGTAAAATAAAAAAACCTGTGATTCCGTTATCGATAATACCATCAATTATCAGGAAACCGCCATATCCTTCTTCGCTAGTGCTCTCATGCCCGCCATTGATTTGACATTTTCGCAAAATCTCTTATCTTATAGTGCCCTGCTATGGAAGGGCTGGCCCGGAGGGTTCCGCACCCTCGATATTCTGCATTGCCGGAGGTTGTCTGCATGAAAATTATCGTTGTCATCAAACGAGTGCCGGACACCGAGACCCAGGTACGCGTCGGCTCTGGCGGACGCGCCATCGATCCCTCGGGCGTCGTCTACGTCATGAACCCCTATGACGAATACGCCGTCGAGGAAGCTGTCCAACTCAAAGAGAAGTTCGGGGGGGAAATCACTGTCATATGCGTCGGCCCCGAAGAGGCCACAAAGGAAATCCGCACCGCCATCGCCATGGGATGCGACCGCGGCATCCTCCTCAAGGACCAGGATGCGGCGCTCGACCCGATGGGTGTCGCGCGCGCCATTTCGATCGAGATAAAGCAGTTGGAGTATGACGTAATTCTGTTCGGCAAGAAGAATGTCGATGACGATTACAGCCAGATACCCCAGCTCATCGCCGCGCGACTCGACCTGCCGGTGGTGACCGCGGTAAGCGAGCTCGAAATCGATGCCGGCGCCGGAAGCGCCGTATGCAAGCGAAATGTCGAAGGGGGCGCGGAGAAATTCGATGTCAAGCTCCCGGCGATTTTCACCGCCGAGAAGGGCTTGAACGAGCCGCGTTACCCAAACCTCATCGCGGTACGCAAATCCATGAAAGCCCCGCTGGATATAAAGGAACCCGCCATGGAGCCCCCGGGGCTTGTCGTGATACGGATGGAGCTTCCGCCGCCGAGGGTGGGCGGGCGCATTGTCGGCAAAGGGGCCGAAGCGGTCGACGACCTCGTGAAAGCCCTCCGCGACGAGGCGAAAGTCGTTTAGAAATTAAACAGGAGAAAAATTATGCCAGACATATTGACCATACTCGAAACTCGCGAAGGAAAGATAAAGAAAGCAGCGTTCGAAGCCCTGAGCGAGGCGAAACGCCGCGCGCCGGAATTGGGCGGTTCGGTGTTCGCCGCGATAGTCGGCCCGGTCGACGACGATGCGGCATCGGCGGGGGAATACGGCGCGGCGAAGGTCTACATCGCCGACAGCCCGAACCTCGCCAATTACAGCGGCCTGGCATACGCCCGCGCCGTCATGAAAATAGTCGACAAGTGCAAGCCGGGACTCATCCTTTTCTCGGCGACGACCATGGGGCGCGAGCTGTCGTCGATAACAGCCGGACTTCTCGACGCCCCTCTCGCGGAGGACTGCATCGAGCTGAAGGTCGAGGCCGGCAAGGTTTCGGCGCTGCGCCCGGTCTATGCCGGCAAGGCCCGCACATGGGTCGAGCCCGCGAAAGAGCCGTTTATCGTGTCGCTCAGGCCGAAGGCGTTCCTTCTCGAAGAGCCCGAAGCCGGCAAGAAGGCGGAAATCGAGAAGCTGCCGGTCGATGTCAGCGAGAACGACATGCGCGCCATCGTGAAGGAGCTTCTGAAGGCAGCCGAGGGGAAGATAGATGTCGCCGAGGCGGATGTCATCGTGTCCGGCGGACGCGGCATGAAAGAGCCCGGCAACTACACAATCCTCGAGGACCTCGCGGGTCTGTTCGGCGGAGCGGTGGGGGCATCGCGCGCGGCCGTCGACGCCGGGTGGCGCCCCCATGCCGACCAGGTGGGACAGACCGGCAAGACCGTGTCGCCCAAGCTCTACATCGCCTGCGGCATCTCCGGCGCGATACAGCATCTCGCCGGGATGGGGACATCGAACTGCATCGTGGCAATAAACAAGGATCCCGACGCGCCGATATTCCAGATTGCCGATTACGGCATCGTGGGTGATTTGTTCGAAGTCGTCCCCAAGCTGACCGAAGAGTTGAAAAAGATAAAGGAATAGAAAGGTAATCACTGGACCGCGAGCGCCCCGGCCCAACCGCCGGGTTTTTTCACTTCTCCTCCCCGGAGCACGGGCATCCTTGCCCGTCGTGACAGAATAAATACCCCGCTTCAGCAAAGGCAGAAGGGTACCCCACACTTCAGTGTGGGCCAAAGCAACTTTAACCCCGCGGGCTCAGGGACAGTCACCTTGGCACAAAACCCGCAACTGACCATCATCGTAAAATCCAAGGTGACTGTCCCTATCCCCCGTATGTGGTACACTTAGATACGCTAGCAAATGCACCAAGGAGGCACCATGAGGGGACTTCGCGGGTTAATTTTCATCTTCCTCCTCACT
>CAZSPL010000128.1:0-11274 GCA_964608735.1 uncultured Planctomycetota bacterium | reverse complement strand
CTAAAATTATTCTTTTTCGAATAACAGTCTTTACAAAGCGGAAAATCATTCTCCTTATATTTCCCGCACTTCTCACAGGCTGTGACCTCGCCCTCCTGCTCCATCTTCCAATGCTTGTAGCAAAGCTTGTGTCCGGGTTTGGAGACGGATTCCTGGCACGAATCAACTGCGCATTTATCCATTACTGCACCTTTCCTGATTGTACTTCTACATTTCGGGACGCTTCCCTGCGTATTCCCAGCATATAGTAGTATTTGAATTGGTGCCTGTCAATGATTAAATGTGAGGCCGCTCGCTGACGCTCGCGGTTCGGTTAAGTGAAATCCGCAACCCGGCATTCATCTGCCGGGGAATATTTAATTCACCTTGATTGGTTGCCCGGCAACTCCCAATTGTCCAACTTCAGGGCCGTAAACCTTAAGATACCCCGCCGCGTTGAGGTAGATGAGAGTTTCATTCTCCCCTATGGCAAGCTCCGACGGCGAATCCATCCATTCAAAGGGAACATCGACTTTCGTGAACCCGAGCTGCCCGCCCGCCGACGAATCGAGCACGGAGATATAGCAGCCCCCGCCGACGGTCTCTATCCCGAAGGCCGTGTAAAGGACATACAGCCGGTTGTCATTGTCCATTATCATGTCGAGGATCGTTTGAGCATTGCCCTGCCATGTCCAGGCGGACTGGTCCCAGTCCGTGAAGCCCCTTACGGAGCCGTCGGTATACGACACGCAGAAATATCCGTTCGAGCCGCTGCAGGCATACTCCGGCGGGTTGGCGGATGACCCGATGATTCCATTCTTGTAGATGGTCCCGTCGCCGTTCACGACATAGAACATGGGCCCGACAATCTGGACTGCCGGTTTTATGGACGGCCCCAGTGTGTATCCGCTGGTGGAGGGGGCCGGCGATGATGGTTTCTCTATCTTTGTGTGCAGCCATATCCTGCCGTCGGAACCCACGATGGGCCCCAGCATGAAGCGCCGATCGGATGTGGAATTCGCACCGTTCGGCATTGTTATCTGCCACTCGATGCTCCCATCCGGCTCGACCTTGTAGAGCACCTGGTCGATGTTTCTGAAATAGACATTGCCCGACGCGTCTTCCGCTATGCCCCGGACCTCCTTATCCATCGGGCCTACAGTCCAGAGCAGCGAGCCGTCGGTCGAAAATGAACAGATATGGACATTATCCCTGTATACCATATCGTCGTACCCGCTGTTGTAAATTATGTTTCTCCCGATGGGACCGACCCCGAGGTGGAACCCCGCCTCGGGGACTTCACTGATCCAAGCGGAGGACCCATCCGCTTCCGTCGCCATCAAGCCCCTGACCTGGCCATATGTGTAACGGTAAACACGTCCCATTTTCCCGAGGACCGCGGGACCCGACTCCGAGTCGCCCCATTGCTCGCCGACCCCGATATCGAATGCATAGGTGTAAACCACGTCTTTGGGCACGACAGCATCTATATAGATCCTGTTGCCGAATCCCGCGAGCAGGTTGCTGAAGCGTTCCTCCCGTTCATCGACTTGCAATTTCCCTTCTAAATATTGGTTGTAATAGACACCCCCCAGACAAATGCTGTAATACAGCTGGTCATCGCACAGGTCGATGGCGTATATCTCCTTCATCTTCCCCCCCGGGCCGTTGACCTTGGCACGGCGCGCGCCATCCGCTTGCCCGTTCTCGCTCGGCCAGGGCGGAAACGCGGGCTGCGCCTGTGGCTTGAGCCCCGGGCCCGTGAAATATCCGATCCCCGGCGCCGGCGGCGTGGTTATGCTCAGGTTAAGGATGAGCGTGTAATCGTGATCGTATGCCGCGGATGACCAGAACGAGATGCGGAAATAGTATTTGCCGGGGGTGATCGTGCCTTTGCTGATGGGGATGTCGTATGAATTCGTGGTGTCGTTGGTCGAAATGTCGTCGATGACGTTCTCCAGCGTGGACTCCCTGATGACGCGGAGTACGGTGGATTCCTGCGGCGACGAGAACGTGACGGTCCCCGAGACGTCGCTGCCATCGGGGATGGTGATGGTGTAGAAATCGAACAGGTCATCGGGGCAGACGGCCCCGGTGACGGTCTCTGTCGGACCGATGGTCACGGCATTGACTGCGGGGTCGTTGCCGTCGTTCGGTTCGCAGTCGCCCGATGCCATCCCGCCGAGGATGAGAATGAATATCGGAATAAGGATAAAGCGCAGGTCTTTCAGTCTGAACATCACAGCCTCCAAAATCGCCTCGATACTTCCGGCTCGAGCAATTGTAAACCATGAGGGCACATTAACTCCAGTTCGTAGCACGGCAATTCATCTGCCGGGCCTTGGAACAACTGAATATACAGCTTTGATGGTGAATTGCCGGGCTACCACTTAATGCTCCAAGGGCTCCGAGAAGCCCATCACAGGGCTTATGCGCTATAGAATGGGTGAGAATTACGTTAAGAAATACTTGACAAACGGATAGTAATATAGTATATTATCAATAGCTCAACTACCATGATGTAGAAGGAGCCTGCATGTCGTCCGTAAGGGCGGCTTTGCGTTTTATAGCTCTATTTTGTGTGCTTCCCACTCTTTGCTGACCTCATCCTTGATTCGCTGTCTTTCGATTGGAAAAGCCGTTATCAGGACATAGTAGTTTTGCTTTAAGCCCAGAATGACTAGATAACTGAAATCATTTAACGCGAGCTTTATTTTAACTCGCTCTCTGGCTTTTTTGCACTCCGCGATCCTCCAGCAGTTCAGTCTGTTTGCTTTCGCGGTTTCGATAATCGGTCTTATCCATCTGATTCTTTTGTGACGCCCTAAGTCATCCGCCATCTGGTCCTGAAATTGGCCCTCAAGAATGTGCCAGAAGCTTTCTTCTTTCCCATCTCGGCTCAGGTCAGTATTTGTGCGAACCGGTTTCCCTTTGAACTCAGGAGTAGAATTTACAAAATCATCACAATAGTACTTGTAAAGGAGCTCTATATATCTATAGTAGTCACCACCAGCATCTGTTAGCTCGACAAGGCCAGGAAGCCATTCTGGATGGTTACACATCCGGCGCCCCCTTGGGCCTCCAATGAAGTATGTTGAACTTCATTTGTTCAATCGGAGATGTTTTAGCTAGCGAAACCCTTAAGTCATTTCCTATCTTGTCAATAACGGTCCATTTCGCTGAACTCCTCTCCCTGTCAAATTTCATGAAGCTATTGGCAAAACTAACAGCCCCGATGAAGAGATCCGCTAACTGTACTTGCTGAATTTCATGCGACCGGACGCTTTGAATTTCTATAACCTTCTTATCGAAGTCTCTAATATTGTAAGCTAGACAATCCCTGAGTTTTCTTATTTTATCTTCTGACCGAGTGTCCTTTATATCAACAAAAACTCGATAATGGTTATCCGGCTGAGTGATTATATGCTCAAGCATTCGGAAATAGATCTTGTAGTAGAAATCGTCGTGAGTCTGGTCGAAATCATCGTGCCTTAGTATGGATTTATCGGGTATCACAACGGCTCGGAAAAACAGAGCCGGTGTTATTTTGAAATACTCCACAAGCGCAAGGAAAAAATCGAGTTTTGATGGAGACACGCCACGCCATTTAATTTCGGCATAGCGATTCAGACCATGCTCTTCTTTTATGGCGCGTATTTGATCCGCGATGATTCTTGAAATGTTAGCAGGGCACCATATTGCACCGATTACCATAGCCCTATGATCTCCTAACAGTAGATGGCAACTCTCATCACAGTAAATATTTATAATCTGAGACATTATGTTCTGTTTATTCCTCCTTCAATCTTCCGCATATCATATTTAACTAATCCAGCACAGCTTAATACCCGCATAAGGTTTCTGCCCACGGTATAGCCTTGATTCCCGCCAGTAGTACGGGTTGACACAGGCAAACTATAAATCATTTTGAATATTATTGCTACGGGTTTTTGCAGAGTTGTTCATTTGATGGTGGAAATAATTACCCCTTTAACAAATAAGCAGCTCAACAGGTACTTCACGTTTTGGTGTCCTCACATATCTAGATATAACCCCTCCGCGCATACTAAAGTATGCGTTACCCTTATAACTGCCCCCTCGCTGTAGCGTCCTGGCTAATTGAAATAAGCTATACTGAGGAACTTCCTTACCCACTCGCCACGACTACCGTGTGCACGGCTCTTGTGGAGAAGAAGCCGGGGGGAAGTTCGATGTCGACGGAGGCGACCTTGCGCCCGTAGTCCTTCAATATCTCCTGCAATTCCACCGCCGTGAATGGGTGGCGGTTGCTGAGCGCGATTATCCACAGTTGTATATGGCGCGCGTGCTTAAGAAAATCCCTCAGCGCGGCGATATACTGCTCCCTGTCGTCGAATGTCCCGCCGAGGCAGCCGTCATGGACAATCCGCGCCATGTCGAATTGCGGATCGGCGCGAAGCCACCGCTCGGCGATGCACTCGCGCAACCCGAGCGACGCGTAGCCCTTCATCGGCGGCGGGTTGAGGAACATCGCGTCGGTGAGCACCTTCGACGCCAGCTCGTGCGGACGCTCGCGCCACATCTCGTTGGAGTCGTGGTTGTTCATCACCTGGCGGTTGACGTGGTTCAGGTAGTATTTTAAAAGCGACGGCGGGTCGAAAAACGGCTCCACGCCGCTCTCGCGCGACGTTATCCAATAATCGATGCACCACGTCACCGCCGTGAGAAGCAGCGCCTGCACATATTCGTCCTTTTCGTGATGGATGCGTATGTGCCACAGGTCGAGATACGCCTTCATCTCGTCGTTGAGATGCGGCGCGTCGAGCCCCGCGAACCGCACATGGCCGTCGAGTTCGCCGTCATCCACCGCGCATACGGCATCGACCGTTTTCTCCGGGATATAGAAGCTGTTGTTCTCCCAGAGCGCCTTGCCGCGCACGTAGGTGAACATCGACGGGTCGTTGGATACGACGCGGATATTCTGCAGCTTGAAGTATCCCGAGCCGCCCGAGGTGAACGACAAGGGGTCGAAGATGCTCTGAAAATGGAACTTCTCGAGATGGTGGAATATCATCGACGGGCTTATCTCCGGGGTGAAGAACAGCTTTTCGCGCTTTGTAACCGGCATCAGTTGCCCTCCTCGTCGCCGGGAAGGAATTTGTAGAGGGCGGGGTCGAAGTGTCCGGCGCCGAATCCCTTCTGCATCTCGCGTATCCGCCTCTCCAGCGGAAGCGCCTTGCGGTACGCCCTGTCGGTGGCCATGGCGTCGTAGCTGTCGGCGACGGCGAGTATCCGCGCGAACAGCGGTATCTCCTCGCCGCGCAGGCCGTCGGGATAGCCGGAGCCGTCGAAGCGCTCATGCTGATGCCGCACTATCTTGCCCAGCTCGACCAGCGGCCCGATGGTGCTCACGATGCGCTCGCTGATGATGGGGTATTCGCGTATGAGGAACCGCTCCTCGTCGGTGAGTTTCCCCACCTTATCGATGACGCGCGATGGCACTTTCACCTTGCCGGCGTCGTGTAGCAGCCCGGCGATTTCGAGCTTGAACAGGTCCTGCTCGGCGAGGCCGAGTTCGACGCCGATTTCGCGCGCGAGGTTCGCCACGCGTCGCGAATGTCCGCGGGTATATTTGTGCCGGGCGTCGATGATGCGGCTGAACAGGGCGACGATGTTCATTATCTTCTGCCCCGAAAGGCTTCGGAAATCGGCATCGCCGACCGTGACGCGCTTCAGCACTTCGCGGGACGCATCGCTGATCGAAGTCAACTCGTCGAAACCCGCCGCTTTGACGAGGTCGAGCAGCGCCGCGACATACTTCGGGCTGAACTGCATCCCCTGGAATTTCGTCAGCTCCCCGGTCGCTTCATCCATGGAAAGCGCCGGACGCCACGGCCTGGGGCTGAGAAGAGCGTCGAGCGCATCGCATATGCACAACAGTTGCGCGCCGAGGGGAATTTCATCCCACAAAAGGCTGTCGGGATAGCCGGTGCCGTCCCACCGCTCGTGATGCCATCGTATCAAATGCGCCGTGCCGGTAAGGGTGGGCACTTCGCGAACGATTTCATAGCCGACATGGGGATGCGTCCATATCGCGGCCTGTTCGTTTATGGTAAGGTTCTTCGGCTTGCGGAGGATATCGTCGGGAGTGCCTATCTGCCCGATGTCGTGCAACAGCCCGGCATAGAATATGTTACGGAGGCTCTTGTCCTCGAGGCCGAGATGTTTTCCGAGGTTGAACGTGATCGACGCGACGCGTATGGCATGCTCATTGGTGGCCTGCTCGACGAGGTCCATGGTCATGCTGAGCGCCTTGACTATGTCCTCGAAAAGATGGTATCCCGCTTCGCTCGTTTCCTCGAAGCCCACTTTGCTCTCCCCGGGATGTTGTCCGTTCGGCTTGACCGACATTAAAAATTCCTTTAAGGCTCTCCTTTTTATTTACCGGGCGCGACGGTTGGCTGCGTTGACGCCACCTGCACCTGGTTACGCCCGTTCTGTTTGGCGTGATACATTGCGGCGTCGGCTTCCTGTATGAGCGATGCCGGGTCCGACGCGCAATCGGGGAATCCCGCGACCCCCACCGAAATGGTTATCTTTAGCATCTTTCCGCCCACCGGGAGGTCGAGCGCCTCGACCGCGCCCCGTATCTTTTCGCCGACCACCGCCGCGTCATCGAGCCCCGTATGCGGCAGGATTATCGTCATCTCCTCGCCGCCGTACCTTGCCACGATATCGGTGGTACGCACGGCCCGCCTCAACGCGCGCGCCACCGATTTCAACACCTCGTCCCCCACCTGGTGGCCGTATGTGTCGTTGAATATCTTGAAATGGTCGATATCCAGCAGCAACAGCGCGACCGGGAAACCGTAGCGATGGCTCCTCGCGACTTCGTTCTTCAGAAGCTCCTGGAAATGCCGGTGGTTATACAGCCCGGTCATGCCGTCGGTCGTCGCGAGCTGGCTGAGTTTTTTATACAGCAGATAGTTGTCGATTATATTCAGCACCGACCCGGCGAGGGTGGCGACGAACCTCATGTCCTCATTCGTAAGCGGCGGCGGAGTGCTTCGGCTTACGAGGAAAAACCCGGCATTGCCCTTGTGATCGGAAAAATGATGGCAGAGGAATGTGCTCACCTTGAGGGTCGAAAGGATGGGGCATTCGATGACCCCCTTGGCGCGCGATTCGAGGGTGCTCCTGAACCGGCAGCCCGGGCAGTTGTGACGCATCAGCTCGCCGACGTTATCCGGGTTCCAGTAATTGCGAAGCACCGCCTTGTCCACCACATGGCTGAACGCGGTCAGGATGCGCGGGTCGAAATCCTCGGGGCTTTTCGCTTTTATCTCGCTGATGACTTCGCGGCTGACCCGGGTGGGCGCATCGAGGAAGCTCACCTCGACCCATTCGGCATCCTCGGTGGTGAACGCGATTACCCCGTCGGTGGCGCTCAAAACTTCCATGCTCTTCTTGAGCGCTTCCTTCAATACCGCGGGGGGCGAGAACTGCTCCTGCTCGGGGTCGACATCGCCGTTCAGCGTGAAGTCGGTCTTCTTGGCGATTTCATTGAGTACGTTCAGCTCGTCTATCTGCCGCCGGAACAGCTTCTCCTGCTCGCCGACATAGGCATTGTAGAAATCATCGACGAGGTCCGAGTCGCGCAGGACTTTTATGATATGCAGGAACGCCTCTTTGTCGGGCGCGGTCAAATCATCGCGGCTTTCGATATACTCCCGTATCATCAGGATGTAGACCGATTCGAGGTTGACGAGGTCCTGGAAGCGGTGCTTGAGCAATATCCATTCGCGGAATTCGTCGCGCATCGGCTTCAGGAGATAATCGAAATCCCTCTCGCGGATGGAGCGCGCGAACAGGAGATGGCTGGCGCGTATCTTGCGGAAGACCTCATCCCGCGTAAGGTGCGGGAAATAGTCATAGGCGATATCGCACCATCGCAGGCTGATGTCGTCGACGTTATCGCGTACGAATTTTGTGAACTTCTTGTACATCGAACTTCAATAAGCAGGCATGTCCGAAATAACCCGGCCCACGTCCGTGCGAACCGGGACGCGGCGGGATATCGCGGTATGATGCGGCCCCTTCATTGAGCCACATCTGTCTTTAACAGCCTTTAAGTAATATCGTCACATTTAAGGCCATATTGGCACCCGGATACCGCGCCGCGCCTTATCTATAATTATATGATGCCCACAGACGCATCAACGGTTCAGCCACCTGTGGCCACCTGTAGCCACTCCAAGCGGAGTCTTCGGAGCTTGGAGTGGTTTCACCTCATGATGTGAATCACCTCCAATCGCCGAAGGCTCTGTTTGGAGGCGCTACGGGACGGAACGAGCCATTAAGTATAGCATCTCGTCCCTCGCCGGACACCACCCGGTTCACCGCAAACCTTTATCAATTCTATTACTTCAGGCATCTATTTCAGTGAATACAAGCTGTTTTCTGAGGTGTTCCATGACCGGAGGGCGAGCAATACAGTGGTGTTTCCTTATCGCGATTATCCTGGCATCCCTTGGATGCTCGAGCGCGAAGCAATCAATCCTCGCGCCCGCGCCGGGTAGAGACGGCGTCGCCGCAAGCCATTCGCTGTGGGGCGTATGGCAATTCACGGCCGATCCTTCAGCGGGTACGCTCGACGTCACGCAGCTTCGTTCGGGAAACATGCATCTCAACGCGCTGACCTTCCTCGAACCCCCGCCCCTCGTGTTCCTGACTCTCGAATCCCTCCATTTCAATGGGAATATCGTCGATGCCGACATCGGGCTGAGGCATCCGTTTCTCGGGCTGGCGGAATTCAGCGGCTTCGATGTGTGCGGTATTCTCATCAGTAACGGCTCAGTTACCGGGTTCGAAAATCCCGATATCCGCATGGCTGGTGCTTCAGACACCCGCCTGTTGAATCCCGACGGCTTCACCCGGTGGTGGAACCCGTCGGAATTTCCATACGACGGGACGATGTTCTCCTACAAAGACGGATTGCTGGGCGCGCTCGATTCGGCGGCGAATTTCAACTGCACGCTTAACGGGTACAAATATTTCGGCGATGACCTCGATGACCCGGATGACCCGATGAGCGAAGTTACTCCCGGAAACCGCGGCCTGTTCAGTGCGGGGCAGAAGAACGTGAGGCACTATAACATTCAGCTTGGCGATGACGGCCTCGTATTCAACTATGCCGTCGACGCCAACTGGAAATTCCCGCTGGGGGATTCCCCGTGGCAGGCGCCCGATGATTTCCCGCCCGACGCGAACCGTGTAGAGGCATGGAATATCAATGTTACCGAGACCGAAAACACTCTCTGGAACGACGGCGCCGACTTCGGCGGGAACCTCGGGCTTTCGATAGACGTTTATGACTGGTTCGACGCCGAGCTGAATAATGTGTACGTGGAATCGCCGGGCAATTTCGACCCCGCCGGGACGGTCGCGCCGTCGGGCGGCGGCGAGGGATACAGCACATACGAGGTTGAGATCACCGGTGCCGCGCCGCAGAATCCGGGGACGATAGACCTGTTGATTACAGTCGAAAGCGAAGCGACCGGCTACCAGGGACTTCTTCCCGGCGAGCCGGTGTGCGCATACCGGGTATACCGGGCATCGGTCGCCGATGAACAGACCGGGTGCGAGTGGAAGAATATCGATGTCACGAACCCCGGCCATTACGCGAGCGATATCGCCATCGACCACAACAACGGCGATGTGCTTGTTTATTACCGTGACGGCGATGTACGCCGCTATTTCTACGACGACTGCTATAAGTCATATGAAACATACGAATGTTTCTGGGCGAGCGAGGAAAACCTCGGGCAGCAGAACCCGGATAAGAGCTACCGCGAGATGGGTGATTTCATCGACGTCGGCGACAACGGCTACTTCATCCTCGGGGTACACCGCCGCTATGACATACCGAGCATGCCCGAGTACAACGACAACAACGTCTGGGCCTATTTCTACACCGACTCGGGGAGCGAGGTCACTCACCATACCGTGCAGCGCATCGCATGGGGCGGATGGCAGACCCATGTTTTCGACGCCCACGCGTTCGTGAGCACGGCCGGTACCCGCGCGGGGGACATGGGGATAACATGGGAATACGGTTCCGGCGGCGTCCGGGAGAACAACCACTGCACGTGGCAGGATCCGGCATTCTCGGGGTATACGGACTGCCTCGAAGGGGGAACGGGGATAACCGGCTATCCCATCATCCCGTTCGTAGGTTACAACCACATGGGCACTGAAACACTCAGCGATAATTCATATATCTGGCTCGTTTCGAGGGAGCATACGGTCGCGTGGCTTTGGGAACTGCTCCCCGGGACATCCAACCACAACTGCTTCACCGAGGTCGGCCCGCGGTTCGGCACCGAGTCGCCGCAGTTGTCGCCGTTCCAGAACGCCACCGAGAGCGATTCTGGCTTGTATTACGCGATGGACATCACCCGCGATAACGACGACACGATGTATGTCTTCGACAGGCTCGGCGACGAGGAGCCGTACACATTCGTGATAAAGGCGTTCACATTCACGCTCGTTCCCCCGGCCACCACTCCGCTGGGGCATTTCGGCGACGCCGACGACTGGGAACTTACGCCGAAACGTATCGAGGGAAGCGATTTCAACGGGAACATCGTGGTGCTGCATACCGATGATGACGCCGCCGAGGCGATGATAAGCGTGTTCACCGAGGACGAGATAGAGTATTAAATATCGAAGGCCGCGTGGAGCTTTATCAGGCAATCGCCGATGAAACAAAAAAGCCCGGTGTTCCGCCGGGCTGTTTTTTTCAGTGGCTGTCGCGGTTATGCATCGACGGGGTAATCGGGATCCGCGAGGATGACATTATCATCCTTCTTCTCTTCCATCGCTTTCGGTTCCTGTTCGGGCTTCGGCGCGGCTTGAGTCGGTTCGGGAGCCGGCGCGGGCTTCTTCGGCACGGGCGGCGGGTCGGCCAACGGGTTGACTTCCTTCGCCAGTCCTTCAAGGTCATCCTGCGCTTTTCTCACGCCGCTTCGTAATTCGGCAACCGCCTGGCCGATAGACCTCGCGAGGCTCGGCAGCTTCGAAGGGCCGAATATGAGCAGCACGAGCGCAAGTATGATGATCCATTCCGAGCCGCGTATGTTAAACATCGTTTCCTCCGGGGCAAGCCGGTCCTCCCGGACAGGCCCGCACGATACGGTAAATATACCACAAGGGCATTCGATGCCGCTATCGGCGGTTCATTCTCTGAACAGAACCGCGGCCGTACTCGTCCGACGAAGCGGAGTGAAGGCGGAAGGTAGCGGCCCAAGACACGGG
>CAZSPL010000127.1:0-11395 GCA_964608735.1 uncultured Planctomycetota bacterium | reverse complement strand
GGGTGTGCCGAAACATCATAATGGATGGCAACTATATCATGCTCCCCTTAGTAAGCCCCGATGGTGACGCCAAGAACTTCGTATATCGGCTTGCGGCATTGCCGTCCGATATTACTACGCCGGGTCCGTCGAGTACTTCCGGGCTGATTCGCAGGACGCAAATATCTCGATGATGCTGTCGCCGCTTATACATCATGAGGTTTCGAGCGCAGAAGTACAAATTAACATAATGATGCAGCGGCTTGGCACCCGGCACAGCTTTGTTATCCCGTACATCTTGAACCTCTGTCATCGCCAGGGACCGCGGATTATATTTCCTTGCTTTGTTGAAGCTTAAAATACCGTGTTGAATAATTGATAGGATGTTCCTTATTGGCGTGATGTAGTGCAGTTCATGTAACTCAGCCCGGTCCATCTAAGTTGCGCCCCATAGTTTCGTATCTGAATCAGCCCTGTATGCTCAAGCTTTGCATGCGGACACGAAGGTCGATTCGCTACCGCCTTATCTTGATGCCGCCCTTCTTGAGCGCCTGGACGATTTCGCGCGGCACGGGCTTGGCGGGTTCGTCGAACCTCAGCTGCTGCGCGCCGAGGTAGGTCATGAAATCCCCCATCGCCGTGACGAACGCGTTAACGAAAATCGGGTCCTCCTGCTGGAATCCCTCCTCCCAGAACAGCTTCTTTATCTCCAGCACCTGGTCCTTCTTGTGATAGAACGGGTCGATGCGTCCCACGAAACTCGCGCCGTAAAGTATCGGCATCACGTAGAAACCGTATATCCGCATCGGCGGCGTCTTCTCCGCTTCCCACGTATACTGGAAGTTGAACATATCGAGAATCATCCCCCGGTCCCAGAGCAGGTTGTCCAGCGGTGCGATGAATGCCACTTCCCGCGCGAGGTCATCCCGTCCCCGCAATTCCACCGCCGCCTGCAGGAGCGGGACATCCTTCGCCAGGTACATGTAATGCTTGGTGCTTTCCTTCACCTTGACGGTATTTATCACGCCCGCCTGCTTGAGCCTTCGTCCGCTCTGCGCCCGCGCTTCCGACCTGCCGATGCCTTCCCAGACCTCGCCGCCGCCGGTGGTGGGAAGCATCCCCGTCGCGTTCAGCCGCCTGATGAACTTGTAGTCCCAGTACTGCTGGAGCGGCATCTTCACCATGTGCTTCTGCACGCCTTTGGGAAGCACGCGCCGCACGAGGTCGTAATAAACCATCGCCCCTTCGCGGTGATGTATCGACAGATCGCCGCACTCCCACATCGCTTTCAGCATTTTCGCGGCATGGTGGGGATCTTCCCAGTAAATCGGCACCTCGGTGTTGCTCTCGATGTCCTCTATCGAAAGCGGCCCGTGATACTTGATGGTCTCGGTTATCTTGTCCGCGAGGCTCTTGCTGTTGTTCAGGAACTCCGCGTAGTGCTCCTTGTAACGCTCTATCCGGTTCGCGAATATCCACAGGTCGTCGATGGGAAGTATGCACAGCCCCTTGTCGTAGAACTCCACCAGCGCCCGGTCGGAATAGAGCAGATCTTCGAGGGTCACCGGCATGTAATTCGCCACCCGCGACTGGAGGATGACATCCGGCATCCGCCCGACCACGTCGATATCGTCCTGCTGGACGCATCGCAGCCGCGAGAACACGAGGTTCACCCCGCGCTTGCCCCAGAGCGACCGCGGCGGAAGCAGCTTCTGCTTGAGCAAAAGGAATATCCTCGCCGCCATCTTGTCGATTTCTACGGGTACTCGTTCAATCCCCGGTTGTGCGTAATGCTCCGTGCTCACCCTCACATCTTATTATAAAAGCGTACGGCGAACAAGCCCCGCCGGTAACCCAAGCAAGACTCGCATCTTCCCCGCGCCCGCGGCTCGCTCCCGGCCCGACACATCAAGGTTGCCAATACCATGCTCAGGATGGCGCACACTTCAGTGTGCGCCGCCCCGACCTTTGTTCACCATAATATTTTTCATGTGCTTTTCTCTTGAAAAATATTTACTTATGTGAGATATTCTTTTTGGGAAACTACCGGCAAATTGAAAAATATTTTTCTCGTAAGGAGGACGTTGATGAATAGGGTACAGATGTATAGTGGGGGGGCGAGGATTAGGGCTCGCCTGGTTTATTTTGATGCTGGTGTTTCTGTCTGGTTGTAGCGGGGGAAGTGCGATGCTGACGGGCGTCAACTCAAATGAGGATTCTGGTTTGGAAAACGGTGCCGGGGCTGCCAATCACACTGACAAGCTGTTCGAGAGTTATACCTCAGGAGAAAGGATGCTGCTCGATGCCTACGAGCTGACATTCGACAAACGCACAAACGAGGCCTCCATCATCCCGATTCCGAGGATTACCAGCGCATTCCGTGGCTCAAAGCCTATTTCAGCCTATCCAACTGGAACAACGCCCAGGAAGACGGGGCACCATACTAAAGGAAAGGAGGCTCAGAGATGAGAACAGCAAACATATTATTCATCGCAGTCTTGGCGCTCGCGATGGTTTCATGCTCTTCGCCGGATATGACCACGCCGGAACCTTCCGATGTAACTATCTCAACTTCGAGAGGAGCGGATGAGTCGCGTTGGGTTTGGGGCAACTGGCTGATGCATGTTCCGGAGGATCAGTCGAGTATCGAAGTTGTTCCCGTGCGGACGGCTGACTTGCACTTTAATGTAAAGATGCTGCTTGAGCAATCCCCTTGCGATAAATGCATCTGGGTCAATAAGTTCGTTAACAACGGCGACGGCACGATTTCAGCGGAGATAAAAATCAGGCATCCTTATCCCGCCAACCCTTACTACACAGGATTTGATGTGCGTGGCATTTTCCACACTACAGCAAATTACTTTTTCCCGCTTCCCAGCGGTCCGACTTTAGGATTCTACATCCCCGCACTGGAGGTTGGCGACCCTCAGCTTCTCAATCCGGATGGGTATACTGATGCCTACCAAGTAAACCATCAGTATTGGGCTCCGATCTTCAATTATCAGCCCGGTGGCGACCTTGGCGGCACATTTGAAACGGAATATCCGGGATGGCAGCCACCTGAAATGCCATTCATAAACTACTATTCCTCGGAAGTGAGGCGGCAATTCGCATCGAGTGCGGTTATCGCGCGGACATATCACATCGCCCTTCCGCCGGGAGCATGGGACTTCGGCTACACTGTCGATGCCTGCTGGGCGCCGCCTACAAAGTCTCCAGTGACCGATATAGAAACGGATTTCCCCGTGCAGGCCAATTCAATCGGCCAGCCTTACCGTATAGACTTGCTGATATCCGGCCCGCTTGTTGGCTCCATCCCTTCGACTCTAACCATTCGGCACTATTGGCATAACCCCGGGGTCCTGCAATATGTTTATGCGACCGGGGTCTTTGTACCACTTACTCTCAAGAATACAAAGGTTGACGCCGGCCAGCCGGTTATCGTTGGCGATTATATGGAATGGACGCTTGAAATCGCGAACGAGCTTGGAGCACCTCCTGGGCTTTATCCGTTGTTTAATAATGGCGATGCTATGACGATAGAAGGTATGTCTTATCTTCATGATATTGAGAAGGACTATGCAAGAAACGACGGCATGACCCAAGTATTGTGGATTGAAGTGGTAGAGTGAAGATGAATTTCCGGTGATCTCAAAGTTCCGGGACACCATTGTCCCGGAACTTTTTTATCCACGGAATCGCCCTACTGCATATCCGTGTAATGCGTCGGGTAGTGGGTGTGAAAATATAATGCGTTCTCGGCCTGAGAGTCGATTGACGGCGTGTTCATTTCCATATCGTCGTCGCTGATGTAATACGTCGACGGCGGCGCGCCGGGATAACTGCTTATCCAATACATCAGATTGTGCCCCGATGCGTCCGGCGCATCACAATATACATCGGTCGGATAATACCCGCACCACGCCATGGCCAGGTCGTAACAACTGTAGCCGTAATCCAGCCAGTACATGTCATCGAGCATACCGCAATAATGCCCCAACTCGTGCGAGAGCACTTCGTTCCACCCGTAATTATCATTCGCGTCATATACCACATAGGAATACTTCGCCCACTGGTCGTGGAAGTCGCACTCAATCATGGCATATGCCCCGCCCTGGCCCACGATGGAGTTTACATAATAAACATTCAGCAGCCCCGTGTTGTCCCCGTATATCGAATGCATCTGGTCGGATGAATAAGGGTCGAGATTGTAATAAGTGCTGCTGTTGATATATGACACTTCTTCGAGCTGATATGCCAGCTTGTACTTGTTCCACACGGAGTTGGCATAGGCAATATGCGTCGCTATTTCCGACTCCGATATCGCCGGATCGGTACCGCTGCTTTTGCGGAGTATGAAAGCATGTATTCCGAACACCTTTAAAAACGGCGGTTCCAACTGCCCCTCGGCGACGTCCACCGTGATGATCTGGTATGCCGCCAACGCAGCCGGCGGCGCGGATTGCCACGACTGTTTGTACGCCCCGCTCGATGAAAGAGCCTCTACGCCGATGCGGTAACTTCCCACGTGATGCGGGTTGCATTTCGAGCTGATGTTCGCCTGGTACACCGCGACCGTGCCGTCGTCGTTGAGGAGGCTCGCCGTCGCGGTGGAGCTTCCGAAAAGGTCGGTCGAATATATTTTTATCGATGAGACTTCCGGCGCGACGGCCCCGTTTATCCTGCCCTGCCAGTCGTATATGCTTACGTTCAACACGAGATTCCCGTCGTGACTTCCATCCTCCGGGTAATATTTCAGCGTATTCTGCGCGATGTCGCACTTCACGTACCACGCCTCGGGGCAATTTGCTTTCGGCGGGAAATCGTCCGGCACCGCGGGCGGATTCGATGTCGGGTTGGCCCACGATGCGTCCACCGCATAATTGAAATACGACGCCCCCGGCGGGAATTGGATCGTGTATCTCTTCGTCTGCGAAAGCGAATGGAATACCGACCTCCCCTGGTCCGCATCCAGCGCGTAAACCGATATATACAGCGGGTCGTCGTCGTATTCCGTGGGGAATGCGTCGGCGAAAATCTTGTACCCGTTCAACTGCGCGTCGAACAGCAGCGGCGTCGGCGAGCCGAGTACGCCGTTTGTGTATCCCATTATCCCCGAGCTCATGAATTCATTCGGGTTCCACCACCGCGTGAAACCGTCCGGATTAAGCAGCCTCGGATTAGAATCCCCGGCCGTCCAAAGACTGGAGCTTATCTGCTGCGATTTGCCTGTTATCAAAATCCCGCGAACGTCGAATCCGGGATATTTCGGGTCGTATGCGTAGGGATGCTTCAGCGTGACGCGCACCTTCAGAAGTCCCGCGCCGGGATTACTCTCCCCCCACAGTACTTGGGCGACCACGCCGGCGGTGCCGTTCAACGTCGAGACGAGGTTCACATGAAGGTCCGTCGCGCGCAATGGAAGTATTTCGAATATCCCTTCTTCGGGATTTGCGTAGCCGGAGAAATATCCCCATAGCGCGCGCCCGCCCGCGGATGATACCGATGCCTCAACGTTCGCGAGGGATGGGCTCACCGTGTCGGCGGTACCGCCGGAACATCCGGCGACGATTCCGAAAATCAATATGGCGGAAAATAATTTGAGGAGGACAGCAATTGGCCTGGCTGGTATTACTTCCATTATCACTCGCTTCCGTATGATAAAACCGCTACGTTACGCGCGCTGCCGCATGTTATGACACACCCGCGCTTTCATCCCGTTCCTGCGATGCCACCGCGGCGATGCCATCCTTTATAATCGGGTGAATCCAATCCTGTTTCTCCACGGCGAGCCGCCCGTTCAGAAGCGCCAGCGCGTCATCGCGCAACGCCCACATCTCGTCGGACACCGTGAAATCAAGCTCCCCGAGCGACTGCGCCGCGAAACGCCGGTTGAATTCATCCTCGTCGTCGAGATACCCGGTAAGGGCATTGTAGCTCTCGACCGTCGAAAAATGCCCCAGCCCGTAGAGGCAGTCCATCGTGACCGCTTCGTCTTCGAGATATTCGACCAGGTATTCCACCGAACGCTCGTCCCCGGTCACCCATATCGTTTTTATCGCCGAGTGCACGACGCGCTCTGACTCGTCTTCGTTTATTAAATAGATAAAGGCGTCGCAGAGCTGGTCCCCGATGAAGAGGCTGAAATCCATGTCGGGTTGAAACAGCAGATTGCGGATGACGCCGTAATCATTCACCGGCACATCGCCCGCCGATGCCGGCGCCGCGAAAAATAATATCGCGAGGCAGGCCGTAAACAGAATTATATACTTCCGCATCTATCTCACCTCTCGAATATGACCGATCTCACTCTAAAAAGGCTCAGTCCGCTACCGATTAATTTATTCACCTATTCGTTCTGCATATCCTTGAAATTGTACGGGTAATGCGTATGGAAATAGGCGATATTCTCCGCCTGCGAGTCGATTGTCGGGCTGCTCATGCCGATGTCGTCGTCGCCGATGTAATAATCCTGCGGCTGGCCGTTCGTTCCCAAGGCGAAATACATAAGATTGTACGGCACGTTGTCGAGTTCGCTGCAGAAAAAGTGGCTGGAGACCGGGCATCCCTGGCTGGCCACAACCTCCGTGCAGTTGGGCAGTGAATCGAGGAGATATTCATCGGCGAGCAATCCGATATTGTGCCCCATCTCGTGGGCGAGGGTCTCCGGGTCATTCAGCGTGGCATCGGCACTCATGAAGATATAGGTCGATGACGCAAAGCATTCCGAGTAGTAGCAGGGGATATACGCGAAGCCGAGCCAGTTCGTGCCGACAAAACTCTTTACATAATATACGTTCAACAGGCCGCTCAGATCCTTCTCCGCCTCGTTCAGGTAATCCGCGTAATAAATGTCGAGGATATAGAAGAGCGACGAGTCGATATAGCTTTTCTCGGCGATCTCAACTCCGAAACCGTAATGGTTGTAGAATGCATTCGCCCAGTTGACATCCCTCTCGAGCTGCGCATCCGACACGGCAGGGTCGGTCCCGTCGTTCTTGCGAAGGACGAACGCATGGATACCGAACTTCTTGATGAGCGCCGGCTCGCTGCCCGCCACCTCGATGGGCACGAGCTGGTATGCCGCGAGTGCCGCACTGGGAGCCGCTTTCCCCACCTGGTTGTATGAGCCGACAGATGATATCACTTCGATACCGACCCATTTCGTTCCGGGGCCGGTCGGAACGCACTCATTCTGCAGGTTGATCTGGTATATCGCCTTCTTGCCGTTATCGAATATCAATCCCGGGTGAGCGATATACGACCCGAACAGGTCTATCGAATGGATGTTGATCGATGCGACCTGCGGTGCCGCCTGCCCGAGGATTCGTCCCTGCCAGTCATGCACATACACTTGAAGGATAATCCCGCCCGATGGCCCGGTCCATGCGTCGTATTCAAGCGTATTCTGCACGATATCGCACCGTACATACCATGCTTCGGCGCAGTTTGCATCCGGTGGAAAATCATCGGGAATCTCGGGCGGCCATTTTACGGGTTCCGCCCACGATACGTCGACGGCATAATTGAAATGCGACTCCCCCGCCGGGAACTGGATGGTGTAGCGCCTTGTAAGTTTCGCGGAGCGGAATACCGCCCGCCCTGTGTCGGCATCGAGCGCCGGCTCGCCCGCGGCATACAGCTCTTCCTCGGTCTCCGAGAGCGAATCGGCGAACATCTTGTAGCCGTTCAATACGGCATCATACGCGCCGAAGTCAAACGCTCCCAGCCAGCCGTCGATATAGCCGAAATACCCGGGATTCGAGAATTCGTTCGGATTCCACCAGCGGGTCCAGCCGTCGGCGTTCAGAAGCTGCGGGTTTATCTTACCGCTCGCCCACAGGTCGATACCTATCTGCCTCGACGCCCCTGTGATAAGGATGCCCCGCGTATCCAGGCCGCTGAACTTCGGTGCCCCGGCATAGGGATTCTTTATCGTCACCGCCACGGTTAAGAGGCGTTGTCCGACGTTGCTCTCTTCGGGGATGAACTTGTATGTTATCCCGCTTTGGAAATTCAGAAGGTAGACCATGTTGAAATGGGTCGCCACGGTGCGCATCGGCGTCATTTCGAACAGCCCCTTCTCCGGGTCGGCTATACCGCTGTAATACCCGATGAGTGCGCGCGACGCATCCCCGGGCAACGATGCCGCTTCGAGCTCGCCATGCCCCGGCGATGACGGTTCCACCATGCCCGTGGTCGAGCATCCCGCGAGTATCGCCGCAAGGCACACAAGCAGCACCAGACGAGTAGGGGAGGTCGCTACTGGACAAAATCCGTTAATCATCATAGATGGACCCCTGCGATTAATGCGCTGATAATACCACATCGAACGCTATAAATGAAGCACAATTATCCCTTTAGAAACGTTGCTTCCGGGCTATCTCTATCCGCTCGAGGTAGCCCATCATGTTCGCTATCTGGACGGTGTCCTGCCTGTCTTCGGCATCCTTGAGATATTCCCTTACTTTCTCTTCCGCGAGCTTGAAATCGCGGTTTTCAATCATAATGTTGACTTCTTCAAGGTCGATGGCGATGGTAAATTCCGCGGCCTGACGCCGGATATGGTCCTTCTGCAGCGCCCGGTCCAGCGTACCGAAACTCAGCCCCGGCTGCTGCTTGTGATATTCGCCCTTCGGACGTCCCACCGAGCGCGCAATCGCAACGACGATGATTATCGCGATAACTATTATGGCAATCCAGGCAACCGTGCCCATGCAAATCCCTCCTGATACCTTTCTATCAGGAACAGCCTAATACTTCGGGGCAAATCTGTAAAGGCAATATACGTCGCAAATATTTTCCCCGCCTACCATTCCGGCGGAAGAACGAAATATCTCGTCATGAAAACATTCAGCGATGACCCGCCGGTGAAAAGCCGGTTCGTGCCGGGGGCTAATGCGCCGCGCGGACCAAGCGTAAGCCTCTGGTTGTCCGCCGACCCATTTCCCTGCGACAGTATGTTATATGCCGCATCGAAGAGTACTATCGGTCGCGCGATGGGAGTGGCGGAGTATGCCGACCCGCCCCATACCGCGACATGGCATGTCGGGTCCGTCTGGTCGATATAAATCCCCGGGTCCCATACGAGGTCGATGTTGTAGGAAAAAACATCATTCTCGGTATGCACAAGGCTGCCGCTCATATCTATCGCGTACAGGTTGGTCACGTTGCTTATAAGGCACACAAAAGCATAATGGATGAGAACCGGGTTATAATCGAAGTCGCGCACCTGCGCGTAGTTTCCATTAACCACGCCCGGCGGTACATCCGTTTCATCCCAGCCCGTGCCGTTCCAGTGAAAGACCCTCATCTGCGAGGCATCGGAATTGTTATACGCCAGTATCACGGGGTCGTCATCCGGGTCGACCGTAATCCTGTATATCGACCAGCCTGCAGTAATGGAGCCGAAGTCGGTAACCGACCCGAAGCCGGTGCTTGTATCGAACGGTATCTCGCGCAATATCGACAGATCCGAATCCGCGGCCAAATAGATGATATTCTGGCTGTCGCTGACGATATCATTCACCTGGTAGCCGGCCGGAAGAGTGTCGGACATGAAATCAACATAGTTATACCCGCTGCCGGTGCTCGCATTCTCCGCGCATAACAGCGGGGGATGGCTGGCCGGCTGGCCGTACCCGCAAACCACGTAGCTGGTTCCAAGGCGCGTGCATGCCGCTCCCTCGCGGGAGTTGAACCACTCGGCATATATCACGCTGCTGCTCGAGATCGCGCTGAATGAGCCGCAGTCGAACACTTCGAAAAGCTCGATCCCGGTCGCGTTGCCGCCGGTTCCGTTGATGACCTCGACATCCCACAGGCCGAGGGCCGCATCGGATGGGATGTGGAAGTCGCACGTGATTGTCGAATCATCCTGCCATGCCGTATTCGTCGCGACCATGTCGGACTGGCCTGTCTTTGTGATACGAACACCCAGCGATGGCCCGTCCGCGAAATTCGTCCCATAGACCTTCGCCCCGGTTACATCCTGGTCGAGCGAGCCATAGGCCGGTTCTATGCCGGTAACAGTGTGGTTCGACGGTGCGTCCGACACGGTCGTTGTATACACATAATAAGCCGAAGTCGTGTTGCCGGGGAGGAAATCCTGGAACCCCTCATCCTCCGTTTCGACGGTTATGAGGATGCCGAGGGGCCCCGAAGCGGCCGGCGAAGCATCGGCGATATCAACTTCATATGTTGAATATCCCTCTCCTCCGCCCGTGGGCGCGAAAGGCCCGGCCTGCGGGATAACTCCATTTGCCGACTCGACATAGACGCTGTCGGTTTCGATGCCGAACCAGTCATAAACATCGATGCTCAGCTCGATACCGCCGCCGCCCGCGCCCTCGAAGTAGTAAAGCGAATTCGCGGCTTCACTCACGTTTATGAACCATGGTTCAACACGGTTCGCGCTTGCGGCGAAATCGTCCGGGGCCGTCCACGGGGGGTCGCCCTGTGGGAATGTCCACGATGCATCCACCGCGTAGTTGAATATCAATCCATCCTCGCCAAGCTCGATGGTGTAGTGCCGTATGTTTTTCTGTCCCGCCGAGAACATCCCCCTCGACTCCTGCGTGACATCGGTCAGCGGGCCGTCGGGGTCGTCAAGGACATCGCAGAAATATTTATATGCATTCAGCGTGGAGTTGAAATCGGCTACGCTGTCGGGCGTGCCGAGCAAGCCGTCGTTATATGCAAACGCCGTCGCGTTGTGCGGGAACTCCACGGGATTCCACCATCGCGAATGCCCGTCGGGATTCACCAGGTATGTATCGCCGGGCCCGGCATAACGCAGGGCCGAATCGTCGAAGCCCGAATACGAGCCATTGCTGATGAGCATGCCGCAGACATCGAAGCCGGTGAATTCCGTCAGGCCGAGGAACGGATGCCGCAGCCCGATATCGACCTCGATAATATTCCCGTTGAATTCGAGGGATTCAAGGGTAAGGTAAACGAGCGCGGGCGGTTCGAGGAACACTCGCGTGTTCAGGTGGAAATTTCCCGTCCGGAGCTGGACGACATCGAGACTCCCGGCCGCCGGGTCGGCGACGAATTGCCACAATCCCCAGGACTGGTGCGATGCAGCCGCCGGGGACGCATCCGTCGTTTTCCCCGGCACTGTGACATCGACACCGCCGCCGGACGAGCATCCGGCAATGAGAAATGCCACCATAACCAGAATCAAGGTGAATGACTTTTTGCATAGCATCGTGAGCCTCCTGACTGATTGCCTGAGTTTGAGTTACACCCACTCACTTCATTAGATGTTTTTCAAGGGATTATTTATACCTGTTGCCCGGCAATCCTTTGCCGGGACCCAAATAAGAATTTCCGGGCTACATAAGACCGTTATCGCCCCTAATCCCCCGACTCGTAATAGCTCACTTCATCCTCATCCGCGAGGCCACGGATG
>CAZSPL010000126.1:0-11461 GCA_964608735.1 uncultured Planctomycetota bacterium | reverse complement strand
TAAACAATAACCTCGGGTTCATCGAGTAATTCCGTAATGCTCTCGGAAGCGGGAACGGCGTATCTTCCTTCCACAGGATAATCCTTTGCAGGCGGATTCATCAGTGGATAAAGCTGGCTGCAGGAGGCATACCACCGGAGTTTTTCTAAAGCCTCCTTAACTTCCCGGAAAAAGTCTATCCCGGTAATCCTTGGAATTCCTTTAAGCATATCGATATCAGCATCTTCCGGTTGCGAAGGAATCGGAAACAGCCATACGAATCCGGGGGCTTGCGAGTTGAAATCGACGTTGATTATTAATTCTTCGATGCCGTCCTTCAAGCGCATCGTCGCCTGCTGGCGTTCTTCCTGGATAAGCCTGGTTTTTGTGATTTCATCACCCTCTCCGAATGCGATACCATCTGCATTAGCGGCGACAGGGAGGAGGCCGAGAATCAGCAGAGCAAGCAATATTTGCTTCATCGTCATTACCCCACAATGTTGATCTGTCTTTAAGACAAAAATTATCCGATTCTGGTTTACGCGCCCGCCGTTTTTCCCCCTCCTCCCATCATCCATACCGCCGTCTCGACCTTCGGATTCTGCACCCCGAGCGTGTCGAGCGTCTCCTTGATACGGCTGCGGAATTCGCGAAGGATATCGAATTTATTCGCCGCTTTCGTCATGACCATCGCGCGTATGCGCACCGATGCGTCGCCGAGATTTTCGAGCCCGACTATCTGCGGCTCTTCCAGCAGCATGGGGCCGAATTCGTCGCTTGCTTTCAATGCCGCGCCGGTTACGCCGAGTTCGCTCATCACGCGCCGGTGGTTTTCGTCCCGCGGGATGTCCACATCGATTATCACCCTCGCCCATTCGCGGCTGTAATTTGATACGAGCTTTATCTCGCCGTTCGGGATATAGTGCACCATTCCCTCGAAATCGCGAAGACGCGTGGCGCGGAGGGATATCGCTTCGACAGTGCCGGATTTATCGCCGATACACACGAATTCGCCAACGAGGAACTGGTTTTCGAGAAGGATGAAGAAACCGCTGATGACATCCTTGACCAGCGTCTGTGCGCCGAATCCGATGGCGAGTCCGATTATGCCGACACCGGCGAGTATCGGCGCGATGTTTATCCCGAGTTCATTAAGTATCATCACGATTGCGATGATATAAATCGCCACCCCCGCGATGCTCGATATGATGCTCACGAGCGTCTTGGCTTTCCTCTGTTCGGATATCGAGTCCCGTTCTTCTTCTATGTACTTCGTCAGCCGCCTGAGAGAAAAGCGCACTATCCTTATCGCGATGAACGCAAGAACAAGTATAAGCACCACCTTGGGAACTTCCTTGATTAGAAACAGGATTGCATCGTCGAGTATCTTGCTGAAGTCGATTGCCGCGAACATGTTATTTCCTCCTTGAACGAAATCCGGGATGATCCGTCGATACGCCGATGTTAACATCATAAATCGCTCAATAAAACCCTCCCCGTGGTAAACTTGTAATGATTCGCCGGGGGTTAATCGATGCATCGCTCGTTCATATGGCTTTCGATTATTTGCGTTCTTTGTTTCGTGTCGTGCTCGAAATCCGCTGCACCGCGCGACCAGGACGCATCCGCTTCGGCCGTATTGAACAGCGACAGCGGATACATCTTCCTCCTCGAAGAACCCGCCTCGCCGCCCGGTCCCGCGCAGGCTCAGCTTGAGAACAACATTTATACCGTTATCGCCGGTGCCGATATTGAAAAATATTCCGCGTATCGCTCGGGATGCATCTCCCGCTATGACGATTTCGCCGCGCTTACAGCCGATAACGAAGCGCGTGTCGTTCATCCCGGCGACGGCATGACATATACGTTTTCGGCATCGGACGGTTCAGCGGATACGCGGCTGCATTTTGGAATGTCTAAATCGGGTACCGATATCTATCATCTCGGGATTGTCCCGGGCGATGCCGAGGGCGATGCCGCATTCCACGTGCGTCTCGCCCACTTCGATGCCGTCGCCAATCGCGTCATCGAAGAGATCGACCTCGTCAGTTTCGATGCCGACACTTTCCTCGCCAATCGCGAACTGATAGACTCGGCGCTATCAGAGCCGGTTTACGTCTCCGCCAACGGCTCGACGGTGATAGTTCGCGCAACGCGGAGCGATATGACGGAGGATGCGTCGGGAGCCGCATTGGAATTGGTTTCTGAAGGCATGCTCAATTCCCTCAGCGGAAGATGCGTCTATTACCGCTACGATTTTTCCGATAATTCCGTTGAGCCGTGGCTGAACCCATCCGCCGGATTCCCGTCGCTCAGCCAGGTCGGCATATCGGACAATGGCGCGCGCAGCCTTTTCACCGCCGGTTCTTACGACGGCGACGAGTTGCTCATCCTCTACGATGATGAGGATGATGAGCCGGTCATCGTTATCGAAAGCGAGCCCGGCGGGATATTCCGCCCACGGCTTTCGCCGGAAGGTTCGCGCGTTGGATATTTCAGGGAGCCGGTGAATTCCGATGAGAGAATCATCGAGGCCGTCATGGTCCCGATGTTTTCGAAAAGCCGCCATGTTTATCTCAGGCTCGCGGGCGTCGATGACTACTGCTGGACCGACGACCTCAAGCGCGTGGCATACATCTCGCACGCGTTCGGCTCCTCGCTTGTAATCGATAACAAAATTCCCCGGTTGACATCAAGCGGAAGGATTTACCTGCACCTTGTCGATATCGATACCCTCGATGACAAGGTCATATTTGGCGGCTCGACGGGCGAGGCGTTGCGGATTACCGATGTCCTCGCCGAGGGGGAGGATTTCAAGAGCGATGATTCACCGGAGGGAAGGGTGAGGAAAGGAACTCCATCCCCCGATTCCCAACACCGCGGGCATAAGCATTCGGGCGGAGCAACTCAGACCGAAGAAGGCCCCTCCATCACAGGTTGAAAAAAGCAGGGACAGTCACGTGTCTCGCTCGTAGATATACGATAACCTCTAATGCCATGAGCGAAACAGGCGACTGTCCCTGATTTTTTGCTACTCACAAATCAATCCGCCAGTCCCGGATTCTCCATGTCGACCCAGAAGAACTGCACACGCCCGTCGGTGCCGCCTTCGAGCATCCCCTGCTGACTCGCCCACAATGCGAATGTCGCCCTCTGTTCGAGACCGGTGTAACCGGGGCCGTACGGGTCCTCATTCAGCGGGAAACCGTCGCCGCCCTGCGCAAGGAAGTCCGTGCAGAGAAGCGTGTATTCCGAATCGGGGTCGATCTCAGCCCATCCCGACGCCGGCGCGTTGACGGGAGTCGCCACCGGGTTGCCCTCCGCGTCGGTTCCGATGCTGAATTCCGTCGGCGGGGTGTCGCCGACAAACGCGCCCGCGAGCTTCATGTCGACATAGACCAGGCTCGCGCCGCTCACCTGCGGGAAACCCCCGTCGCCGTACTGCAGCCCCGCGTATTCAAAAATATCGTGCAGGCGTTCGCCGGTGACTTTCACCTTCATCAGGAAATTATCGTATGGCAGCACCGCGTATAGATCGCCGAATGTAATTTTCCCCTCGGCAAGAGGTGCGCGGAAATTGCCGCCGTTGAACATCGCGACATCGGCTTCCGTGGCGGTTCGCATCGCGTCGGCTATCAAATCGGCAAGGGCGTTTTCGGCGAGGCGTATTTCATCCACCGCGAAATCGTGCGCCGCGGTGCAGACCGGCCTGCTCATCTCGGCATCGAAACGCTGCTGGTAATCCGCGATGAACGCCTTCATGCCGTCATCTTCCGGCTCGGTCGGACTCAGCTTCACGAATTCTTCGTTCGCTTCGGCGAGTTTGAAACGCGCCGCCGGGTCATCGGAAGGACGTTCGAACGTCAGCTTGAGCACGCCGAGGTTTTCGCCCCACTGGCCGTCCTGTGTAACGACGACATCCCCGACCATCGTCGGCTCATCGAGGAAGGTATGCGTATGTCCCCCCACTATCACGTCTATCTCCGGAACCATCTCGGCGAGTTTCAAATCGCGGTTGTATCCCTCATGGGCGAGCGCGATGACGATGTCGCATCCTATCGCGCGAAGGTACCGCGCGAGGCTCTGCGCGATGGGCATCGCCGGCTCCGCGTCGCAATATTCGGCGATACTCGGGTGCGTCTCGAACAGGAGCGTGTCCGTCGTCAGGCCGATTATCCCGATACGATAGTCCCCCCGGCGTATGATGGTGTATGGTTCCGCTACCGGGCGTCCGCGTTCCTTGTCGATGATATTCGCGCACAGAACGTGAAAATTGATATCTGAGATACGACTCATCAAAAGGTCGTAGCCGAAATCGAATTCATGGTTTCCGAGGCACATGGCGTCGTAACCCATCTGGTTCATGCATTCGAGGTCGAGGAATCCGCGAAGCAAATTACTCAACGGCGTTCCCTGCAGGACATCCCCGGCATCGAGCACGAGCCAGTAGTATTCCGTATCCGCGCGCGCGCGCTGGATCGCCACGCGGCGTCGCGCCACGCCGCCCCAGCCGTTTTCGCTGTGAGCGCGGAACGGCATCAGGTGTCCGTGGGTGTCGTTCGTGTGGATAATACCGAGATTGAGAACCTCGGTATCCCCCTGCTCGGCGGGAAGGTTCGCCGGGAAAAGGGCGAACAGGACCAGGAGCATGATTGCGAATAGAAGAGTTAAGCGACGCATTGCAACACCTCGACTTGTTTTTTCCGTCCCGCAATTATAACTGAAATGGAACCGAGGTTACTAAAACCACCGAATTGGTATAACATATATTCTTTGAAATCTTTTTCCGCGGATGATGCTTGGAAAATTCGCGCGCGAAATATCATCTCTGGCTGCTCGTCGTTATCGCCATCGCGACGGTCGTGATTTTCGGCCACGGCAGCCTCGGCCTTACGAGCGGCGAACACGGTTTCGCCGCGCATAGCGTACCGCGAATGCCGTCGGTTGAGATCGTGCAATTCGTCTCGGCGACACAATTATCCGAGGGCAGGGGGATGACCCTCACGCAAGAGACGGCGCAGTTTCCCGAAGCGGTGCAGGGGAAAACCGGGATGGTGCCGCAATGTTCGCCGTTCTACATCTCCCTTCTGTCGATCCCGGCGGGATGGGCGTCGCGGCTCACACCGGCGCCGGAGAATATAAGGGTCTCAAGCGACATCGGCGAGCAGAACGCGGTCTATGAACGGAATTTCATCAACTACGACCACCGCTATAAACTTACGGTCATCTTCTTCGAGGGACCGTTTCTCGTGTTGCTGCTCCTTTATTTCTACATCGCGTCGGCGAGATTCATCCCCGGCGCGGGCACCCGTTTCTGGGCGGCGCTCGGGCTGTGTTTCGCGACCCTCGTCTACCCGTTCGCCCTGACCGTGAATCCGATTCTTCCCGCGGCGGCGCTTCTGTTGTGCGCGGCGCATCATACGCTCCTGTTCGCCGATTCCCGGAAAGCGGTGGACGGCATCGCGGCGGGACTCTTTGCCGGTTCGGCATTCGCATTCAACCATCTCGTCTACATTCCCGTCATCGCGCTTCTCGTGTTCCTCATCATAATCTTGAAGGAACCCGAGAGGCTGCTGTCGTTCATCGGCGGACTCGCCCCCGGCGTCGCGGCATTCGCGTTCTCGCATATCGCGGTATTCGGCGATGCGCTCCCCGCGGCATATCACCAGGGGGGCGGCGATACCGGGCTGCCGATTGTGTGGAAATATTTCGTATGGTCGATTCTCGGATACAACGGCGCGTTCTGGATGTCGCCGGTGATCGGCATCGCGTTGATATACCTGCTCGCGCGGAAAACGGCTTCCGGTGACGGCCCCGCCGTTCTCGGCAAGACTCTCGGCATCGCGGCGCTCGTGCTTCTTCTGACGTTCTCGATAGAATCGGTATTCACTTATCACCCGGTCGCCAATCCCGAGACGGGAGAATTACTCGGCAACGCGTTTCTCGTCGAGCGCACCGCGTCGCCACAACTCGATGTCGATTTCGCGGGATTCCCGGCGTCGGTGGGGTTCCGCACCAAGGTATTCGGCGGAGTGCCGTTCGCGCTGCTCGGCCCGTGCCTCTATCTTTTCTTCACCGGCGTATTCCTCTCCACCGGCTTGTGGCGCACCATTGCGATGATATTGATTCGCGTCGGTATATTCATCGGTATTTTCGCGGCATACAGCCCTTTCGGCGCAAGATTCTTTCCCCTCGCGGAGAATATTCACCTTCTCGGAATGGACCTTGCCCTAATGTTTCCGAGGGAATCGATTTTCTAAGCAAACCCGCGCGACGCGGCCCGTGAGTCCGGTCAACTATCGGGGCGACACGGCGAAATTAAATTAGATTAAGTCATTGAATATGGAAGACAAGAGAAGCGAATCAACTCCGCTCGCCTCTCCGGGCGAGGTATTGATAATCATACCCACCTACAGGGAAGCGGAGAATCTCGAAAAGCTTGTCGCGATGGTGCACACCGTCGCGCCGTATGTTCATATCCTCATCATCGACGACAATTCCCCCGACGGCACCGGCGAAATTGCCGACCGGCTCGCCGCCGCCGATGAGCGAATATTCGCGCAGCATCGCGAAGGCAAGCTCGGTCTCGGCACCGCCTATGTGAAGGGCTTCAAATGGGCCATTGAGCGCGATTATCTCTACATCTTCGAGATGGACTGCGACTTCAGCCACGACCCTAACGAGATACCGAATTTCCTCAAAGCCGCGCGTGATTACGATATCGTCATCGGGTCGCGCTTCAAGGATGGCAGGCTGTCGGTGGTGAACTGGCCGTTGTCGAGGCTGGTGCTTTCGATGATGGCGATGGTCTATACCCGTATGATTACCGGCTTGAAGCTGTGGGATCCCACCACCGGCTTCAAGTGCTTCAACCGCCGTGTCCTCGAAGCCATCAGCCTCGCGGGGATTCATTCAGGCGGATATTCGTTCCAGATCGAGATGAATTTCAGGGCGAAACGAAAGGGATTCAGCATCGGCGAGATCCCGATCATCTTCAACGACCGCTCTGAAGGCGTAAGCAAGATGAGCAAGAAGATCGTATTCGAAGCCATCGGCGTTGTGTGGAAGCTCCGAATCGGCGCAATCTGGGAAGATTTCACGCGCCTGTTCCGCGGAAGGCGGGCCGATAAAACTGGTGCAAAATGAGCTTGTGTGTTGCATCCTGCAACAATTTTAGCTTACCTTAATATATATGATTTTTGAAAATGCTCTTTTTTATCGATTTGCGGGTATTGGGGGGGAACACATGATGGGGCTTCGGAATGAGTCAGCGAGTCGCGAAAGCCGCACAATTAGTGCAACTTATTGCACAAAACCTGAACATTGACTTATTATTTGCGGTAAAATTTTTATAGTACCGAAGCTTAAAATGTGGAATCCGGTAATCATTATGTTAATATGTATAAGGCAAATTATATTTTGTCTAATGGAACGAGTATTGCCCTAACAGAAAAGACGTTTAGACGGCGAGGAACCTTAATGCAGTTACGAGATGCAAAAAGAAGCGAACGCGGAGTTGTCATGGTGGTCGTGCTCATCATCGCTCTCGCGCTCGCTATTTTCGCATACAGCCTGCTTCTCACATCCATCGACGCGCTCGAAAGGGCGGATGTCCAGGATTACCGCATTAAGGCGGACACGCTTGTCGAGGGCGCCATCGACGAGGCCGCGTATGCCGTCAAGCAGAACCCCTCATACATCGACGTACCCGACAATCCGGGGATACTTCCCGAATATGCCGGCGGTTTCAGCGACCTCGATATCAAGAAGAGTTTGATAGGGGATAGCGGGACATACCACGAAGAGCGCGATGTGTTCCCCAGCGAGGTGGGACGTGTCGCTTCGACCGAGTATGAGCTTACCGCCTACGACACCCCGGACCTGTATTTCATCTGGGGCGACACCGAAGATGCCGAGTATGAGTTCATCGACGAGGAAACATACAAGCGCCATTTCTACGACTACCACTACAACCCTTATGAACAGGGAAGCGATATAATCATCTCGGGAAGCGCCGAAGTTAACGACAACGACAACGACCATGTGTTCGCATTCGGCGAACGCACCTATCCGTCGAAGATAACCCGCTTCCAGACCCGCCAGAACGATGCAAACGAGCAGAACTTCAACGACCCGGAGCCCACGTTCTTCGAGTCCGACCATCCATACGACCCCGATACCAGCACGAGATTCTGGACTCTGACATACAAATACGACCCCCTGCATCCGGGAAGAAATATTACGAGTATCGACTTGATAACCCAGCCGGGTCATGTAGCGCTGGGGCCGACGGATATCGCTTATACGACCGAATGGAACGGATATGCATTCGAGCCGCCGATGGCATCGCCCCCGAATTATCTCGTAGGCCCGTATATCAACGCGACCAATCTTTTCTCCGACGGGCTGCCGTCGACGACGCTCAGAATCGGCTTCCTCTCCGACGGCGCCGACGAGGATTACGGTTTCAAGCTCGATGGGCTGAGGTATCATTTCGATTCGGAGGCATATCCGGCAATCTATGAAACGCCGCACCCGTATGACCATCTGCCTGCGACTCCTCCAATGTCACCCGCGACACAAGTGGTATATTCGCCGACCCAGCTCGACCCGCTGACTCCCGGCGCCGCCAACCAGTTACTGCGCATAACATTCGACTGGCGGTTTTATCTCGAGCCGGGCGATATGCTGAGGCTCGTCAATCTCGCCGCGCCGACACTCGCCGGCGGTATCATCGCCGACCTTACCGGGAGCGCCGGCGCGGGGCAGACATATGAAGCGCAGAGGGACAATGTCGATGTCCCCCTCGCCATCGCCCTGCTGTTCTACTCCGACGGCAACAACAATTCATCCACTAATAACTACGGCTACAAAGTCGAGAGCATGGAGTATACGGACCGCTATGATAACTGGGTGACGGTGAACGATCCCCTCATCCAGACCCCGCATCTGCTCGACCTCGGGACATTCATCGACCCCTTTGACCCCGATGAGCTCGCGATGCACAACCTGGTCTGGCAGCCGCATGTTCCCGGCGGCGGCACCCTCGATTCGTGGTCCGTCACATTCGATGAAGGCTGCGACCTTCTTGCGTTGAACAACCTCGATGCCGATGTGATACGCATCACCACTCCCGGCTGGGACCCGTTCGGCGGGCCGTTCTTCAGCGACGTGCATTATTTCGTCGACCCCGCGAGCGCGAACGGCGTGTGGATAGGCCTGCTCACGAACTACCACCACATCGCCATGCTCGGCTCGCTGTCGGAATACCCATGCGGCACCGCGCCGTATATCGAAGTCTATTCCTACTTCGACGACATCGGCGCCTATACAAATACCGCCGATAACTGGGGATTCCGAATAAATGAAATCTCCTATCAAGCCACCGGCGCGGCGGATTTCGCCAACGAGGCTCCCACCATCGCCGCCGCGGTATCCCTTGGGCCCGACCAGGCTTACGCCAACTTCAGCTCGGGACCGGACAGCCGCGGTGAATGGTGGATTACCGAGAAGGACCTTATGGGCACCGATGTCGAGATGGTCGGCGTTCATCTCAATCTCGATACATTCGACCTCGACCCCGGTGATTATCTCGTCTTCTACGATGACGCCGGTAATGAGATCGAGCGCGTGACATATCGCTCTTTCAATCGGGAAGGTCCCGAGGGCAGCGGCCCGGAAGGCCCCGGTCCCGATGCCGGCGGCCCCGAGGATGAAGACCCCGATGCATCCGGACCGTCCGACAGTCCCGGGTTTGACGAGGGCACCATCGACCTGAATAAAACCCGTGGATGGGTTCTCGTCCCGGGCAAGGCGGCTCATATCGTGCTCGTGGGCGATGGTGATGACAACGGCGAGCACAAGGGCTTTGAGGTCGACCGTACCGCCTGGTGGTCGGGGACTATCGTCTATGATTCGACAGGCCCGTTCGAGAAACTCGACAATCTGCCGGAGGATGCCGCCGACTTTGAAGTGGGCGGGAATAAATCGTACCGCCCGATTCGCTGATCGCGCGGATGTTTGATTGGAATATTTAAGCTGAAATCGAATATTGTTAAAGCCATTTGAAAATATCCGCTTCCCATCCTTGAAGTGCCAGGAAGGCTTGACGCTTCTCGAAGTGCTGTTCTCAGTGCTTGTGATAGGCATCATCGTCGTCGCCTACATAGGCTCCCTCGGTACCGCCGTAAACACGACCGATGTTGTCTCCGACACCAATTCGGTCGCGGCGCTGGCGTTCAAGGAAATCGAGGAGCTTCGCGGCTACGAGTTCGGCAAGGTTCCGTTCGCGATGACCAGCAATGCCGCCGGCCTTGTCGAGGTGCCGAATTTCCTGCATGACATGCTTCCCGACATCGTGGACGCGAGCCTCGGGGAGGAATATACGCCGATCGTGACCACGGGCGACCTCTCCGGCTACCCGCGCAGCACCGCCGCGGACGGGCTTCGCGCCGACGACACGACACTCAAGTGGGTTGCGGAACGGAATCTCCTCACCGGCGGGGTCTCCGAAGGCCCCGATGCATCCGGCCCGGACAACGAGGAAGGTCCCGGCGGAAGCGGCGGAGAGGGCGGCCCCGGCGCGGGCGGACCCGGTTTCGAAGAGGGCTACCAGTTCTGGATGGTCGACCTCGGACAGGAGCGAAAGATATCACGCATACTCTACGACAACCGGTTCAATACATTCGAATCCCTTGCCCCCGGGCTTGATTCCAAAATTCACACCGATGACGTCTGGCAGCGCGAGTGGCGCTTCTTCTACAGGGAAACCGAACTCGCCCTCGGCGAAATTTTCGACCCGAGGATAGAGGGGGAAACGCTCTTCAATTTCTTCGGCGGGCGCTATGGCTCCACCGGCATAAATGTTATCTGGGATGACGAGAATAACAACCGGCCGCTCTATGCCGGTGTCCTCGGCGTTACCGAAATAGATACATACACCGACTTCGATGAGGATTTTCACTGGCCGTATGTTTCGGAGATCGAAGTATACGGCTATGACGAAGCCACGGATTATATAAAGTCTTACACGAATGCCGACGGCGAGACTACATACCATAACATCATCACATACTTCCCCAACTATAAGGGCACCGGGTTCGACATGGGCAGACGGTGCTATGTTCCGGCGGAAGCCGTTGATTTCGACCCGTCGGCCCGCGTCGACCTGTTCAGGATCGATATAGAATTCTATTACCACGACCGCACGAGAGATACCGATAAATGGATGAAAGAGACCTGGTGGCAGGACGATAACGTCGAGCTGAGCCGCTATGTCACCAGTTTTTACAGGGACAGGGATGTCCACCGCGACAACCTGCCGTACCTACCGGACTTCCCGGAACACCTGCTCTACTACGACAACGAGGATTTCTTCGTCGAGTATAACGTACCGGATGCGACTTCTTTAAGGCTTTATTTCTTGACATTCGACCTTCCCGACGCGGTGCCCCCGGCGGGTCCCACCGATTACGTGGAATTC
>CAZSPL010000125.1:171-11462 GCA_964608735.1 uncultured Planctomycetota bacterium | reverse complement strand
CCCGGCACTGGTATCGACGAACGTACATCGGGCGGTGGATATGATACATTCCTGAGCAAGTTTGATCCGAATGGATATTTTCTCTGGACTCGCACATGGGGTGGCAACAAATGGGATAAAGGCTATGAAGTCGGTGTTGATGCGAGTGGTAGCCCTTATGTCGTGGGATATTTCTCCGGCGTTGTTGACTTCGACCCCGGCCCGGGAGTAGATGAGCATTCGTGCAATGGTCGTGATGATATATTCCTGAGTAAGTTCGATTCATATGGCAATTTCCAATGGGCTTATACATTTGGTGGAAGCGGTTACGAATATCCTTGGGGCATCGTAATTGATGCGAACTACAACATTTGCATCGCAGGTGACTTCGAGGATATAGTGGTTTTTAACCCCGGTCCTGATATCGAGCTGAGAACCAGCAACGGGAAGAGCGATGCATTCCTCTGCAAATTCCCCCCCGACGGGAACTGGTAGCGCGCATCGGTAGCACGGGCGGTGCGCGTATATAGAAGTATGCGCCACCCGCACATCGAGCCCGAGCCCCGTCCGTAAGGGAGGGGACAACCAGCTAATGTCCCCTCCCTTACGGTCGGGGCTCGGGCTTTGCTCTTTGCATGAGGTAGCAAGCCCGATTAAGCGCAACTTAACCTGCATCTAAGTATAATGTAGTTAAATCAGATTTGATGAGGGACCGGAGAGAAGAAATGGCTTCAAGAAACTTTCTTATACTTGTCACGATATCCCTTCTTGCGCTCATCACCGGATGTTCAGGCTCGGCGCTCGGGCCTGTCGCACCGGATGCGCTTCCCGCGGTTACCCAGACTCCCGTCGCCGACAGGCGTGAAACGGAAGCGGGTTCCAACCGCGTGCCCTGGGGCCTGTGGAGCATCGCCTTCGACCCGTGGGCGAATTCCGTCTCGGTTGAGCCCGCGCGCGAACTCGCCGCCCACTACAACATCACCGACATGCTCCTCCCCCCCGCGTGCAACGACTGCCTCGATATAGCCGTAAATTCATTCAACCCCGTGACCCGGATAATGGATGTCGATGTGACCCTCCGGAATCCCACTCCCGTCGCGGGAAGGGATGTGCGCGGGATCCTCTTCACCAATCCATTCGG
Organism: uncultured Planctomycetota bacterium; assembly: GCA_964608735.1. Classification (GTDB taxonomy): domain Bacteria; phylum JAJVIF01; class JAJVIF01; order JAPKYR01; family CAZSPL01; genus CAZSPL01. The sequence continues at coordinate 10,342 of CAZSPL010000125.1, read as the reverse complement.
GCATTCGATAACCAACGCCGATGCATGGAGCGCAGATTGGGACAAGCCTGGCGGACAGAATATCAACCCGTTCAGGGCCTATGCCAAAACCGAGACGAACAGGATATTCGCCGGACTTGCCGAGCACGTGGAAAATTTCAAGGTGTACATCCCATCACCGCCCGTCTACGCCGGGATAATGTTCGCCGTCGATGCATCATGGCCCGGGAACTGCTGGGAACCTTACGCCATACAGAATTTCATACAGGACGGCGAGCTGCAGCATATCATCGGCTCCCAGTGCGACATCTACGTGGATGTCCTCGACTGGCAGGATGATGTCAACTCCGTGCGGATTGCCGTACCCGATATCACCGGTGAGGATTACATTTCGCTGTCCCACGTTCCCGAAAGCACATGGACCGTGACGCTGACCAATGCCGAAGGCGCGCTGCCCGGCGATTACTCCGCGCAGCTCGTCGTGACATCGGCCAACTCCGGCGCCAAGCGGCTTTATAAATACGTAACCATCACCGTAGCGGGAAGCCCGGCGCCGGTCGTCACCGGCATCGACCCATCCCAGGCGCTGAGCGGCGCGTCGATGCATGATGTCGATATCACCGGGGCGAATTTCCTCGCCCCATGCGAAGTCGAGCTGAGCCACGCATCCACGACAATAACGACATACAACGTCGAAGTGCTCGGCCCGACGAGCATCGAATGCGATTTCAATATCCCCCTGCTCGCCGATATCGGCTACTATGACGTGAAGGTCATCAACAGCGACGAGAAAGAGGGTATCGGCGAAGGGTTGTTCCTGATTATCCAGTCATCGCCGGTGGTATCCGGCATCGACCCCGACAGCGGACACGCCGGCGAAAGCCTTGAAGGCGTCACCATCACCGGCGCGAATTTCGTCGGCCCGGCGACGGTGGAATTCCATCCCGAAACGGGCGACCCGTTCACGGCGGACAACGTGGATGTCGTCAATCCGAACACCATCACGTGCGATGTCAACATCCCGTTCGACGAACAGATTGCGCTGTTCGATGTAAAGGTCATCAATAACGGCGGGCAGTCGGACATCGGAGAGGACATGTTCGAAGTGCTCTGCCCTGTTCCCGAAGTTCTCGGCATCGAGCCGGATTTCTCCCGGCGCGGCACTACCCTTGCCGGGGTGCTGATTGACGGCGATAATTTCTATGGCGCGACCGGCGACGTGCGATTGAAGAGGGATGGGGAGGCGGATATCGTTGCCACGAACGTCGGCTTCGATTCGTGGGAGCAGATAAGCTGCGATATCGAGATACCCATCGACGCCGGGCTGGGCGATTACGATGTCGAAGTCATTAATGAATGCGGCGAAACCGGCATCGGTGTGGCGATGTTCGAGATCGACTATGCCGGATGGGCGAATACCTGGGGCAACGACATCTTCGCCGGGGCGTATTGCCTCGCGCGCGATGCCGGCGGGAATATCATCGTCGGCGGCACATACAGCGGCACCACCGACCTCGATCCCGACCCCGCCGAGGTGATAGAGCGCCCATCCAACGGCGGCCAGGATATCTCCATAAGCAAATTCAATCCCGACGGCGACCTCATATGGGTAATGGTCATCGGCGGCGCAGGCGATGATAAGGCCGAGAGCATCGCCGTGGACGGCGGCGACAACATATACATCGCGGGAAGTTTCAAGAATATCGTCGATTTCGACCCGGGGCTTGGAATCGCCAACCGAGGCTCGAACGGCGGCGATGATTCTTTCATTCTCAAGTTGACTCCCAACGGCATCTACCAGTGGGTGATGACTTGGGGATGCTCATCGGACGATGCCGTGACCGGCATCGAAATAAGCGGTGCGTATCTGTATATTTCCGGCATGTTCAAGAACACGTTGATCGACCTCGATCCCGACCCGGTCGGAGCGGATACTCACACAAGCAACGGATGGAACGACATATACCTTAGTAAATTCGACCTGACAGGCGATTTCGTATGGGGACGCACGATGGGCGGGTCGTATATCGACATCGCGACCGATGTCGGCGTCGATTCGGCGGGCAATGTATGCATCACCGGCTACTTCCACCAGATGGTCGATTTCAATCCCGAGGCGGGCGAGGATATTCACAGCGCGGGGGACACCCCCGATGCGTTCCTCACGCTGTTCAACGCGAGCGGCGGCTATCAGTGGACCCATTCATGGGGCGGGACTGCAACGGAGAGCGGCGAAGGAGTGGCATTCGATACGCTCGGCAATATTTACATCGCCGGCAACTGGAGTGAAACCAGCCTTGATTTCGACCCCGACACGGTCGGAGAGGATACTCACTCGGGGCTTGGCTTCACGGATTGTTTCCTGCTGAAGCTTGATACGTCGGGGGATTACAAATGGGGACGAACATGGGGCGGGACGGACAGGGAAATGTGCTTCGACCTCGCGGTATCTTCCGCCGGTGATATCATCGTCTCCGGCCAATTCGCGGGCACGGCCGATCTCGATCCCGCCACCGGCGCGGAATTCGCGGCATCGGGTATGGCCGACGCATACGTTTCAACGCTCGATGACGCCGGGCTGTTCCAGTGGGCGGTCATCCTTGGCGGGGACAGCGCGACATATCCGGACGCCTGCGAAGCGGTTGATGTCGATGCGGCCGGCAAAGTGGTCGCGGCTGGCTATTTCGCGGGGGATGTCGATTTCAATCCCGACCTGGTCGGCGAGGAGATACACGCCACGTCCGGCGTACAGAACGCATTCGTCGTGAAATATCTCTCCGGCGGGAACTGGTAAAAAAAGTAGGGGCGAACCTTGTGTTCGCCCTGGATCTCGTTCGAAGGGCAAACGAACGGGCGAACACAAGGTTCGTCCCTACACAAATCATCAGGACAAACCAGGAATCCGGGTGGCACACCTTTACCGCGCTTACAGTACGCACTCGACTTATCAACAAAGGCTATTGCGCGGGAAAGGGGTGGCGCTGCTCGTACATCCCGAACCACCCCTTTCCAGTGCATCATTGTAGAAAGCTGAATGCGAAAAAATGCCGAGTACCTCCCATGTAGCTGATTATGGCACTGTAAAGGGGTGCCACCCGGATCAATGGTTTTTCTTATAGTACAGCACACAACCCCGGGCGACGGCAAACAACGCGATATCCGCTTTCAAATGCACCATTCGAGGCTGTCCCTGTCTCTCTCTTTCCCACATATCATTAAAAATGTTATAATGTGGTTACTACTATAGGTAGTTAGAGACTCTTTTCGACGAATCAGGCATCGTGGAGGCCTGGGAAGGTAGCCTATGAAGTGGATACTTGCGTTCCTGCAAATGCTCGCGCTCTTTGTACTGGGTTGCTCGGCGAGCGTGGATAACCCCGCTTCGGCGGATTCTCAATCGCTGATACCCGGTCCGAGAGAGACCATGAATTCCGGGCGATATATCCTCGGTGCCTGGAATGTCTCATATGATATCGCTGACCTTAGCGCTCGCGCGGTACCCTTGCATGTCGGGCAGGTGCATTACCAGATCGTCAACATGCTGATGCCCCCCGCATGCTCGAACTGCCTCGTGGTTGATGTATATGGTTTCAACCTCGAGACGAGGACGCTGTCGGTTTTCCTCACGCTCAGGAACCCGTCCACCCTTGATGCATACGATGTCAGGTGCATAGTGCACACGGATGATTTCGGGCACGAAGTGTTGAATGCCGACGGGTGGACCGGCCTGTGGGATAAGCCCGGCGGCGGGTCGATTAACCCGTTCATCGCCTATGCCAAAGACTCACCCACGCGGAAGTTCGAATCGCATGGCACATTTAACGAACTGATAAATATCAAGGTGCCCGACCCCCCTGAGTATAATGAAATAACCTATGTCATCGATGCCTCGTGGCCCGATAATTGCGTAGAGCCGTACATGATAGAAAACTTTACGCAGGAGCAGGTAATCGACATCACAGGGGCTTCGGGAATCGTGAGGCTCGATGTGTTCGACTGGCAGGATGACGTCACCGATGTCGCCCTCACTCTTCCGGAAGTCATCGGGCCTGATTCTCTTCACCTTACATACGTGGCGGGATCCACTTGGGAAGGGACACTGGTGAACGCAACCAGCGCCCCGGCAGGGCATTATCGCGCGCTCGTGACCGCTTCCTCCGCCGGCGCGACATCGGCGAAGCTCTACGATTATGTCACACTGGCCATCGTGGAATCGCCGATCGACCTTGATGCGCTTTTCGCCCCCCCGACAGAGCAGGAACTGGAAGAAGTGCGTCTCAATTGGGAAAGCCGCGACCTTGGCGTCCACGATTACGCTATCGTCGGCATCGACGTCAAGGAGGACGGTTCGCGGATGTACCTGGTATCCCAGAGGATCCATGGTGAGCTTCATTACGGGCTCGTCATGATACCTCCCGGGACGCACGCGCCGCATTCATTGCCCATCCTCCTGCTGACCCACGGCGGTGTGTGGGGAACCGGTGATACATCACTGCACCGCTCCGGCTATGTGCTCGAAAATTTCATCCAGGTCGCGCCGTCGTTCAGGGGAGAGCAGGTCGTCATCTATGAAGGCCCTCTCGAGGGAATCTACCAGTCGGAAGGGGTCAGCGATGTGTATGACGGCGATGCCGATGACACCATCTCGATGCTGAACCTCGTGCTCGAAGAACTCCCCTCGGCCGACGGATCGAGGATAGCCGTCTCCGGCGGAAGCCGCGGCGGTGGGACGGCATTGCGCACGAAAGTACGCGATGACCGCGTGACCGCCGCAATAGATTTCTTCGGGGCCACAAATTATTTCGTGCCGCAGCTCAGGCAGGCGGCGGAGCATCATCTCATCGATAAAACATACCTTGGCGATGACGCCCTTGAACAGGGCATCATCGGCAAGGTCATCATACCGCTGCTCCAGGGCTACTCCACGATCACGGGTGCCCGGCGGAAGATGATCCGCGGCTCGCCCGTATTCTTCGCCGAAAATCTGCCGCGCGTGCAGGTGCATCACGGCGCCCTCGACCCCGTGGTGCCCGTGCATCAGAGCGACAGCCTCGACGATATGATGACGCTTCTCGGCATAACCGCGCCGGACTATGTGTATTACCGCTATCCTAACGGCGAGCATACAAAGGAAAGCCTCCCGGGGGCATCCGACCGCGCGCTCGAACTGCTCATGTGGGTTGTCGACGGGGATTGACCCCCGCGCCCTGTGACGGTGAGCGCGCATCACGGCCGGGTGCCGCCTACAAGCGAGTCTTCGAAGCTTGTAGGTGAACATCACTATCGTTCGGTGTCCCTACCCTGACGGTCGGGGCTCGGGATTAATTCCAGAATTTAGTGGCCCTTAGCTCGATTCCATTTGCGAAAATAAGTAAGTGCGGCACGGACAAGCGTCGAGAAGTCCTCATCAAACTACCACTACGCCCGAAGCTTGTCCGTGTTTCCGACTTGCCCGAAGATCACCTACAAGCTCGCGGACTCGCTTGCAGGCGGCACCCGGCTCATGCAGCCCGCGGGACTGTCCCCAAACGCATGATGTCAATCCACGCCGCAAACTACCAAGGGACTGTCCCAAGGGCTGCCTTCATCAAAGCGTAAAAAAAACGCGCCTGGCTCGGCGCGCTACATTGGCGATACTCTTTCTTATCATCCCTCCATCTTCAATCCGCTCAAATCAGTCCCCCGCGGAATCGTCTCGAATCGCACCACCCGGTCGAGGCGGAACAAACGGTTCTCGCATCGAAGATGGCAGAACGCGTTGAGGTAGAAATTCTGCTCGCGTACGAAGATGCTCTCCGGGATGATGGCCCTGCAGGTACGGTTGGAATTGTTGGCGATGTATTCTATCCACAGCATGTCGCCGCGCTCGATTACCCCCTGTATGCCCTTGAACTCCTCGGGAAGTATCTCCGATATGTTGTACTTGTTGAAATCGAAATGATGCGCTTGGCCGTAATATTCCTGGAACTGCTCCCATGTCTCGATGCCCATCCCCCGAAGCTTTTTCACGCACTGATGGAATATCCCGATGGTCGTGACGACATCGGCGATCGCACGGTGGGCGGGCATATCCTCGATCTCAAGATACACGGCAAGGTTCCTGAGGCTGTGGCTTCGAAGCTCCGGGAAAAGTTTCCTCGTCATTATCAGCGTGTCGTAAACCGGGTTCTCCGGCTGCTCGGCCCCGATGCTCTGAAGGTTGAAGCTGATGAACGATTCGTCGAACGGCGCGTTGTGCGCTAAAAGCGGCGCGTCGCCGATGAACTCGATAAGCGCCGGGATGACTTCCGATGCGTGCGGGGATTCCGCGACCATGTCGGAACGTATCCCGTGAATCTGGATTACTTCCTCGGGGATATCCCTCTCCGGGTTGATCAGCGTCTGGAATTCATCGAGGACTTCATCCCCCCTGAATTTAATCGCGCCGATTTCCACGAGCTGGTGAAATCCCGGCTGAAGTCCTGTGGTTTCTGTATCGAGGGCTACAAATACGGTGTTCTGCATTAAACCTACAGCTTTCTATGTCCGTACGGGACAACCCTCCCTGGCCCGTAGAAAGATGATACTACAGATTGACCGTTTAGGAAAGGGCATGCTGCTCGTGTTTTCGGACCTCACTACAACAAAGCCCCCGTAGCCCGGACGTCCCATCCGCCCTCCCCCCCCTGGGATCGCGGGCTGCCAGCCCGCATGAACAATTAATATTCAAGCACCCATGCGGGCTGGCAGCCCGCGATCCCGTCAACGGTTCTGCTGCGGCCTAAAGAGTGGTATAATTATAAAACTCGCTGTCCCTCTCTGAATGGGGGAATCGATGTTGTAGTACTTTACAGGAACGTGCGCGATGAGAATTACCAGTGCTTTACCGCTTGCGGCCTTGATTGCCGTCGGCATTCTTATCATGGGATGCTCCTCCGCGGCTGACGGCCCGATGGATCCCCCCGGCATCGATGCCCCGCGAATCGCCTCCGACGCGGGCCGCATCATATGGGGCGTCTACCGCATCACTTTCGATACCCAATCCGGCATCGTTGAAATCACACCGAACCGCGGCGGCGAATTCCATGCCGATGTTACCGCGTTCGTGGTTCCCCCCGCATGCTTCGACTGCGTGGAGATAATCGGAAGCCAGTACAAGCCCGCGCTCAAGCAGTGGAGCATCGGCATACTGCTCAAGAACCCGTCGCCGATTACCGGGTATGATGTCCGCGGCCTCGTGTACGGCCTCGGGGAGAAGTATCTGAAAAATCCCGACGGCTTCATGACCAATTATCTCAGCCAGGATATCCAGTTCGAGGCGTTCGCGAAAGATGAGCCGAACCGCGCGTTCGGCCCGGGCGCATCGTACGACGCGACATATGTGTTCCACTTCCCCGGTGGAAGCAACTGGAATTCGATAGATTACATCGTCGATGCATCGTGGCCCGGCAACTGCAAGGAGCCGGTTATCGAGGATGTCGTTTTCCCGGGTTCGATAATCGACGACGGCGCGCCGTCGACATTGACGGTGCGCGCATTCGACCACCTGGGGGATGCATTCAACGTCAGCGCGGACTTCAGCCAGATAGGCGGTTCGACGGATGAGCCGCTGTATGACGACGGCGCTCATGGCGACGGCTACGCGGGCGATGCGATATTCGGCGCGACCGGCATCGTCGCCGATTGTGCCCCGGGCGAATATGAAATCACAATCCGCGCCGTGGACAGCGGGTCGAAACAGGGATGGAATTCATGCCGCGTCGAGGTCGAAGGGATGAACCACGACCCGGTGATAAGTGAAATAACCGCGAGCAGGACGACCTGCGAGAAAGGGAATGACGAGGAGTATGTCGCCCTGTCGTGCATCGCGGATGACCAGGACGACGACGAGCTGGAATACCTGTGGTCATGCATCGCCGGTGAGTTCAGCGACGAGCATGCCCCGTCCACCGACTGGTTCCCGCCCGATGAGGTGGGCAAGTTCGCGATAGGCTGCCACGTCAGCGACGGAAACGGCGGCGTTGCGGACGGCGATGGCGGGCTGATTCGAGTGACGCAATATTTCGTCACCAACCCGGCGCCCGCGGCTGATTTTGTATGCGAGCGCGTTCTCGAAGATTCGTCATTCAGCAAATCCGATTACAATCCTGCCGATGTGGCGGTGGTGCATTTCTGGGTTGCGTGATGAGGGACGAGTGGCGGGGAGTTCCCCAACTATGAAATAGTCTGGACTGAATTTAAAAATGATGATTTCGCGCTGTTGCATCTCAACCGCGACGAGCTGAAGCAGACCGCCGTCGACTGGATGGGAACGCACGAATTCAACGCGACCGAATGGGGCTGGGATGAGGCGGGAACATTCGACGTTTATAAGGTGTATAACGGCGGATTCGACTTCATCCCCCAGATGGTCATCATCGACAAGGACGGCAATGTGAGATATTCCCAGCTCGACTGGATAGCTCCGCCGTTCATCATTTCCGTAATCAACGAACTGATATAGCGGCTTTCGCCTGTAACATAATGCAACAATGCCCGGTTTGGCTGTTGATTTTTAATACAGCCCGAACCGCGCAAATCCCCTTCACCACTGAAAAAAATCGCGGAAATTGACACTTTTACGAGTGTTTTCGCGGTAAAGATTCCCCATCAGCCCTTATATCCCGCAATGGACGGTAAATTGCTGTGTACTGAGCGGCAGTAGTTCGCCGGCTGTAACTCGCACCTTTCCAACTCCCATCCGCTGTTATCGCAAAAGATACGGGAGTTCGGCGCAACGTATCACACGACGTTGCAACCGCCCGGAAAGGAGAGTGGCAGCCATGCGTAAGCAAGGATTGCTGTCATTGAGTGTCAACCTGTTCCTTCTGGCTTTTTTCTTCACGACGCTTCCGCTTCCGCGGGGATTGTTATCCGTAATCGGGATTTCACCTCTGCAGGAGTCGAGTATCGGGGCGCGGACATTGCAAGCCGGGGGGAACATGGACCGTGGAAACATTGTTGTAAGCTTCCCGGATTCCAGGCGATATGCTCCGGGGGGAACCACAGACTCGCATCCTGAGGAAACCTGCAAGATCATAGGCTGGGATATCGTATTTGAGCGGTACCCGGTGTATGGGGATACATTGGAAGAGCTTCAACGCGGGGTGACCGACTTCGAAAACGGCATCGGCCCGCTGGAGCCAAAGGAGGGTAAGAGATATGCGGCATATGTCACCGCGAATTACAAAATCGATTACCAGGCGCAGTTCATCGGACGCATCGATTCCGACGGCGAAGTGGCGATTGAACTGGGGGCCCGGGCGGATGTCCGGCCCGAGATGCACATCATCCTCCCGGATTTCAAGCCGTCCAACCCGTCACTCCAGGCCGACTGCGACGCCGAGGAAGCGCGGCTTCTCGAACACGAGAACGGGCACGTCGAAGTGTACCGTATGTGCGGCGAGAGGCTGGAAGATTCTCTGAAGGAACTTCGCGTGGTCGGCCATGGCGCGACGCCCAGGCTGGCCCTTGCATCCGCCCAAAGAGAGCTGGACAACTCGGTGATGAAGAATCTCGAACAGACCGTAAGCGCCGCGAACGAGATGAACGGTATGATGGACTTCCTGACGAATCACGGGCTCGGGCTCGGGTAAGAATGGCGGGGAATACGGGCGACGGGCGAAGTGGAAAATGGTTTGAAAAAATAAACGTTGCAAAGAGTAACCTGTATATAGAAGTGTACCAAGCAGTTTCTTCTTACTTTCCTTAACCCCGCCCATCCGCTAAGGTTATACCCAAAGCGGGTGGGTTTTTATATCCGCATGTAGAACACACGGTGCCGCGGATACGCTCTTGGTGCCACGGGTACACTCTTGGTGCCAACGGATACGCAAGTCCTGGTGCCACGGGTACACGAGTCCGCGAGTTTACCCGTGTCTTTGGCCCCTCGCTGACGCTCGCGGTTCTGTTCATAAATTGAAATGCGATTCCGTGTGGCACGGTCAAGCGTCTGCCAAGCCTCATCGCACTGCCACCCTTACGAAGCTTGCCCGTGTCTTACTCCGCGTTCCGTGCGGTGTCCCCTCCCTTCCGCCTTCGCTACGCTTCGTCGGACAGGTACGGTCGGGGCTCGGGATTAAATCCTCGTTCTTATTCTCATGAAGAAAATAGACCCGGGTGGCACGGTCAAGCGTCTGCCAAGCCTCATCGCACTGCCACCCTTACGAAGCTT
>CAZSPL010000125.1:0-71 GCA_964608735.1 uncultured Planctomycetota bacterium | reverse complement strand
TCCGCGTTCCGTGCGGTGTCCCCTCCCTTCCGCCTTCGCTACGCTTCGTCGGACAAGTACGGTCGGGGCTC
>CAZSPL010000124.1:0-11542 GCA_964608735.1 uncultured Planctomycetota bacterium | reverse complement strand
TCCTTCGGAAGCGGGATCTGCATGCCTTCATTCAACACCATCGAGTTGCCGGCGATCTCTGCCACCGCCACGAATTCTTCGCCCTGCTTGGTGATCATCTTGAGCGAGACCACGCGCTGCAGCAGGTCGATGTCGACCGCTTCCTTGACCGGGCCAAGGGGGGGAAGGTAGGGCAACTGCGGCTTGATTTCAAGGTTTATCTGCGTCGGCGGCGCGAGCTCGGCGTCGAACGGGCTGTAGCGCATCTCGGCCTTGTCACTCATCCAGGGCTCGGAGCCCGGCTCAAATATAGCCCCGACGGCATCCACATCGACATTAATTTCGGCGATGTATGATCTCACCATGTCGCTCGCGGTATCGGCGAAAGCCCTGAAGTCGTTCACCGCGGAGATTGCATCGAGAAGCTCGTCATCGGACATCTGATCGGCGACAACGGGCGCGGATCCCGTCTCCGGGGCGCCTCCCGTATCGGGCTGGGCCAATCCACTGGCGATTTTCGCCGCTTCCTTGCCCTGGGATTCCTGGATATCTTCCGCAATCTCCCCCTGGATCTTCGGCATGTTGAACTGGGCGAATGTGGTGAATCCGCCCGTCATCAATCCGAGAACCGCGAGGGCTGCTGTAATTAATATTATCAATCTGTATCTGTTCATTCCCGCACTCATCTCCTACATAATACCGGCCATCTCCACAAACGGCGTGATGTAGGGCATATCTGGATAGAATTTATACGCATCCTTGTATTTATCATCCGGCGGAACCTGGAACGACGGCGGAACATTGGTGTCGACAAACGTGATCAACGAGAGGGAGGCGTTGTAAAGCCTGGACACCCCGGTTCCGGCACTCGGCGACAGGTGCCAGTTCAGGATAACTGTATGTGGCCTCATATTCTGCGCGCGCCAGATGAAGTTCTTAATATCATCGTAGGAGCCGGAAACAGTTGTGTCGAAACGATGTGTCTCAAGCCCCGCGAGCAGGTTTACGCCTTCGGGCAGCTTGATGGCCATCTTCTGGTTGAACAGGAACGAATGCCACAGGGCCATTTCGAGGTCTTCCTGGGTATAATCGGCCGGCAGCACGAGGGTCTTGACGCGGCGCATTTTCTTGTCGCCCATGTTCACTTCTTCCTCAAGGAAGCTGAACGCATTGTCGAATTGAGGGATGGAGCCCGCGAGTCCGCCGAGGTCCAGTGAGAAGAACTGCATGTACTGGGCCTGCGCCGCGCTTTTCTTGACGGGCCTGATGCTTACGCCCCTGGAGTAGACGTTTGAATTATGAAAAACTTCGAGCAGTCTCAGGAGATAGGTTTTTTCATTGAACGGGGCTTCCGGCAAAACGGAGCGAACATATTCCATGTCTCTTCGCTGCGCCGCGAAGATATCGTTCCAGATTGCCTGGTGGCTCATCATCAAGCCAAGACCTGCATCAATGGTCTGGTTGTCTGCGATATTCCCGTCGACTTCATAGATCTTCTCCTGCATCGACTTCTTGATGAAGAGATTGTAGCCGAGGTACATCACAACGAGCACGACAACCAGGACACCGATTTTTATTGCTATCTTAACCAATTTCCTCTCAGACTCCCTGTGGAATGTTCAAAAGCAAAAACATTACATCTCGATACCCATGCCGACCTGGAACGTCACACCGCCGTTGTTATCCGGCAAGTCCACCCACTGCCATCCGCGCAACGTCACCCCTATGAACTGGGGAGACTTCTCGAGAGCCTCGGCAAAATTCAACACCTTGTCGACAGCCTGCGGTTCCGTGGAGACCCCGGTGATTGAAATCCCCGGCCATGCGCCCTTGTCATTGCCCCCCACGAAATTCATGGATTCGATCCATAGACCGTTGGGGATAACATTCTCTATCTCAAGATAAATATTCAGCCAGTCTGGTCCGAGCTTGATAAGCCCGGGAAGGTTGTACAGGTAGGCCAGGATGTAGCGCGAGTTCGCCTGGATCACCGGCACCGGCACGACCTGGGGGATCGTTTCGCTGTTCTTCTTTTCCAGCTCGGCGTTCTGCGCCTGCTTGACCGCAAGGTCGGCGGCAAGGACGCTGTAGTCTCTGTATAAATACCAGCCGAGCAATCCGACAAACACGATGGCGATGACCCAGAAGAGTTTGAACTCCGGTTCGGGCAGGTACTCCCGGGGGAGGAGATTGATGAACAAGTCACGTTTCGCGAACTTTTTAATCAATGAGATCCACCCCCCTCAGCGCGAGTCCGACCGCCGTGGAGAAATCGGATGAGAACCTGTCGAGCAGGTCGGTTTTTATTTCGGGGTTGGAAACGTGGATGCCTTCGAGCGGCATGCCTTTCAACACCGGCAGCCCGAGCTTATCGGCCATAGCGCGGACGAACCTGTCGCCGTATGGGAAATAGCCGTCGACGACGGCAAAATCAATTTCCGCTTTTTCACGTCCGAACGACTGCCCGAACCTGATGGTGTTGAGCGTTTCATCGACGAGTTCCGTGATGAGTGGATGCAACTTCCCGAGCTCATCGGTTTCCTGCGTGGGCGGCTTGAAAGTGCTCGCCTCGGTGCCGAACGATGAGAAGGGGTCTTCGCCGAATTTTGTCGTCGCGGCGCTGCCTTCGACCTGCGAATAAGATACTTCGAGGTCTTCCGGCGGCGGCGTGCCCGGCATCGGCGTTCCCGGTACGGGCGGCGGAGTTCCGGGGAGCCCTTCCTCGTATTCCACCGACACGATGGTGTCAAACAGGTGGCGCTCGCCGATGGCATCGCATAAGTTTATCGAGCCGATGGGCAGCGAACGTATCAGCCTGAGGTGGCCTTCATGCACGATGGACAGGTCGGTGCATCGGTCGTTGATGGTGATGAGGATATAGTCGCCGCCGCGCTCCCTCACCTGTCCGGTACGTTGTTCCGCCCTTTGCGCGGCAACGGGGGTGAGGTCAATGGCGATGGGCTTCAGTCCCGCTTGCAGCATGGTTTCGGTAAGCATGCCCAGTGGAGGCCGCGGTGCCGAAAGGATAAGCACTTCAGCTCCCTCGCTTCCGTCTTCCTCGCTCTTGTACACGCGTAAAACCTGGTAGTCGAGCATGGTGTTGCCTTCCTGTGACGGCAACGCCGCTTCGGCTTCAAAGAGTATCGATTTACGCATTTCCTTGATGGGCATCATCGGGATAACGATGGTTCTCGCGATGACTTCGTTCCCGTCAATGGTTGCAAGGGCTGTTTTTGTTCTGACCTTGTGGGACTGCAGCATCCGGGCAAGCGCGTGCGAAAGGGCCGCGGGGTTCTCGATGCGGTTGCCCACGAATGCTTCGGTTGGGGTTTCCTCCCAGATGAGGTTTAGAAGGACCGGTCCTGATTTGGAACGTTCTATCTCGGCAACCTTCATCTGAGCCGGTCCGAGATGGATTCCCAAGACCCGTCTCGGTGATGTCTGCAGGATCGGTGGAGGTGGCACCGGTTCCCTCTCCTAAAGCCAATGTTATAAATACAAATACAACGCTATCAAACAAATTAGCCGCCAAAAATGAAAAAACACCGGCGGCGGCCGCATTTTGCTCCTTGCCTTGTCTTCACCGGTCGGCCATCCCCCCGGTTGGCCAAAACTCAATATTTACATTACTTACAGGGCGCCGAGCCCATCCGAATTTGTCAAATCTTAGTACAAATGAATTTCGATGTCAAGAGAATCCTATATCATTAACTTATTATATACTGCACACTTCCGGGTCGAATCTTCACAAGCCGCGGAGCCGCCGCGGAATGGTTTTCGCATTTTCGCCGGTTCTCAAAGTGCATGCAATGCCCCCCTCTACGACCCTCCTCAAGGAAGAAGAAAATCAACCATCGATATCGACTCCCCCAATCGTCAAACGCATTCAGTCAGCAAACGTAAAAAGCCTGTACTTATCCATGTTCCCGTCACGGTCGCCCTTCCGGGCTTTCACGGTGACAAGACCTTCGGTCGGGTTGAACATCGACGCCAGGTACCGCCGCTGATAGTCGTACGGTTCGAGGATGATGAAGAAACTTCCCGGCGGCGCCGCATCGGGATCGTCCGGGTCATATGGCAGGATGCGGAGAAGGTAGCTTTCCGCGAATCCAGCAAATCTCCCACTCGCTTCATCATACTCATAATTCTTATACGCCGACGGCAGGTATCTCTGGGCGAACAGCGAATCAATCAACTGCTTCGGGTCCTCGAATGCCTGCCCGGGGCCCCACTGGGGATATGCCCCGTGCCGGAACTGGTACTCCTGGTAAGCGGTGGTCATCATGCTGAGAGTTCCAAGGGCGGCTGTTTCGCGTGCCTGGACTTTCGCCCTGATAACCAGGATGGTGCTCATCGCCGCGAGTATTCCTATGATGGTCGTGACCGCAAAAAGCTCTAAAAGAGTGAAGCCCCGCTCATCGTAAAGCCGGAATTCCCTCGAAAAACACCATATCCGCTTGTAGTTAATCATATTTAATATCTTTATAAAGCTGCAATTATTTTCCAAAAAGTTGTACACCGGCTGAGCCGGAAGTTCGCACGCTCATCAGAAATCCATCCACGTATAGAACCTCGCGCCGTTGTAATTACCGGTTCCGGGGATCTTCCTGGCCCTCGCGGACACGCGGAACCATCCGTCATTGTAACCCTGGAATATCGCTATCGCCCTTGGCTGGTCGCTCATTTCGTGGGGGACAAGAGCGATGGCATAGTTGAAACGCGGCGACGAGGAGTAACTCGGGGTCACGCTGAACGGCAGGATCGAGAGCCTGAATCCGGGCGCGAGCAGGTCGGGCTCTGAGAGCGGATGTCCGCTGTAGCGCTTGGGGACATAGCCCTTGCGAATCAGGTCACGCCATATTTCCTCGGCGTTGTGATAATCGATGAGGTCCTTGTAGAGGACCCCGTTCTGGAGGTAGTGCGGATAACGGTGCGGCCTTGTTTCATTGTTATAGCTCTCATAGGCAACCGCCATAACGTTGAGCGAGGCAATCGCCTGCACCTCGTTTGTCTTCTCCCTCGCTCGCCTCAAGCTGGCGATGGGGATGGTGGCGAGGATGCCTATAATCGCGGCGACGACAAGCACCTCGGGGAGGTTGTACCCGCCTTCTTTAAGGAAATATCTCAGGGGCTTCTTCAATCCTCGGACCGCCTCCAACCGTGCACTATGCCGGATCCCACCTGTCGGTCATCGGTATACCTTCGTCCGTGATGATGAACGTGCTCAGCCTGAGAGACTTGTCCCAAGGGTATGCATAGCAGGTATACCGCTGATAGGTTGAACTGGCGTGGAAGTTAAGTGAGTAGTTGTCGACGAAGTAATACTTCCCATGCCAGCTCGAATAGGCGTTTGGAAGGTAGTTGTCAAGCGAGGGCCACCAATCCGTGTACTGCATGTGGTCGCGGAAGTACATCTCTTCCGCGTCGGTGATGCTCCTCAGTGCTTTGACACAGGCCGACTGGTATGCGCTCTTGCGCGAACCGGCGAGTGACGGGATCGCGATAGCCGCGAGGATACCGATGATGGATGACACCACCAGCACCTCGAGCAGGGTGAAGCCCTTCTGATTGTCGGCGCGTCGCAGGCGCCAGAATTTCGGGGATTCAGACTCAATCATGGTCATTATCTCCATAAAGTAAAACCTTTAACTCAATAAACTCAAATCATCAAACAACTTCGCGTACGCTTTTATATTTCAACCGGCCGTCGAGAAGCATCGCAGCCCGGTACCGTCAGGGGAGCCTGAGGAAATAATCGGGATTGTGGATGCTGTCGACGATGCTCCCGTCGGAATCGACGGCGAATGTTCTCAGGTCCCACGTGTCGGTGTCCACCGGGAAAGCATAAACACTGAACGTGGTGGCATAAACATGGAACTGCAGCGAGTACATCATGGCGATAGGCGTATCCAGCGGGTCGCTGAGGTTGTCGTGGGATGAATATCCCGGGTCGAGGAGGTCGCCCTCGATGATGAGTCCCCACCAGTCGGTGTATGCATTGTGCCTGTTAAAGAAGAGATATTCATTTTCGGCAACATGTTTCAGCGCGCCGATGGCCATGGTCTCATAGGCCACACCCTTGCCGCCGCGCATGCTGGCGATGGCGATCGTGGCGAGTATGCCGATGATCGCGCATACGGTGAGCATCTCGATAAGGGTGAATCCCGACTTGTTCTTTCGCTTTATCTCATTCAAGTATCTCATTTTCATAAACCAGCCCATGGCACCCGCCGCCTCCAATCCCCGTTTAATAGGGGACAAACTCAGCGCTCTTCAAAACCTGCACGCATCCGGAATCGGTTATCATGAACGTCTTCAGGTCCGGGTCGACGGGTAGCGCGAAAATGGTGTAGGTGTTCAGCGAATAGCGGTTTATCAGATAGGCTCCGCCGTAGCTGACGGCGTTGACGAACCCGATATTGGGACCCATCCATACGACGGAATATTGCTTGATGAATATCGATGAGCCGCCGTCGCGCGGATAGGGCCGGGGCAGGTAAGTCGTCGCGAGCACGCTGAACCCGCCGGCATAGTAGCCGTTGTCGACGAGGTACATCTCCTGCGCCGAAGCAAGCGCCTTCAGGCCTGTCGCGGCTCCTGTTTCGAAGCCCTTGTTACGGGCCGCGCGCATCGATGCTATCGCGAGCGTCGAGAGTATCACGATAAGTGTCGCGACCAGGATCATCTCGATGAGGGTGAATCCCTTGATCCTGTTTCTGAATCGGCGCCATGCGCTTTTCAGACGTTCCATCGCTTTTCGGTCCCGGCGATCATTTTCCATCGCTATCGTCTCCGGTTTTATTCAGACTAAATTCCGCGGCCCCGAGGGCCGTATCCGCTATGTCGGGCGCCAGGTGCCGCCTTCGGCGTAGCGCTTTATCTCAACGTTACCGCCGTCGGTAACGCGCAGCTCGATAAAATCATTGGCGAGAATGTTATGGTTATATAGCGCGCGTGCGCGCACGGAATAACGATTGCCGCTGGGCCAGGTCTCCCAGAATACGGTGAATCCCTTGATGAACGGCCTGAGGCTTCCGTGCAGCCCGTGGTACGCGTCGGACTTGGCATATCTCGAATCGATAAATCCTGCCGATTTCAGCGCGTTGAAGGAGAAAGCATAGGTGCCGTTGATGTTGTAATACTCCTCCATCGCCTGGCCGAGGGCTTTCATGCCGTGGATGCCCTGGGTTTCGAGAGCCCGCTGGCGGGATTTCCTGTAGGAAGGAAACGCGAAACTCGCGATGATGGCGATGATGAGCGCGACCGTGAGTATCTCCACGAGCGTGAAGCCGGCATCGCGGCGTTTCTTTTTATCCTTTTTCTTCACTGTCTCTTCCGCTTTCATCACATTCTTACCTCTCGCCGTTCACCCGGCGGTGAGAAACATTTCAGCCCGATCCCCCCCGAAAAAATGGACACAACCCGACAGGCCCGTACGCCGGGGGCTACCTCGGCTGTAAGGCGCCGCCGCGGATGACCTGTATCACGCCCGATTCGTTGATGTAATAAACATCGAAAGGCATGTTTGAATCGGGAAACGCTATATATTCATACCCGAACGTAAACCACTTGTAAGTGTTGCGGACGTGGTAGTCGATGCTGTAGTGCTTGGCCATGCGCCTGAGGTCTCCCCCGGAGTTATATTTCCGCCATCCCGGGTCGATGAAGTTGAGCTGCCTCAGACCTTCGAAACTCGTGTAGTGGCCGTAAAGGTTCTGGTATGCCATCTCGGCTTCGCTGAGCGTTCTCAGCGCCTTGGACGCACCGGCTTCGTAGGCGCTTCGCTTGGATGTCCGCAATGTCGGGATGGCCATCGCGACGATGATCGTCAGGATGGTCACGACGAGGAGGATCTCAAGCAGCGTGAAACCTCGCAGCTTCTTAACCAGTTTTGCCATTTTCTCTTTCAGGCGTCTCATTTATTTCTCCTTTGCACTTGCCAGGCGACATACAGCATATGCACCAGGGACACGCCCGGCGTCAGACGGGATTGCCGTCAAGCTCGCGGGACACGTTCCCGTCAGGATCGAGATAAAAGGTGCTCAGCCCGGAATACGGCTCTATCGGCAGCGCGATGACGCGCCAGTTGCGCGAGCCGACCTTGTCATAGTTGACCGGTCCTGCCGAGCCTGACGGTCCGACCCCGGGCCATGTCGGGTTCGACGAGTTCTCCGGAACCCATCCGAAGAGCCGGTAGCCTTTGATCATCACATTGGTAGAGTGCCGTGGCTCGAAGCTGTCGGGCATGTAAGGCACGAGGTCCTCGATGAACTGCGATGAGGGGGACGATGTCTTGACGACGCCGTAGCCGTTGTCGAACTCGTACAGGCGCATGGATTCGTAGAGCGATTTCAGTCCCTTCACGCATGCGGATTCCTTCGCGGAGCGAATCGCCATCTTCGTAGACGGAATGGCGAAGGTGACGATAATCGCGATGATGCCCACGACGACGAGGATCTCGATCATCGAGAAGCCTGTTGCGCGGCGCATCCCGCGCCCGGTCCGTTTCATCGGTATTTTTCGTTTCATCCGTTCACGCATCATAGTCTCTATGTCCCGCGGGGAGCGGTTCTACACCGGTTCCCCGAATTCATCACGCACTATGCCGTCGTTCTCCATAAAGAAAGTTCTAAGGTCCATCCCGCGTATGATGGGTACCGCGATGACGGAATAATTCTGGGCATGTTCGCCGATGCTCCCGAACTGGAGCGAATAACCCTTGATGAACACACCCTGCCCGGCGCTTGCGCCGTAGGCTCCCGAGTTGATTGCGTCAACCATCCTCAGGTCCTGGAACTGGTTTCCGCCGCCCGTGTAGTAGCCGGAGACATCATAGTAGAGCTCCTCGGCTTCGAAAATCGAACGGAGCCCCTCGAGGGCCGCTGATTCATAAGCGTGGCGCTTGGTTCTTCCAATGGTCGGAATCGCCATTGTGATGATGATCATGAGCACGCCGACGACAACCATGATTTCAATCATAGTATATCCGGCTCTGCTTCGTTTCTTTTCATTTTCCGGCCGCATCCGCATGGGCTCAGCCTCGCTTGCAAACTAATATTCTTTAACCGGTTCCCCGAATTCACTCAACCCTTCCCTGACCGGCGGAACCTGGAAAATCCTGTCGGGGGCGGGACCGTCGAGGAACAGGTTGATGTTGAACGTCCTCAAATTCAACCCGCTTCTCTCGGGAATCGCGTCTATCTTGAAGAAGACCGATGCCGGTGTGCTCGGTATGAAAAAGCTCAGCGAATATTTATCAATGAACGGCAGCACCGATTCGCCCCATCGCAGCGGGTTATAGAAGAACCGGGTCGAGTATCCCTGGGGTATGTATCCCTGGGTGACCAGCTCGCTGTAATAGCCGAACGTACCGAACTCGCTGAAGTATCTTTTCTCCGCGGTGGCAAGCCGCTGCAGGTTGAGTATCGCCTTGCCTTCAAGCGCCTTGCGTCGTACCACGGTGGTCGAACCCGCCACGAGCATGGTGGCGAGGATAGCGACGATGAACGTCACGGTGAGAACCTCGATCATCGTGAAACCGCGTTCCGCAAATATTTGCCTCAACTTCTTTATAACGCTTCTCCGCTTCAAAACCGGCATCCGCATCGCATGGCGGATTACCTGTAAATCGGTATATCGCTTTCGGTCCAGCGCACGGTGCCCCTGTCGTCGACATACATCGGGCGGACATCCCATATGCCGCCCGCAAGCCGCCAGCGGGGCGAGAACTGGTCGGCGTCGGTGAGGATGCTCTCCGCGGTGATCATATACGTGCCGTCGCCGCGGATATCGAATTCGATCTGGTAATCGGGTATGAACGGGGAGCCGTTGGTGTGGGTTGCATTATCATCTTCGACGGTTTTCGGGTCGATATATCCCTGTGTCTGCAGGTCGGTGTAGTAAGCAAAGGTGCCGAATTCCCGGTAATAGAATTTTTCGTAAGTCGCCAGCTGCTGCAATCGCGCGGCGCACAGGTGTTCCTTGGCGCGCCTGTGGGCTTCCAGAAACGACGTTGTGCCGATACCGGCGAGGATTACTATTATCCCGGCTACCACGAGCATTTCGAGCAGCGTGTAGCCGGAATTTTCCTTGAAACTGAATATTTTTCTTTCCAGTATGGATCGCATATCAAGCTCTCCGGATGCCGGGCGCGTCCATCTCGGCGCGCCGCTTATCGCTCGTAATAGTACAAGCCGTACGAATGCCAGATTTCACCGTCCTCGATCATATGAAAAGTTCTCAAATTCCACCGCGTCGGTATCGGCACCAGCCTCACATAATAATTATTCGCATCGGGCTCGTCATTCATATCGTTCGGCGAAAGCGCGATGTCGATGCGGTAATAAGGTATGAACGCGCTCACCGTACGCGCCCTGACGTCATCCTCGACAAAATCCGTGGGTATCAGTTCGGCGAGAGCGAGCTCATCGAAAGTGGCATAGGTGCCGAACTCATTCACGGAAAGGTCGCCCCAGTTGCGGTATCGCTCCTCGACGTCGGCGAGCTGTCTGAGCTTGTGTACCGCGCGCTCCTCGATGCTGTACCGCCTGATGTTCGAGATGGAACCGATAGCCATGACGGTTACGATAAGCATGATCGCGCTTACGGCCATCAGTTCGATTACGGTATAACCGCCGATACGCTCCGCGATTTTGGTGAAATATTTCTTTCGTGCTCCCGTCATAAGCATCTTACTTGATTATCTGGGCGTCTCTCTCCTCTTCAAAATTCCAGGGCGGCACTCGCAGCCCGAGGTTTTCATTTCTCAGCCTGCAGAAGATCTTCTCTTCGCGGGTCGCGACGCCGGAATCGATAACTATCACCATTTCTATCGCGACTGTTTCCGTCAGGCGGTCGGTTTCGGCCATGTCTTTGTCGTAGCAGCGAAATTCGAGATCGGCGACATCCTGCGCGATATAGGACAGATTCAGCTTGGTCGGGTCTTCGAGGTCGCTGAGCCTCACGAGGTATGTATCCCCGGTGAGAATGCCGGTCACGAGTTCATACTTGATCCACGAATAATCCCCGAGCGAATTCCCCACGGCGAACGTGATCTCCCTCGGCAGCGGGGTGTCATCGAGAATCTGCTCGTCGTCCTCGCCGGTGGTGACGCCCGCGTAGAAATAAACCGCCGAACGCACATCCTGGCTGAATTTCAGCAGCGTATTGTTCACCGAGCGGATCGCATCCTGCTGCTTCGTGACGTCGCGCGAGATGTCGGTGCCTTCGCCTATCGCCACGTAGAGGATGACCAGGATAGCGGCGGACATGCCCGCGGCCATCATCGCTTCGAGGAGGGTGAATCCTCGCTGGCCTCTCATGCTTGCATATTTTCTCAGTATCGAATACATACGTCTTTCGTTATCCAACCGTCACTATATCAAAAAACAGGCGGCTTACGTGCTTCAACGCGCCCGACCTTGTAGCCCTTGTATGCTTCGGCGGAGAATGAATTGCCGCTGCCGTCCGAATGGAAATGAATCACGATGGTGTTGCCTTCGACCCACGGGCTGAATCCGCTGGAGATGTTGTTCACGTCCCCCGGACGCCCGTAGAACTGGTA
>CAZSPL010000123.1:0-11587 GCA_964608735.1 uncultured Planctomycetota bacterium | reverse complement strand
TCAACGCTGATGGCTACACTTTTTATCTCAATCCAACGCTCATATTTGAAGACAATCCCGGCATCTTCAATTACCATCCGGGTAAACATTCATATGACGAGCCGGATTGCACGGTTAATCCGTACATTCTGTTCTCCGACTGCAGTCACCGAAGGATGTTTAAAACCCACGATTTTATTACACGTACACTTCATATCAAACCGCCGGAAGGTGCGTCGGAGTTTGAATTCGGATATGTCGTTTCCGCCTGCTGGGCACCGCCTTTGAATACGCCAGTGACCGATCCAGCGCTCGATTTTCCTTTGGAAGCCAACTGCGCGGACCCTTACCAGATTATTCTAGAGCAATTGCAACCGATAGATTTCAATTCATACATGGAAGTGGTATTTAAAGCGACTATCAAGCATCGGCCCGGTACATTGCCTCGCGTCGGCGCAATAATAGTCCCTACGTTATCATCCTCGCCCGAGTTTGACCCGAATCTTGAGCATATCCTCTTCGTTGATTCACAGGACGGCACCCCATCGCCTTACATTAAACATATTGACGAGGAGACTACGGAGTTTTATTTAAAGTTGCGTTCGGTGGCAGTTATTGGGAACGGCCTGGTTTCAGGATGGCATGTTGCCATGTTTTATTCTTGGTCACAGAGTCCAGATTACTGGCCGCCGCCTACGCCCTCACAGCTTTGGGCTCCTATTGGAGTCCAGCCCGTGATGGTCTACGTAGAAGTCTGAAACACGCCGTATTCGATTATATGACACGCCCGGGACACCCAATCCCGGGCTTTTTATTACTTGAAAAATCGCCGCTCTATTGGATTGTACCATCTTATACCACAATCCGTTCGGTAGAAGTTTGTAATAGGGACAGGCCCTTTATAGGGACAGGCCCCGTATCAGGCCCGTCCCCATTAAAAAATTTTAACTCAGCAGGGCTGCTTTGAGTTGGGATACGCTGCGGGATTCCGCGCGCGATTTGACCGGCGAGATGCTTATATCGCCCGTGAACGCCACCGGGAGCGTGAAGTACATCGTCGTACCCTTTCCCTGTTCCGTGACATAGTCGATCGCCCCGCCGAGTGACGTCACCGCGCGTTTGACAATCGCAAGCCCGGCGCCGTAACCCTCGGTATTCGCGGCATTCTCCATCCTGCGGAAAAGCTCGAACGGCAAGTCCCGGTCACCGCCGGGGATCCCGGTGCCGTTGTCCGATACCGAGAAAAGCCCATAGCCCAGCGGAATAATGCCATCCGCGAATATCGAGGAAAGCTCCGCCGGGATGGAATGCTCGAAGGCGACGACGATCTCCTTCCGCTCGCTTTTGTTATGCTTTATTCCATTCGAAATGAGGTTGCTGAATATCTGCTTCACCTGCTGCGATGCCGCTTTCACCGACGGAAGCTCTTCCCTGACGATGATGGAAACATCAGAGCGACGGTCGAACCCCCGCTCGCGGAAAATATCGTCTATCATCCCGCCGATGTTGTCGACCCGCGCGTCGTGATTGACTCGTCCCGCGCGCGAAAACGCGAGCAGCGAATCAATCTGGCGTTTCATCAGCTCGACCGATTCGGTGATGTGCCTTATATGGTCGGACTGTTCCGCGCTGAGGCCGCTGTTCCCCTCGGCGAGCATGCGGCTGTATGTCCGCACCGACATGAGCGGCTCTTTCAGGTCGTGGCTTATCGTATGCACGAACTGCTCGAGCTCATCGCGTACGAGGCGTAGCTCGGTGTTCTGCGTTTCGAGGCCTTCCTTGAGCTTGAGAAGTTCCACCGCGCCTTCGGCGAGTGCAGCGACGGTTTCATTGTACATGCCCCTGCAGACGGCGATATCGCACTCAGGGTATCCCGCGCCGTTTTTCTTGGACATCTCGCGCCTGACGGCCGCGCAGAGGATCGTCATGTCGGGGGGAAGCGTCTCCCAGGCGAGGTCGTAGCCGGCTTCGAGGGCGGCGGGGGATTCGGCGGCGGGATTGCGCGCGAGGAATACGGTGACGATGGAGCATTTTTGCAGCGCCGCGCGCATGATGCCGTCGTTGATGAATTCGATGCCGCGTTCGAGTCCGAGGCCGAAGAGAATCGCATCGGGCTGCGATTCCGACGCGCGTCCGATGGCGGCTTCGGGATCGGCGAAATTCCGATATGTGAAGCCGCAGTCGAGGGGCATCGATTCGAGGCGCGACAGCACCCCGATATCACTTCCGATATACCATAGTTTGAACTTGCGCACGATGTCCACCTTTGCCCGAGTTGATAATATGCAATTGCATCGACGCGTATCAGGGACGGGCGCGTATACAGGCTCCCCGGCCTGTAATGTAGTATCAGCATAAGTATGTTTCGGATGATTAATAGGAGCTAATGTATATTAAAGACAGGCTTTAAAAGCCGGATACGCAGGCTTGAATCCCGTGCTGAAACAGCAAATCCCATTGCCGCGCGGCGATGGATGGATTATCTTTAGTGCATGGCTCCGACGCATAAAGACGGGCTTGCCGAAGATGAGGCATCGAAGCTCCTGCGCGACGAGGAGCGAAGCGTATCTATCGTCGACGCGCATGTCATCGTCCCCAAGGCGGTGGGACTCGCCGCCGCGCTGTTCCTCGCGCTGCTGTCGGCGTCGCCGAAGATGCCGGGGATGGGTGCGAACGCGCTCTTCGTGGTGACATCGGCGGTCGCGCTTACGGCGTGCATCGCGTGGGCGGCGTGGTTCGAGACGCTGATATACCGGCGTTTCGCGCTCGGATGCATCTGGAGTGTGCTCGCGCTGGTCGCCGGGGGCATCGCGGCGCATCTGCCGGATCCGCAGAGCGCGTCGGTCGCCGGGACTGTGATGGGAATCATCGCGCTCGCCGCGGCGGTGGTGTGCACGGGGGTGATGGTGTCGAGGAGGATTTTATATCCGAAGCTGGATTTTTTTCTTCCCGCGACCGGGCTGCTGTGCCTCGTGGCGGTGTTGACGGTGCTGTGAAGGGTATAGGCAGACCACCCCTTTCCCGCGCGATGGGATTTGTATGAGCGTCGAGAGCATGCAGTAAGCGCGGTAAAGGGGTGCCACCCGGAGGCGTGTGTGGATTGGTGCCACCCGGATCGAGGATGGGTGGGTGTTGTTTTTCAGAAGGTGGATCGGGGCACGCCCATCCTCGCGGACTCGGATTGGGCGTGGCACCCGGAGCGCGATGGGATTTGTATGAGCGTCGAGAGCATGCAGTAAGCGCGGTAAAGGGGTGCCACCCGGAGGCGTGTGTGGATTGGTGCCACCCGGATCGAGGATGGGTGGGTGTTGTTTTTCAGAAGGTGGATCGGGGCACGCCCATCCTCGCGGACTCGGAGTGGGCGTGGCACCCGGAGCGCGATGGGCGAACACGAGGTTCGCCCCTACATGGGTAGGTAGTATATGAGTGGATTCACATGCGAAAAATTATGACAGGGCAGAAGCTCGCATACATATATGCAATCCTCGCGGTGATTTTCTGGTCGACGGTGGCATCGGCATTCAAACTTACGCTTAAACACATCGACTACATGGGGCTGGTGCTCTATTCGTCGGCGACGTCGTTCATCGTGCTTTTCATCATAATAGCGATACAGGGAAAAGCGGGGATGATTGCCCGGGTGTCGAGGAGGGATATCGCGCGTTCGGCATGGCTTGGGATGCTCAATCCGTTTTTGTATTACATCGTACTGTTCGCGGCGTATTCGCTTCTCACCGGTCAGGAAGCGGTGACGATGAATTACACGTGGCCGATATGGCTTGCTGTGTTGTCGGCGCCGCTGCTGCGGCAGCGCATCGGGTGGAAGAGCATCGGGGCGATAGTGATAAGCTTCGCGGGGGTGTTCATCATCGCGACGCGCGGCGACGTGCTCGGGTTCCGCTTCACCAGCGGGGGCGGGGCGGCGCTTGCGCTGGGTAGCGCGGTGATATGGGCGATTTACTGGATATTCAACGTGAGGGATGAACTCGATGCCATCGTCCGATTGTGGCTGAATTTTTTGTTCGGCACGCTGTACATATTTATAACCATGATAATCCTCGGCACGCTTTCCGCACCGAATGCAGGCGGCTTGCTCGGTGCGGTTTATGTGGGGATATTCGAGATGGGTGTGACGTTCGCGGTATGGTTGAAGGCGCTGAAGTTGTCGCGTACGACCGCCGAGGTCAGCAACCTGATATATGCCGCGCCGTTTCTGTCGCTGGTGGTGTTGTCGGTTGTGGTGAAGGAAAGGATAATGCTCTCGACGTTGGTGGGGCTGGTTTTCATCATGGCGGGGATAATTTTGCAGCGACGGTTTAGCAAGGTTTGACGGCCACCCCTTTCCCGCGCGATTTCCATTGTTGAGGCTTCAGGTGCATACCGTAAGCGCGGTAAAGGGGTGCCACCCGGCGTTGCTTTTATTAAGCCGCCCTCCGGGTGCCACGCCCAGTCCGAGTCCGTGAGGATGGGCGTGTCCTGCCGTGTGGAAACTGAGTAGAGGCACGCCCATTGCCGAAGACGGCAAGTGGGCGTGGCACCCGTAGTTATTTCTATCAAACCACCCGGTGTTGTATTCATCAAGCCATCCGTAGTTATTTCTGTCAAACCGCACGTAGTTGTATTTATCAAGCCACCCGTGGTTGTTTTATTGGAGAGTGAAAGAGATAGCGGCAGGGATATTCCATGTCAAAAAAACCCGCCATTGGAAGGCGGGTTGGTTTTTATACACAAGTAAAAACGCGATTACTTCTTAGCCCGTTTGGTCTTCTTCGCTGCGGCGGATTTCTTGGCCGGTGCCGACTTCTTGGCCTGCGGCTTGACGGCGGCTTTCCTTGCGCGCGCCGCGCTCGCGGGCTTCTTCAGCACGCTGGCTTTTCGTGAACCGCGTTTTTTCACCGCTTTTTTAATTACCGCCGTCACCGTTCTTTCTTCCTCGTCGGTGAAGATACTGTCGGGCGGGTTCGGTATCAGGTGATGCCCCGCGAGGTCCTCGAATTTCATCCTGGCGTTCCGGATGACTTCCTCCGCTCGCTTATATGCTTCCTCCGGGGTGAACTTGACACGCGCGACGTTCTGCTTGATGGCCATCTGTCCGACGGCGACCGCTACGCGCGGGAAGACTTCCCACTCATCCATGGTTGGAATGATGTGCTCTTCACCGAGGCCCTTGTCCTCCGCGGTTTTAGCGAGCTCGGTCGATGCGGCGATGCACATTTCATCGGTGATGGTGGTGGCCATGACGTCGAGGGTACCGCGGAAGATTCCCGGGAATCCGAGTGAATTGTTAACCTGGTTGGGAAAGTCCGAACGTCCGGTGGCGACGATCCTCGCTCCGGCCTCCCTGGCTTCCCACGGCCAGATTTCAGGCACCGGGTTGGCGCAGACGAATACGATGGCATCCTTTTTCATGGTTGCTACCCAATCTTTCTTGATGACATCGGGCCCGGAGTGGCTCAGGGCGATGAGAACATCGGCGCCCTTCATCGCGTCCGGGATATCGCCGACGATCTGCTTTCCGTTGGTCGTCTGTGCGAAATGCCATTTCTCTTTAAAGCGTTCCTTGAGGTCGGTGCGATTTTTATGAAGTGTTCCCTTGCTGTCGCACATGATGATCTTCTTCGGGTCGGCGCCGAATGTGATGAGCAGGCGCGTGATAGCGATGTTTGACGCGCCGGCTCCCACGACGGTGATTCTCACATCCTGGATTCTCTTGCCGACGATCTTAAGCGCGTTGATGAGTCCCGCGAGCGTCACGGCCGCGGTGCCCTGCTGGTCGTCATGCCATACCGGTATGCGTGCTTTCTTGCGCAGAGTGTCGAGGATGTAGAAGCATTTTGGGTTGGATATGTCTTCGAGGTTGATACCGCCGAATGTGGGCTGTATTTTCAGCACGAAATCGATTATCTCGTCCGGGTCCTTCGTGTCGACGCCGATGGGGAATGCATCGACGCCGCCGAGGTACTTGAACAGCAGCGCTTTGCCTTCCATCACCGGCAGACCGGCTTCGGGGCCGATATCGCCGAGACCGAGAATACGCGTGCCGTCGGTGATGATGGCGACGAAGTTCGCCTTGTTGGTGTGAATAAAGACTTTCTCCGGGTCCTTCTTGATATCCAGGCAGGGCTGGGCTACGCCGGGGGTATACCAGATAGCGAAATCGTTGTAATCCCTGATGCAGCTCTTCGGCATCACTTCTATCTTACCGTGATAGAAGGGGTGCATTACCATGGCGTCCTTTCCGGGCTGTTCGGCGCTCTTGATGAGCTCGGCCGCGGTAACTTTTCTTTCGGGCATTTTCTTGCACCTCGCCAAGTTGATCGCCTCCAATTGCGGGTAGCAAAAACTGACGGCTGGCGCCGCCGTTTTCTTCGCAATATAGGAAGGCGATTATAACCCCGGCTTGGCGCATTTGCAAATTTTCAGCCCCCGGAAATAAGGCTGAATGCGGCTTATGCATTGGCCGGGGCGAGGCACCGTCGAATCCCGAAGGCGGGCGTGCTCGCCGCAAGGATTCGCATTAATTTTCCTTGAGTGCGGCGAGAACCCAACCTTTTTCGCTCAAGATTGTCTATATAAGTGAGAGCGACTCTTTTATGGGGCCGGAAACTCTTAACAGAAATTGCGGAGGAGGAATTATGATGGCACATAATGCGTTGGCGATGTCGAACACTCTGCACCTCCTCGTTTGGGCTGCGCCGGTAGTGATTCTGGTCGTGGGTTATGTGGTTCTTCGAGTACTCTATGTACCGCGCTCGATGAGGGAATGGAAGCAGCTCCTGGTTAACCCGGGGGCGAGAAGCAAGTTGCGCTGTCGGAAGCTCCGGCTCGATGCCATCCGCGCCCGCAGGCCCGGAAGCATACTGCCGGGAGTGCCTGTCAGCGAGAGGGATTTCGCGCTCGAGCCGATGATACGCGGGCAGAGGTTCGGCGAGGCGAAGGCTTATATCATGGAGAAGATACGGCAGTACCGGGATACCGGCGGCGCGACGTCCGAGCGCGTGCGCATCTATCTCCAGTACCTTGAGCTGATCGAGGGTACGGTCTGACCCGGTGATGTAACAGCCTTCAGCTTCTTTCAAGACGGCCCCCGCCGTCTTTTGTCGTTCTTTTGAACCCCCCATTATCAACTTATTGCATATAAAACCATTTAGGGCCAGGCCCCGTAGAGGGACAGGCCCCGAATTAACTTGATATTTCGCGGGGAATGTGTATAATTGAGATTGAGACTCATTATTGTATTAATCGAATGAGCTCGCGTTGATGATGATTCCCTAATTCAATTGAAGCTGTGCCGTAACCGGTAGCTTCGGCTATCAAAGGAGTACATTATGCCAAAACGAGATGGAACCGGCCCCGAAGGCAAGGGAACCGGTACGGGAAGGGGCATGGGTCCGTGCGGAAAAGGTAATAAGAAGGGGACCGCGGGTGGTCGTGGAAAAGGACAGGGTCGAGGTACCGGGGGCGGCGGGAAGCGGAAGCCATAGGTGTTTCATGTTTAACCGGAGGTGAATGACCATGCCAGGAGGCGATAGGACAGGTCCGAGCGGGATGGGGCCCATGACAGGAAGGGGCGCGGGAGATTGCGCGGGAATTAGAATGCCCGGCTATACGAATCGAATGCGGATCGGCGGCGGTTCTTTCGGCGGCCGCGCATTCGGACGAGGAAGAGGAGGCCGTGGATGGCGTAACTGGTATCATGCCACGGGCTTGCCCGGCTACGTGAGAGCGGCACAGGGGATGCAGGCGTGGGGCAGGTCGCCCGATTTCCAGGCCGGTTTCCAAGCGGCGGAACCCTCGGGACAGGACGAACTCGAGGTGCTGCGCGCTCAATCGCGCCAGATTTCCAGGACCCTCGAAGATATCAACAAACGTATCGGTGAACTGGAATCCGATTAGAATGTATTATTGGATTGGCTGACTTTATTTCGTAAGGCCATAAAGGAGCACAAAGTGAAAGTTGCGATTACTACAACAGGCAATACGCTGGAAAGCGCTGTAGATGAGCGTTTCGGAAGGGCGGCTAATTTCATCGTAGTGAATCTCGACGACGAATCATTCGTGGTCATCGACAACAGCGCGAATGCCGAGGCATCGGCCGGCGCGGGAGTGCAGGCCGCGCAGAATATCGTCGATGCGGGGGCCGAATGGATCCTGACGGGGTCGATGGGGCCCAAGGCGTTTGCGGTCATTGAAGGAGCCGGGGTGAAGGTTGGAACCGGAGCATCGGGTACCGTGCGCGATGTCATCTCGAAATTCAAGGATGGAGCTTTCGATGCCATCGGCAACGAGCAATGCGGCCCGAGCGGCGTCGGTAAAGGCGGCGGCGGAATGGGTGCCGGCGGTGGTATGGGAAGAGGCGGGGGAATGGGCGGTGGTGGTATGGGAAGAGGCGGCGGCAGGGGTAGAGGTGGAGGCGGTATGGGAAGAGGACGCCGATAATATCGGAGGATGAGTCCAACCGTCGACACGCGCAAACATCATGAATAAAAGAATGATAGCAATCGCTTCCGGCAAGGGAGGCACCGGTAAAACCACCGCGGCGGTCAATTTAGCCGCGGTTGCGCCATTTGATGTGACGCTCCTCGACTGCGACGTCGAAGAGCCCAACGCCCACCTGTTTCTCAAAACGGAATGGG
The DNA here is from genome assembly GCA_964608735.1 of uncultured Planctomycetota bacterium. Lineage (GTDB taxonomy): Bacteria > JAJVIF01 > JAJVIF01 > JAPKYR01 > CAZSPL01 > CAZSPL01. The sequence goes on along the minus strand of CAZSPL010000123.1, from coordinate 2,972 downwards.
AACACCGTGAACGGCATAGCGTGCTCATCCCGCGATTCGATATGGAAAAATGCAATGCATGCGGCGAGTGCAGGGAGAAGTGCCGGTTCAACGCGATAGTCATCATCAAGGGCGAGCCGCGCGTATTCAGCGAGCTGTGTCATTCATGCGGCGTATGTTCGATGATATGCCCGGAGGGCGCCATCACCGAAGTCCCTCGCGAGATCGGCACTATCGAAACCGGCTCGTGGAAGCATGTCACGTTCGCGCACGGGATACTCGATGTGGGCGAAGCGCAAAGCCCGCCACTTATGCAGGGCGTGAAGGGGCATGCATCGAAGGATGGCGTCACCATAATCGATTGCCCGCCGGGGACCGCATGCCCCGCGGTGGAGTCGGTACGCGGCGCGGACTATGTGCTTCTCGTCACCGAGCCGACGCCGTTCGGACTGAATGACCTCGTGCTCGCCGTTGAAATGACGCGGGCGCTCGATATCCCGTTCGGCATAATGATAAACAAAGCCGGCACCGGCGATGGCCGGGTGGCCGAATATTGCGGGCGCGAAAATATCCCGATACTCGCCGAGGTGCCGTTCGACAGGGGTTTCGCGGAAATATGCAGCCGCGGCGACCTCGTCGTTGAAGCGTCGCCGGAGTATCGCGAGGTTTTCTCACGGCTGTTGGAACGTCTCCTGAAGGAGGCGCGCGCATGAAACAGTTGACGGTCGTATCCGGGAAAGGGGGCACCGGGAAGACATCGATAGCCGCGGCGTTCGCGGCGCTGGCGGAACGCGCGGTCATCGCGGATTGCGATGTCGATGCGGCGGACCTTCATTTGCTGCTCGAACCGGAAGGCGGCTCCACCGTTCGCGAGGATTTCCACTCGGGCTATATCGCGGAATTGAATGAGGCGCTTTGCATAGGATGCGGTGCGTGTGTCGAGGCATGCCGTTTCGATGCTCTCGTGATGGCGGAATCGGAGGAGGGAGGGATGATTGCGCGCCTGGTGCCGTACGCCTGCGAGGGATGCGGCGCTTGCGTGGAAGTTTGTCCGACCGGTGTGTTCACGTTGCTCGACCAGTCGTCGGGGGAATTGCTCCAATCGCGGACGCGGTTCGGTCCGCTTGTTGACGCGAGGCTGTCCATCGGGCAGGGCGCGAGCGGCAAGCTGGTGAGCATGGTGCGCATGCGGGCGAAGGAAATCGCGCTGAGGGAAGAGCGTAACCTGGTTATCATCGATGGTTCGCCGGGGATTGGGTGCCCGGTGATTGCATCGCTCACCGGTGTCGATGCGGCGGTCATCGTGACGGAGCCGTCAGTATCGGGCCTGCATGACCTGCGGCGCATAGCGGAACTGTGCCTGCATTTTAAAATACCCGCGGCGGTGATTATAAATAAATATGATATTCACGCGGGGATGTGTTCGCGGATTGAAAATGCCTGCGCCGCGCTTAGGATTGAAGTTATCGGCAAGCTGCCGTTCGACCCGGTGTTCACGAGGGCGATGATAGCGTCGCGTACGGTGGTGGAGTTGGACGAGGGGGATATCGCGGCGGAGCTAAGAGCTATCTGGAAGCGGCTCTGAAAAAAGTAGGGACAGTCACCTGTTTCGCACGAAGATCCTGAGCGAAACAGGTGGGTGTCCCTACTTTTTTCAAGATTATTGTAGTGCGTAGAGGACCCCATCCACCGTTCCGACGAAGATGCGGCCGTCTTCGCCGATGATGGGTGCGGCGTGGATCGGGGAGCCGATGTTGAATTTCCAGAGGAACTGCCCCTTCCGGCTGATGGCGTAGAGGTAGCCGTCGAGTCCGCCGACGAGCAATGTGCCGTCCGCGTCAACCGTCATCGCGGGCGGGAAGCTCAACGGCACCTTGAACTTCCACTGGCTGGCGCCGTCGATCGTAAGGGCATACACTACCCCCGAAAAACTCGCGACATAGACCGTGCCGTCCGGCCCGAGCAGCGGTGTGTAGGGAAGCCAGTCGCTCAAGTAGAACGACTGCTCTATCGTGCCGGGTTCCGTCAGCATATACACGAAATTCTTGCCGTCTGAATGGCAGCTTATCATGATGCGCCCGTCGGGAAGCGCCATCGGGTAATCGCTTATGAAACCGTCGGTGACGAATTCCCATATGGTATCGCCGGTGTCCTTGTCGAGGCAGTAGAGGGTGTGACGTCCGTCGGTGAAAAGCAGCAGGCCGTCCGGTGTAAGCGCGGGCCGGGGGTAGATGAGGCGTTCGAACGCTCGCCGCCACGTGATGACGCCCCTCGGGTCAACGGCGAAGAATGTTTTATCGGTACCGAAGTAGAGCGAGCCGTCGGCGGCGACGAGCGGCGCGGTGCGCACGACTTCATCGACATGCCACACCATGCTCGGTGTGCCGTCCGGCTTGAAGCTGCGCACCGTCCAGTCGCGGCACCCGATGTAGATAGTGCCGTCGGGGCCGACTGACGGGGTCGAGAACGGGATGAAGAATGTGCTCCGCGTGATGTAGCGGTGGAAAACGATGCTTCCGTTCGGGCGCAACGCGTAGAGCACATCGTCGGTGCCGCCCGCATAGATGGTTCCGTCGGGGGCCTGCGACGGCGGCGCGTAGAATTCGCCCTCGACGGAGAGGGTCCATACGGCGTGGGTCGGTTTGGCTACGCGGTAGGGGCTGCGTCCGGAGTTGAGGTTGTCGCCGCGGAAGCAGGGGTAGCCGCCGCCGAGGAGATTCATCCCCTGGCTGTACGAATCGGTGGTGACGCCGCACATGAAAATTAAGATAAAAAACAACGGCGTCAGGCCGAAGATTTTTCGAGGAAACCGCACTGGGCGGGAATGATAACACATCGCGCGGGAGGAAGGCATGTATAAACCGGCGATAGACAACGGATTCATTCGCCGCCTCGCTTCCACCCACTCAGGGACTTTAACAGTATTGCGTAAAATATTATTTAGGGACAGGCCCCGTAGAGGGACAGGCCCCGTAGAGGGACAGGCCCCGTAG
>CAZSPL010000122.1:1849-11603 GCA_964608735.1 uncultured Planctomycetota bacterium | reverse complement strand
CATCGGGTTTTTACTTTCGCTATTGTCTACTATTTCGCGCTCCCCTTAGTAAATCAGGAAGCAGGCCGAAAGTATACGCGAAGCATAAAAATTATATTTAGCGATATTTTCCTTGGATTTCTAAAGATTTGCCTTGGGCAGGGCATCTAATGAATTACGGCCAGTCTCGCTGATTTGGGCACCAGCGTTCATGGAAAATAGAATATGGCCAGCGAAATTTCCCGGTTACCTTGACGGAGAAGGGTTACCCGGGGAAGCGAGATCATCCCGCATCGGCTTGATGCTGTTTGATAATTTAAGTGATTTGAAAACAAAATTAGGAGGTTGAAGTGAAAAAGCTTGTATGGCTCCTGCTCACCGCCCTTATCATCTCGATCGTAGGGTGTTCAGGAAGCTCGGGAGTTAACCCGGACCGAGATTCCATGGAGGAGTTCTTCGCCAACTTGACCTACGATGATTCCCAGGCGGGCACCTTCGCCCTGTACGATCAGGACGGAGTTGTGCTTGTCGAGGGAACACTCGTCAAGGATCAGGATGGGAACCTTGCCATGGGCGAGGTCCGCACTGGTGACATCTGGGTCGACCTGACCTGGCTGCACTGGGTGAACTGCACTATCGATTACCACAATCCCGCCGGGTATCTTCCGAGCGGCGCGGTCCTGTACTACGTCGGAACCACGATGAAGTACGACCTGAACGTTCAGAATTTCGGCCCGGAGATCCTCAGCGCCAACCTGCGCACACAGCAGCGCTATTACGGCGGCCCGAAGCATCTCGAGCTTCTGCCGGGCGCCTCGGAGGAGTTGTGGTACAATGAGACCCTGCCGCACGGAATCTCCTCATTCTATGATGAGTATTACATTCCGTATGGCACTCTTCCCGGCAACGACATCACCCACGCATCCGTATGGATCCCGATCAATATCTGGTACCTGCACCTCGATCTGGTTCTCTTCGATTGTTGTGCCGGCATCTGGGATCCGTAGAAGGGTGGTTTGAAGCGGCTCTGACAGCGGGCGGCGGGTACACGGATATCCGCGGCGTCTGCGTATAATCTATGCTTGTCCACAAGCGGGCGTGAGTACGTCCGCTTTATTTTTTTATCCAATATGCCTCCCATGCTTATGATAACGGGATAATACTATGCGGGGCCGGGGCATAATGAATGCTGGAGTTATCAGATGAGCCAGGGCAGCGACCACGACCGGATATATAAGGCAATGCTTGAGCGCATAAGCGCCGCGGTATCCGAGAAAAACGATCCCGAGATGCTTCTCGATTTCATTCTCGGGGAGCTTCGCGACGTAAGCGGGGCGGTAGATACCGATCTGCTGATGTACCACAGGGAGATGAACCTGCTTTACCCGCGCCGGGCGGCAAACCCGTCTGCCGCGTGGGGGCTTCCGGATTCCAAGGTGTCCCTCTCGAACAAGGCGCTGCAGGAATTGAAGGCGCAGTACGTTCCCGATATACGCGAGTCGGGTTTCCAGAGCCCGTTCGCGGGAGCAGTCGCGCTTCTCGCGGTGCCGGTCATCGCGGGCGGGAAGATACATGGCGTGTTGAATATCGGTTTTGGGAAACCGGATGCTATTTCCGAGGACGAACTCGGATGGATCGATATTACGGCAACGATTATCGCCGGGCTGCTCGAAGTGGTCCACCAGAGGGAGAGTATCTTCGAGCTCCACCGGCAGATGATAGAGAATATAAGCACCGCCGTGGGGGAGAGGGATCCGTCATATGCCGGGCACGCCGACAGGGTGAGCGCCTACGCCGTGGCCATCGCGAAGGAGATGGGGCTTCCAAATCGCGTGACGCAGGATATCGAGCGCTCGGGGCTGCTTCACGATATCGGGAAGATCGGCGTGAGCCCGATGATCCTGACGAAACCGGGGAAGCTTACGGACGGCGAGTTCGAGGAAGTGAAGAAGCATGCGGTGTTGGGGCGGTTTCTGCTCAAGCCGCTGGGATTCATGCCGGGGGTACTGGATGGGATTGCGAGCCATCATGAGCGATGGGATGGGGAAGGATATCCGCGGGGATTGAGGGGGGATGATATCCCGATAGAGGGGCGGATACTCGCGGTGGCTGAGGCGCTGGATACGATGACCACGGATCACCCGTACAGGGAGGCGCTCAGCCTCGACGAGGCGGTGGATGAGCTTCGTACGCAGTCGGGGAAGCAGTTCGATCCGAACGTCGTTTCGGCATTATGTACGGCTCTTGAGAAGGGGCTGACTTAGGGCTCGTCCACGATTCGCTTAAAAAAGCAGGGACAGTCACGAATGGTGCTTTTTTAAGCAGCATCGCAGTTGATTGGCCGCCGCCCGGGGTAGGAGCCCATTTATCCAGCGGGTAGCGAGGATACCCATGGTTATTAGAATTATATATTAAGCAACTGCTGTGGATGGCTCCAACTCCGGGCTACCAGGTGCTAATAAGTGTTGAGGAAAGCTTCAGCCCGGGCTACCACGACCAGGAATCCTGCTTTTCTATAAGAAAAATCTTGGATCCGGGTGGCACCCCTTTACCGCGCTTACAGCATGCATTCGACTCATCAACGAAGATTATTGCGCGGGAAAGGGGTGGCGCTGCTCGGATATCCGGTACCACCCCTTTCCAGTGCATCAGAGCACAAAGCCGTATCAAAAGAGCTCCAAGTGCCGTTCTTGTAGCCCATTATGGCACTGTAAAGGGGTGCCACCCGGATCCCTGCTTTTTTAATTAAGACCTGGTGCCAATTCGTTTTATTCGCGATCTTATTGCCTCGATAATCAGCACAACGGTAACGGCCACCAGGAAAATTGCGATCCAGGCCAGTTCGAGATTGCCGGCCTTGAAGTTGCTTATACACAATATCACCAGCGCCGAAATCGTAACCGCGAACATGAGGTACATCGGGATCTGCACGAACCACGACGCGGTTTTCCGCCTTATAAGCCACATCGTAATCGCGAGCAGCGCTATCGCAGCCATCATCTGGTTCGAGCTTCCGAACAGCGGCCAGATATACTGCCACTTGCCGGACAGCGCGAGGTAGCCGCCCGCGAGCACCATGACTACCGACGCAAGGAACCGGTTGGTCAATACTCTCGAAGCACCGCGGAGTTCCTGCCCACTTTCAATCTCCTTCCCGGTAACAGCGGCCTTACCCGCGAACAGTTCCTGGAAGATGAACCGCCCCACCCTTGCGACGGTGTCGAGGCTGGTCAACGCGAACGCGCTTACCGCAAGTGCCGTGAATGTCACCGCGGCATGCTCGCCGATGCCAAGCGTCCCGAGGATGCTTCCTACCCCCTGGCTGAACACCGCGACGGGCCCGCCTTCTATCGCGGCGGCCCTGCCCTGCGTCATAGTCGCTACGACCACCAGCGCGATGACCGCCAGCATGCTTTCGATAAGCATGCTTCCGAACGATACCATGCGGGCATGCTTCTCGTTATCAAGCTGTTTGACCGTGGTGCCTGAAGCGACGAGAGAATGAAACCCGCTTATCGCGCCGCAGGCCACGGTTACAAAGAGGATAGGGAAGATGAATCCGAGCTTGGGGTCGCTCCAGGTGATGAACGCGGGGAGCTCGATTCGCGGATGTACGATAAGCAATCCGACCACCGCGGCCGCGATGATGGCATACAACAGGAAGCTGTTCAGGTAATCCCTCGGCTGGAGCAGGATCTGTACCGGCAGGACCGAGGCGACGTAGATATAGCCCATCAGGATGACCACCCATATCCGCATCGCGTTTTCGCCCTGTATGGCAAGCGGGAACATCATCCCGAGCCACACGCAAAGCGCGAGCCCCACAACTCCGATTATCGTCGCGGGAAGGATTGCCATTTTCGCCCTGTAAAGGAGCAGGCCGAATAACAACGCGAGGAGCATGAACAGGATGGAGCTTGTCGCGACCGCGGGCACGCTTACGAATGTCCCCGCGACGATGACCAGGAATGCCCCTATCACGAGTATCAGGGCGGCGAGGCAGAATATGAGGAACAGCACCTTGCCAAAGTAGCCGATATGTTCCTCGATTATAGCGCCGATGCTTTGTCCACGGTGCCGAAGGCTTGAGGCGAGGGAAGCGAAATCGTGCACGGCGCCGATGAATATTCCGCCGATGAGTATCCAAAGCAGAACGGGCAGCCATCCGAACACGCTCGCCGCTATCGGTCCGATAATCGGCGCGGCGCCGGCAATCGAGGCGAAGTGGTGGCCGAGGAGTACTGCCGGTTTGCATGGGACATAGTCGACCCCATCGCACATGGTCTGGCACGGCGTGGGGCGCGACGGGTCGATACCGAACTTCCCTTCGAGCCAGCGTCCGTAAAATCTGTATGCGAGAATGAACAGAATTATTGAACCGAGGATGATTGGTAATGACGACATGGCGCATCCTGCCTTAAAGCGTTTTCGCGTCGGTGATGCGACCCTTCCCGGCGCGATTATAGCGCCGCTGGTGAAACGCGGTCAAACATAAATCACCATGCCGGGCGGAAGTTTTGCGCATAAAAAAAAGCCGCCCGAAGGCGGCTGTGGTTTTCTTTTCGGAAAGGGGGCCGTTTAGAATGTAACGACAACCTGCGTGGTCGCAAGACCGGTGAGACCGTCGTTGTCGGTTACCCTCAAGGTCGGATAATAGTTGCCCGGTTGTGTGAAGCCATGGCTTGTCGAACCGGTGACCGGGCTGGACCAGTCATATTCGCCGTCGTTATCGAAGTCCCATTCGTAGAGGACAATGCTTCCATCCGGGTCATAGCTTCCGGTGGCGGAGAATATAACGAACAGGCCGAACAGGCCGACCGGGCCTTCGTTGGGCAGGGCATTCGCGACGGCGACCGGGTTGGACGGCAGCACATGCACGAACCTGCTCGCGCTGGAAGTAGTGTCGCGGGCATCAGTGACCCTGACGGTGATTTCAAAGGTGCCCTGGCTGGCGAAGGTGCCCTTGTAGGTTTCGACATCGGTGCCGAACCCCTCATTGACGCCGTCGGAGTTGAAGTCCCATTCATAGAAGTAGGGAGCCTGCCCGCCGGTGACGATAGCCCCCATCTCGACGACCATCGGGGCCTTTCCTATCGGGGCCTTACCGTCGGTATCCTCATCGGGATAGAGGAAATCGAGGGTTACCTGCAGCTCGCCGAGGTTGGGATGCACCTTCACGATTCGCTGGGCATTCACCACCTGTCCGGTGACCTTGTCGGTGACCGCGACATTGACGAGATAATCGCCGGGTAGCTGGAAGTAATAGTTAAATGTAGGGTTCATGGTCTGGAAGGAAGGGATGGCGGGGATACTCCAGACGAAATTATATCCTGTGGCGGATGTGCTCGATCCTCCATCTATCTCGACGGTCCCGCTTACGGACAACGGGGCTTCCCCTTCGGGCGGATTGAAACTCGGTATGACGGAAAAGGCGGTGCCGATTCCACCGGAGCTGCATCCGGCAAGGAGGCAGAGCAGTGCGAGGGTCGCAATGACAGTAGGAGACTTCATCAGTAATTGTCCTCCATAAAAAGCAATGCATACTTTCGCGATGCGGACACGCCCCCCGCATCGAATTAGAAAATTTAGCAGATTTAAGTCAGGATGTAAATCATTTTTAATTAAATGCCGGGAAATCCCACCCGCTTCCAGCGAGTTCCACATACGCCGCGGCGACCGGCTCCGCCTGCTCCTTCTTCTCCGCTATGCGCTCGCTGACGGTCAGCGCGAACACGCCCATGATTATCAGGACGATCGCCAGCACTTTCCATCCGTCGATGACTTCGTGGAACAGCCAGGGGCCGATGAGTATCACCGCGATGTAGCTGATGGAAATGAATGGATATGCGAAACTCAACTCCGCCCTGGTGAGGACATAGAGCCAGATTACCGTGGAAACGGCATAGGAGCCGATTCCGAGCAGCACCCACATATTGAGGAAGATGTATCTCAGGTCCTTGATAAAGCTGCCCGTGGCGCCGGGTGGTGGGTTGAGGCGGTATTGCGTCATCCCGAGCTTCATCAGCACCTGCCCGAGCACCCCGAGGCTTACGGCGATGACGATATGGGGTATGGTCGCGATGTTTTCCGACATCAGCTTTCACCCCCCTTATCGTGTTCGGGCGGGCCTTCGAGCAGTTTCCGCATTTTGCGCTCGCGGATCCTCTCCCCCTGTGCCATAGCGAGCACCCCGGCGATTATGAGAAGTACCGCTCCTATCTTCCACGTGTCGGGCCACGGTTCCTGGCCGGGGAACGCGAGCGGGCTTGCGATGATGATGGCGACATAGCTTATGGCGAGGAACGGATACGCGAAGCTCAAGTCCGCGGAACTCAGCACCATGAGCCACGTGATCGCGCTGAAGAAGTAGACCCCGAGCCCGGCGAGGACATAGGGGTTGAACAGGATGCTCAACACGTGTGTCGCGAAGCTGAATTCATCCCCGGCGGCGAGTTTTACCACCTGGATGCCCTTCTTTTCGAGTATCTGCCCGGTGACCATCATCGTCACCGCGAAGACGATCAGCGGTATCGCCTTGAGGTTGTGTTTTGATCGCTCGTCATCGTGCATGTTATTTCAATGCCTACATCTTCTCCGGTGCGTCGATGCCCATGATGCCGAGCGACGCGGCAAGGGTGGCCCTGAATGCCGCCACGATGCCGAGGCGTATATTTCGCACCGGCTCATCGCTCTTGAGCACCGGGCAGTTGGTGTAGAAATCGGAATACGCCTGGCACAGCTCGAACGCGTGGTTCGACAGGTGGTGGGCGGTATATTCGGCGGCGCATCGTTCGACCACCGATGGGAATTCCTCGATTTTCTTGAGCAGTTCGACTTCCTGCTGCGTGAGCTGCATGTCATTTGGAATATCGACCCGCTTCGGGACATCGGCTTCTTCGAGGATGCGGCACGCGCGGGCGTGGGCGTATTGCAGATACGGCGCGGCGCGGCCGTCGAAATCGAGCGCCCGGTCCCAGTCGAACACGATCGACTTCTGGTTCTCCACCGAGACCATGTCGAATTTCAGCCCGCCATATGCAACCGCGCGGATTATCTTATCCTTTTCGGCGGCGGGAAGGTCGGGGCGTTTACTGGACAGGATCTTCGCCGCTTCATCGAGGATGCGCTTCACGAGGTCGTCGTAGAGTACGACATTCCCCTTGCGGGACGCCATCTTCCCCTCAGGAAGGGTCACCATGCCGAATGAGACATGGATGCATCGCTTCGCCCATTCATAGCCCATCAATTCGAGCGCCTTGAACAGTTGCTTGAAATAGAAGCTCTGGTGTTCGGCGACAAGGTAGATGGAACGGTCGAGCTCGAAGTTGTCGAATTTCCTCTTTGCGAGCGCGATTTCCTTGGTGGAATAGAGCGATGTGCCGTCGCTTCGCAGCAGGAGCATCACACGATAGGTGCCTTCCTTGGAGCCGGTGAGCTTGTCGAGGTCCATCACGGCGGCACCCTGGCTGATCTCCGCGATGCCGCGTTCTATCAACGCGGCGACCATCTTCTTTCCCTCGCGCTCGACTTCGCTCTCGAAAAATTCTATATCGAACGGGCATCCGAGGTCGTCATAAATGCGGTGGAAATCCTGGAGGCTCGCTTCCCGCGTGCTTTCCCAGAGCGCCATCAGTTCGGAATCGGATTTTTCCCACCGCTGGTGCACGAGGAGGCAGCTTTCTTCATAGTCGAAAACTTCACGCTCTATTCGCAGGAAGCGCAATATGAGTTTTATCAGCGATGTAAGCGGCCCCTTGTCGGCGCGCTGAATCCCCTCGGCGGCGTCGCGAAGGAACGCGAGCGAGCGCTTGACGTTGTCGATGTAATCCTGTCGCGCCATGTTCTCGGTGAATTCGATATCGTTCTGGTCGAGGAAAACTCTAAGCTCGCCTGCCAGGGCGGCGGCTTTTGCCGCGGGCACGACCTTGCATCGCATCTCCACGACCGACCTTATCATCTCGACCGCCTGCTCCTTCAACTTGATGGATTCGCCAAGGCGCTCCTCGGCATCGACATAGACTTCCCCGAGGAATTGCGCCATCGCGGTCGGGTCTTTCGGCCAGGTGGATTTATCCGAATGGAAGCGGGTAAGTCCCCAGAGGCACTTGATCACATGCGCGCCGATGTCGCCGAAATAGTTCGACGCTATAACGGGGAATCCTGCGTGACGCATCGCGCGTATGATTGTCGCGCCGAGGCAGGCATTACGAAGGTGGCCCACGTGGAAACGCTTGTGGGTATTCGGCTGGCTGTACTCCACCATTATCTGTTCCTGCCGTCGCGCGCCTTTCGACCAGTTCACCGGGTCGGCGAGTATCCGGTTCAGCAATGACTCGGAATACGGCTGCGGTTTCAGGTAGAGGTTGAGATAGCCGTTCTCCTCTACGGCGCGCTCTATCACCGAGCCGCCGCGTATCCTTGCCGCGAGCATCTCGGCGAGTCGCGTCGCGGCTTGTTTTACATCGGGCTTTTCGCCGGGCGGGAACAGCTCTTGATATCGCGGGCAGCGCGCCCGGGCATCATCCGACTTGACCAGCAGCCCGGCGATGGCGAATGTGCCGGCGAATGCGTAGCCCCAGCTTCCGGGGAACGGTATCGGGCGGAAATCGACGCTGAACTGCGGGAGCTTGAATTCCTCGAGAAGTTTTTCTATTTCCCTGGCGAGATCTTGTTTCATCCGGTTAACGCATCCCCTGTCGTCAGGCTGACAAACGCGACGCAATGATGAGTCATTCTATCTCAATTGCCCACTCAAGGCCAATGGTGAAATTGTACATGCTATAATCATTTTCAATGGAACCCGGGCAGATAGACCAGGTAGCTATCCTGAAACGCTCGCAGGACTTTGTCGAACGGCAGATGCATCTGTTCGTGGGGCAGTTGCTGCGCGGACGCGTCGCCGGTGTCGCGGAGGGACGTCCGCGCCTGAATTTCGGCTCGTTCTCTATGCCGTTCGAGAGCGCCATCGACATGGAGGACGGCGATATCGCGACGTTCCGCGTGACGGCATTCACCGGGAGCCGCGTGACGCTGCAGTTCGTGCGTCGCGAAGGTATCACGCAGGAGCAACAGGCCGCGGAGCTTCCATCCCGCGTGAAGGAGCTTCTCGGCGCGCTGAAATTACCGGTCGACTCGGCGCATTCCAAAGCCGCGGGAGATTTGCTCAAAGCGGGCTATGCCGCGAGCCGCGTGAATATACAGGCGGCGGTGGCGCTCAAGGCAGACCCGGAGGGAGAAGGCCCGGCATCCGAAGCGCTGCGCGGGTTCATCAATCGCGGCGGTGATATCAGCCCGAAAGTGCTGGCGTCGGTGCGGGAATTCATCGCATCGCTTCCACCCGGAGAAACGCTCCCCGAAGCGGCGCTGAAAAACCCATCGGCCGCCGACCTTTCAAATATTGCCGCGCGGCTCGGGAATCTTCGCGGACAGGACGCGGCGTCGGTCGATATACAGGTTCTGGCGCGACGCATCGCCGAAGCCCTCAAACCGTTTCAGGCGGGGGAGCCCGTGGATGTTGCGGCGAATTATGCGGCGGCGGCATCGAAACGGGTCGGGGTTGAAGCGGCTATGGTAAGGGGCTTGCAGGCGTTCATCCCGAAATATATATCGAGCCTGCATCCCGACGACCCGCTGCGGGCGATATTCGAGCAGTTCGCGGCGGCGGTGAAAGAACTCCCCGGCATGCAGGCGGCGACGAGTGCGACATCGACATCGCCGCTTCCGCTGGAAGTCATCCCGGGGTTCATCGAATTTCTCGCCGGTGACGAATCGCTCA
>CAZSPL010000122.1:0-1749 GCA_964608735.1 uncultured Planctomycetota bacterium | reverse complement strand
CGTCCCGGCGCGGAGAACCTCCCGGTGGTGGGATTCGTATTGCAGAATGAATCGCGCGGGAGCCTGGCAATGCATCCGGGAATAAGGCGTCGCGATGACGGCGGCGAGGAAGTTCCCGCGGGGGGGAGAATGACATACGAGGGCGAGGGAGTGGGACGCATCGAGATAGGGCTTGAATACGGCGATGCGGGGTTCTCGGCGGTGTTTCTCGTCGACCGCGAGGACACGCATAACGATATCCAGGCCGGGCTGCCCGATTTGAGCGTGAGAATCGCCGACAGGGGAGTGAAGGTGAAGTCGCTCCGAAGCGTGCTGCGCCGGACGTCGAGCGCGGAACAGGCGGAGATTCCGAAAACCGGCGGGCTGACCGGCGGGTTGGATGTGAAGGCATAGATGGCGATACGGGAAGACATACGTCGCGCGGTGGCGTTGGCATACGACCCGGAGAGGCACCGGGCGCCGCGGCTTGTCGCCAAGGGGCTGGGGCGGTTCGCCGATGTCATCATCAAGATAGCGCGTGAATCAGGTGTGCATATACGCGAGGACCGCGAGCTTATCGGGTTTTTGATAGCGCTGGATATCGGCGATGAAATCCCCGAGGAATTATATACCGCCGTCGCGGAAATACTGGCGTTCGTGTACCAGTTGGATAAAGAGAAACGGAATAAAGCGGGAAAGAAAGCGGGGAGGAAGGCGGGAAGGAATTGAAGCCCGACATTTCTCAATTCAATTTGATGCTCATCACCGACCGGCATCGTTCGGGCGGACGCGATGTCGCCGATGTGGTGCGCGATGCAATCACCGGCGGGGTCCGGCTGTTCCAGTTGCGCGAACCCGATTTGTCCGGTGATGAAATCCGCGCGATTGCATCGGCGATACTACCGGGAATACGCGACGCCGGCGGCCTGCTGATATTGAACGACCTCGTTGATGCGTGTCTCGATGTCGGTGCCGACGGGGTGCATCTCGGCGCAAACGATATGCCCATTCCGCGGGCGCGCGAATTGATGGGGGAATCGAAGCTGATCGGATTTTCGGCGCATACGCGGGAACAGGCGCTGCAGGCGGCATCGGACGGGGCGGATTACATAACCCTCAGCCCTGCATTTCCGCTCAAGCACAAGGCGAGCGCATTCGCGACGCATTCACCCGGGCAACTGTGGGCAATCACGGACGAACTCGATATCCCGGTCTATTTTCTCGGTGGGATAAACGCATCGAACCTGCCGACGCTGCTGCGTCCGAAACGTCAAGCGCGCATCGCTGTCGTATCGGCGATAATGGAAGCGCGTGATGTTGCGGGTGCGGCAAGGCGGATGATAAGTATCATTGAGCGGACCGGCAGTTAACTCTCATACTCGTCCATATCGATCTGAACCGCGGCGAGGCCTTCGGAGAATGAATCCCCCGTCTGAAATCGCGGCTCTATCACAATTTCGCCAAGCTTGTCCATAAAACCATATTTATTGTTGACTCTTATGAGCGCCAATCCATCCGAGAAGGAGGAAGCATAGTCAACATCGGGTTGCAAGGCTATCTGGCCGTCCTTATCCATGAATGCGTATGTATCCCCGTCCGTACCGCTCATCTTAACCAGGCCGAGGCCTTCTGAAAATGGTGAAGCTTGGTCAAATTCCATGTCCGTGATTCTTGTTCCGCTCTTGTTGATATACGCAAATTTCCTCGCGGGGGCGCTGCCAAACGGATCGCTGATATCAGGCGGGCCGATTCCGATGACGGCGATTCCCT
>CAZSPL010000121.1:8725-11688 GCA_964608735.1 uncultured Planctomycetota bacterium | reverse complement strand
GCCAGCAAGCACGAACAGGATGGTCTTCACGGTGCGATTCTTCGTGGAGAATCCCATCCCGATGCACATGAGGATTATCACCGCGAGATACTCGGCGAAGTAGTTCGGGTTGGCGAAGAATCCCGACAACAGGAAACTTCGTCCCGCCTTGGGCTCCTGGAAATATGAATCGGCCAGCCCGAAGATATTCCATCCGAAGAAGCGCATCTCGCCCCATGCCGCCGAGATATTCGCGGCGATTATCGCGGTCCAGACAAGGCCCCTTAGTAACCTGTCCGATTTCACGAATGCCGCGATGCCGAAAAATATGGCGGCGAAAGCGATGAACTGCTTCAGGTTCTCGATGGCCGCAAGCTGGTAGGGGAATATGAGGAATGCTATCAGTGACCACGCCATGAACAGCCCGAACGGAAGGTGGATGTTCGATGAGATGAACTTGAATTTCCTGTTCAGCGCCCAGTGAAGCACGAAGAAGCATATCAACTGAAGCCCGAGTATGGTCCCCGCACCTTCCTTGGGCATGAGCCCCTCGCGCTCGAACTGCACGTTGTAGAACAGCGGCGTCACCACGAGAAATATCAGCGTGGTGAAGAACGGCACCGCCCCGAGGAATTTTTCCCGCCGTTCTATAAAGAAAAGCAGTACGGCTCCCGCGAAAAAAGTGAACAGCGAGATGAATGAATACAGCCCGTTGTTCGCATTGAACGGCTCATTGCCATACCACGCGGACGCCCGCGGGTGATGCGAGAGATATTCGCGCGTCTCGCCGATGAATGTGTAGAATCCGTTCACGATGGCGATGGTGACAAGGATGATGGCTATCCAGAAAAACGGGTCGGTGTAACAGGGCTTCTTGCCGGGGCTGTTCCATATGGTGAGGTCCAGGATCCCCTTGATGACATAGCCCATGAGCGCCAGGATCACAGGCAGCGAAAGCGCATGAAAATACACGAACCATTGAAAATTAACCGTGAGGTAAGCCTTTACTTCGGGTAACATCCTCTGAGCCGCATCCTGTGCCCTTGTGGCAGGTACTGGTGTATAATACTCATAACTTGTTCCTTAGAATTATATCACAACCGGCGGATTTCCAATGGCCGGTGGGGGCGGACCGCCCGGTTGAAGGACAAAACGTTGAAAATCAAGACATACTCCAAGCTGAACCTCTACCTGAAGGTCTTCCCGAGGAGATCCGACGGCTTCCACGATATCGTCAGCGTCATGCAGACCATCGATCTGGCCGATGAAATCACTTTCACCGAAGATGGGGACGGAATCGTCATCGAATGCGACAGCCCCTTTGTCCCGGTCGATGGGACAAACACCATCGCGAAGGCATACCGGCAT
Organism: uncultured Planctomycetota bacterium; assembly: GCA_964608735.1. Taxonomy (GTDB): domain Bacteria; phylum JAJVIF01; class JAJVIF01; order JAPKYR01; family CAZSPL01; genus CAZSPL01. Next base: position 10,341 of record CAZSPL010000121.1, on the reverse strand, counting down.
CTCCGGTATGAATATCCCGCGCTCGTGAAAGGGGTCCGCGTGAGCATCACCAAGCGCATCCCCCCGCAATCGGGCCTGGCGGGAGGAAGCGGCAACGCGGCGGGCGCTATCATCGCGTTCGGGAAGATGTTCAATTTGCCCCTCGACCATAACACCATGCTAAAATGTGCGTTGTCCGTGGGAAGCGATGTGCCGTTCATGCTCGCGGGAGGATGCGCCATCGTGTGGGGAAGAGGGGAATTCGTCGAAAAACTCCCGGGCGTCGCAGGGAAGTTCTACGTGCTCGTTATCCCGCAAAGCGGCGTCAGCACCAAGGGAGCATATGACGCACTCGACGAATGGCGCGCCGACAAGGCTCACAAGATCGGGAAAGCCGATGAAGTGCGAAGGACTGCCCGCGAAGCATGGCTCAGCGCGCTTCCCGGCAATGAATTTCAAGGCCTGATGCATAACGACTTCGAGGAGCCGGTTTCCACTATGCAGCACGGGATCGCGGATGTCATCGACCAGTTCAAGCGATACGACGCGAACGCTTTTCTTACCGGCTCCGGCTCGGCGGTTTACGCGCCGGTATCAGACGATATCAGTGCGCTTAACTTACTCGAGAAAATGAGGGAAATTCACGGCGACACGGCTTACATGTGCGAGCCGGTGGCCACGGGAGTTGAGATCGATGATTGATTTCACTCGACGCAAGACCGACGCCCTGGTTCTCGCGGGCGGGCTCAACGACGAAGCGATGCTGCGGCTTACGGGCGAAAAAGCCCGGTGCTTCATAAAGGTCGGCGAGCTTCCACTTCTCGAAATCGTGCTGAAAGCCCTGCGCGGATGCAGCGCGGTCGGACGCATCACCTGCGTGGGAAACGCTGAACGCCTCGAACATCTGCGCGGCACGCTTATAGACGACATCATCCCCGAGGGCGAAAGCCTGCAGGAGAATTTCCTAAACGGCCTGAAATCATTCGAGAACAGCGATTACGTGCTCGTCACCACCGCCGACATCCCGCTCATCTCCGCGGAGATATTCGACAACCTGTTCAGCCTCTTTTCTCGCGACGAAGTGGATCTTTATTACCCGATAATCCCCATCGATATTGTCGAAGCGAGGTTCCCCGGGGGGAAGCGCACGGTGCAAAAGCTGAAGGAAGGGGAATTCACCGGCGGGAATATATTCCTGCTCAATCCCGGGGCGGTCATAAGGAACAAGCCGAAATTCGACCGCATCATCGAATGCCGCAAGAACAAATATGAGATGGTCAAACTCTTCGGCCTGCCGTTTATCATCAAGTACATGACCAACAACCTCGACCTCGCAAGCCTCGAAAAAAAGGCGTTCAACATACTTGGCTGCAGCGTCAAGGGGGTGCCGTGCCCCCACGCCGAGGTCGGGTTCGACATCGACAAACCCGAAGACTACAAAGTCGCGGTGGAAGTTATCAAGAAGCGGAACGGGGGGGATTGAACGCGAATGGCATGCGTTTCGGGACAAGGGTGTCCCGAAACATCGAATGATCAGGCAATGTGAAGAATAATCCCGATGTTTCGGGACACCCTTGTCCCGAAACCCAGGTCATTACCGACGATGTTTCGGTGACACCCTTGTCCCGAAACCCAGG
>CAZSPL010000121.1:7939-8625 GCA_964608735.1 uncultured Planctomycetota bacterium | reverse complement strand
ATGTTTCGGTGACACCCTTGTCCCGAAACCCAGGCCATTACCGACGATGTTTCGGTGACACCCTTGTCCCGAAACAAAGCTCGCCCAAGGAAGGCAATACGTCCACATGAAATGGAAAAACATAGCGACTGAAACAAATACATACTTCATCACCGCTACAATCACAGACTGGCAACCGTTATTCAATTACGAAACACCTCGGCGAATCCTTCTTGACGATTTAGTGTTCTACAAAAAGAAATATAATGCGCTGATCCATGCATTTGTAATAATGCCCGATCACTACCATCTCGTAATATACCTGCCTGAACTCGGTTCATTGCACAACTGGCTCAGAGATATTCAAAGCCACTCGGCGAACGAAATATCAAAATGGCTTCGGAACAATGCATTACTAGATGATGCTTATAGCAGGATGCTTGAAGTCTTCCACAGCAAAGCGCAAGGGAAGGCGAAATTAATGATATGGAAGGAACAGGCGAGGGCGGAAGCGATTATTAGTAATGAAGTTTTTGTACAGAAGATAAATTATATCCATGCTAATCCTGTTAGGCGACAACTTATCGTAGATCCGGCTGAATGGCCATGGTCGAGTTGGGGGGCTTATTATGGAGATGGCTGTTCTTGTTTTCAGATAGATAAGCCCGTTCTTGATTAAGTTGGTTTCGGGACAAGGGTGTCGCCGA
>CAZSPL010000121.1:4808-7839 GCA_964608735.1 uncultured Planctomycetota bacterium | reverse complement strand
AACATCGGGAGATTAGGTTTGGTTTCGGGACAAGGGTGTCGCCGAAACATCGGGAGATTAGGTTTGGTTTCGGGACAAGGGTGTCGCCGAAACATCGGGAATATAATATTGATTCTTCTGATTGGATGAATTTCACAGTGTCGGGATAGTCGCGTTGCTTTAAGTATGTTCTTCCCCAAAATGACACTTCACCGCATCCCGTATCATCTCATGCAGGCTCTTGATGTCATCAGCTTCAGTGAAGATGGCATCCCCGAGGGCGCTTGCCGTATAGCCGCCTTCCGGTGCCTCTTCCACGATGAAGATTATTTCGCTTGGCTGTTTGACCATATATCAATTTTACCATTCTCAAGCTACTTCCCTCAACACCTCCTCCTGCCTGTCCGCGGGCTCCCGAACCCTTTCTCTTCATTCCATCGCCCGGTTGACTTGTACTCACTTGTTCATCATGGTAAAATCTCAGGTTGTGAAATTCAATGGATTTTGAGGTTGTACGGTGAAAAAGGAAATACATCCGAAATATTATGAGAATGTGAAAGTTACCTGCACGTGCGGGAACACATTCGAGACGGGCGGCACGACCAAGGACTTGAAGGTCGAGCTATGCTCGGCATGCCACCCGTTCTTTACCGGCAAGAAGAAGCTCGTCGATACGGCCGGACGGGTTGACCGTTTCAAGCGACGCTACAAGGGCAGCAAGGGCGCTTATCAGTTCAAGGACGAGTAGCTTCGCCACATACGGCGCGCCCCTTCCACACCACCGTGGAGGGGTTTTTTGTTGCGTATGCGGGACGAATGCTTCCGGGGAATTGGATTATATTAAAGCCATGAACGACAAGCGGGAGAAAGACAAACCGGATTCCACGGCCGGGGATTCTTGCGGAGGATGCTCCAAGAGCCGCGACACATCTCTCTACGGCGGACAGGCCGTGCTTGAGGGTGTCCTGATGAAGGGGCGCAACCGTGCCGTCGTGGCATGCAGGAATTACAAGGGCGAAATCGTCTCCAAGGTTCTGTTCGATGACCCCGAGAGCAAATCGGCCCAGGGCATACGCCGCATCCCATTCCTGCGCGGATTCCTGATATTGTGGGACTCCCTTTCCCTCGGGCTTCGCGCGCTGACATGGTCGGCGGAAGTCGCGATGGAAGAGGAGAACGAGAGGATTCGGCGGGAGAAGGAAGGCCGTGAGTCGAAGGGGGATGCGAATTGAAAAGCACGTGGTCAAAAATATCTGAAACCCTCACAATGATATTCGGCTTCGTGGTTGCGATTGCCCTGTTTTTCATGTTCCCCGCGTGGCTTGGCAAGCTGATAGGCGGGGAGAATGAGATAACGGTGAATATCATCGAGGGCATCCTGCGGCTCGGAGTATTCATCGGCTACGTCTACGCGGTGTCGTTCATCCCGGACATCCGCCGCGTATTTCAGTACCACGGCGCCGAGCATAAGACTGTCAACGCCTACGAAGGCGGCAGCGACCTCAGCCTCGAAGATGTCCTCCGCTACCCGACATTCCATCCGCGATGCGGCACCAGTTTCATTTTCTTCCTGATAATCGTGACGATAATCCTGTTCACCATCCTGCATGTATACATCCCGGCGCTGAGCGGCACGCTTCCGAGGATATTCAGCCGCGTCATCCTCCTGCCGTTAGTCGCGGGCATGGCATATGAATGCATACGCATCACCGCGCGATACCCGGATTCCTGGTTTTCGAAGCTCGTCATACTGCCGGGCAGGTGGTTCCAGCGGATAACATCGCGCGAGCCGTCGCCGGACATGGTGGAAGTCGCCATTTATGCGTTCAAGGGCGCGATGGGGGACCCGTCGGTCATCGAATCATCGGTTAAATCAGAAACAAATGCTGCAAAAGCTTGAGAAAATAGTCTCGCGCTACGAAGAGATCGAGCGCAGCCTGAGCGACCCGGACGTCGTCCGCGACCGCGAGCGCATGGCCGGACTCGGAAAGGAGTACAAGGAGCTCGATGCGATAGTCAAGCTTTACCACCGGCTCAAGCGCGTGAGCGACGATCTCGAAACAGCCCGTGAAATGCTCGATGAAAGCTCCGGCGACGACCGGGGGCTTATCGAGGAACAGCTCGCGGGCCTCGAGGAAGAGCAAGCCGGCGTTGAGATTGAGATCAAGCGCGCGCTGATTCCGAAAGACCCCGACAGCGACAAGTCGGTGATCATCGAGATCCGCGCCGGTACGGGGGGCGAGGAAGCCGGGCTGTTTGTCGCCGACCTGTTCCGGATGTACACGCGTTATGCCGAGATCCGGGGATGGGATTGGGAGATACTATCATCGAACGAGACCGGTATCGGCGGTTTCAAGGAAGTCGTTATTTCCATCAAGGGCAAGGGCGCGTATGAACGGTTGCGTTTCGAAGCGGGCACGCACCGCGTGCAGCGCGTGCCGGTAACCGAGAGCAGCGGACGCATCCACACCAGCGCGGTTACAGTGGCGGTACTCATCGAGCCGGATGAAGTTGACGAGATCAACATCGATCCGGACGACCTGCGAATAGATACATACCGCTCGTCATCCGCCGGCGGACAGCATGTGAACAAGACCGACAGCGCCGTACGGATCACCCACATGCCCTCGGGAATCGTCGTATCCTGCCAGGACCAGCGCAGCCAGCATCAGAACAAGGAGCGCGCGATGCGCCTGCTGAAAGCATACCTGCTCGAAAATGAGAGGGCAATGCGGGCCAGGGGAATCGCCGCCGACCGTAAATCCCAGGTGGGGTCGGGCGACAGGAGCGAGAGGATACGGACATATAATTTCCCCCAGACCCGCGTCACGGACCACCGGGTCAATGTCACGCTCAAGAAGCTTCCGCAGGTACTCGAAGGCGACCTCGACGAGATAATCGATGCACTCATCATGGCCAATGAGGCGAAGCAGCTTTCAACTTCGCACGAAGAGTAGCCGTAAGCGCCTGTTTACCGGGCCTGCGCCATCCGGTCTCGGGCGATGCGCTCGATCGACGACCAGGGCGTCATCTACCTCGGGACGTTCTCCAA
>CAZSPL010000121.1:0-4798 GCA_964608735.1 uncultured Planctomycetota bacterium | reverse complement strand
GCCATCCGGTAATCCATTTTGATATAATCATCGTGTGAACCTGTTCGATGTCAGGACCCGCCTTGAACGCATCGCTCTCGATGCCGGCATTGTCAATGCCGAACGCAAGGCGCGTTACATCTTCGAGCATTTCACCGGCCTGACGACGGAAGACCTCTATCGCATCGGCGATGAAATTATCCTCCAGCCGTGGAAATACGCCCAGATGGTTCGCGCGATGAGGCGCCTCATCGACGGCACGCCGGTGCAACTCATACTCGGATACACCAATTTCTACAACGATATTTTCCTGTGCCGGAAAGGCGTGCTGATACCCCGCCCGGAAACCGAAACCCTTGTCGATGCCGCCATCGCGGAAATCGATTCGCGCATCACACCGCTTCGAATCCTCGATATGTTCACCGGTTCGGGAATCGTGGCAATAAGCATCGCGAAGGCGCGTCCGGGGCATGCGATATCCGGCGCGGATATATTGAGGCGGGCGATAAATCTCGCGAAAGAGAATGCATCGCGCATCGGGATTGATATAGACTGGCGGACGGGGGATATGTTCGCCCCCTTTTCGAAGCGGACCGACCGGTTTGATATAATTACCGCGAACCCGCCATATATCCCCTCGGGGGATATCAGGGGTTTGCCGGTCGATGTCAGGAAAGGCGATCCGCGGGAAGCTCTCGACGGCGGGCGCGACGGCCTCAGGTTTCACCGGAGGCTCGCGCGCGAGGCCGGCGGATATCTGAATGCGGGCGGATGCCTTATCGTCGAGATGGGTTACGACCAGCGCAAAGCGATTGCCCGGTTGTACAAACCGCATAAGGTGCGGTTCACCAGGGATTTATGGCGCAAGGATAGAGTGTATATCGTCAGATATTGATGAGGGGGTGCCCCATGCACCTTGATGAGAAGAGAATAGACCAGATGATGAAAGCGGCCCTCAAAGCGCGGGAACGCGCATACGCGCCATACTCCCGCTTCGCCGTGGGAGCGGCGGTGCTTACGAAGGGAGGCTTTGTTTATTCCGGCGCGAATGTGGAGAATTCATCCTACAGCCTGACCGTATGCGCCGAACGCATGGCCCTCGGTGCGGCCGTCAACTCCGGCGACACCGATTTCGTCGCGCTGCTCGTGGTCGGGGGGGATACCGAGCATCCGGACATGGCCCGGCGTATCACCCCGTGCGGCTCGTGCAGGCAGGTGCTTGCCGAATTCATGCCCGATGACGGGATGGTAATCGCGGCGGCATTGAACGGCAACTACGATACATACATGATGAAAAACCTTCTTCCCAAAGCCTTCAGGCTGGAGGCACCGAAAGGATGACATCCCAAGATCTCCTCATGCTCATTTTCAGTTTCGTTATCGTGGGCATCGTCGTGCTCGGAAGCCAGCGGCTTCATAAGATGGGCTACTCGCTTCTCTTCACGCGCAAACTCGTGCATGTCCTCATCGGATGTTGGGTGATTCCCGCGATGTGGGGCTTCGATACGCCGTGGGTCGCCGCGATACCGCCGTTCATAGCGCTACTCGGGAATACATTCAGCTTTTTCACCGGCCTTCTCAGCTCGATAGAATTGAAGCACGACAAGCCCAACTATGGCACCATCCTCTACCCGCTGTCATTCGTGATAATCCTTTTGCTGTTTTTCCCGCACAACGCCTGGTTCGGCAACTACTGGTATGCCGGCATGCTCGGGATACTTCTGATGACGTTCGGCGATACCGCGGCGGGGGTTTATGGGCGGAAGTACGGGAAGGGGAAATATACGATTGTCGATGAAACACGCACCGTCGAGGGAAGCATGGCGATGCTCATCACGAGTTTCATCGTGACGCTGATTGTTTTCCTCGTCGCGGATACGGGGTTCGGATTCTGGAGCGAGGCGATATTGGCGATGTTCGTCGCGATACTCGTCACCGTTCTCGAAGCGATAAGCATCAGGGGCTGGGACAATTTCCTCGTACCCATCGGCGCGGCATTTCTTACAGTGCTACTAATGAATATCCTGTAAAAAAGCGCCGTTCGTGGTTGTCCCTGCTTTTCTTCGCCCTACGCATCGTTGGAACAACAGAGCGAACACAAGGTTCGCCCCTACGCAAGTCATCAAGAAGAATCAGGAATCCGGGTGGCACCCCTTTACCGCGCTTACAGTATGCACTCGACTCATCAATAAAGTCTATTGCGCGGGAAAGGGGTGGCCTCGCGCGCGCATCCAGTACCACCCTTTTCCAGTGCTTCATAGTAGGAAGCTGAATGTAAAGAGTTCCGAGTCCCGCTCGTGTAGCTGATTGGGGCACTGTAAAGAGGTGCCACCCGTCTCTCCGGTTTTCTTATAGGAAGATAGGATTCCTGGTAGCCCAGCTTCCGGACAACAGGATATCCGCTTAAAAAAGTGCCATTCGTGACTGTCCCTGCTTTTTTGCCTACTTTTCCCCGAAGCAGTAGAGACCCAGCTTATCGGTGGATGAAAGCCCCATGCAGAACACATAATGCTCCGTGCTCAGCACCGGCGAGCCGATGAATCCATTCCCCTCTTCAAGGTATTCCCATTCCCATTCAAGATTGGAATCGAGTGCGCTGAATACCGAATAATTTACGCTCAACACCGTGACCTGTCCCCCCGCGAAGACCCGCCCCGAGCCGTCCACCGACGGCGCGCTCGCATTGTCGCCGAGCATGCCCAGCGGCGCATATGTGTCAGCGGCCAGGCCTTCATCGGCGGTCACGGAGTAAACGAGGCTGCCGTCGTAGTGGGTTGCATAGATGCGGCTGTTCCCCTGTCCCATCGCAATTGCGAAGCTTGTCAGTCCCTTGTAGTTCGAATATGTGCCACCCCACGCTGCCGAGCCGTCAATGCCGTTGCGCGCCTGTATGCCGAATTTCTGCGCCTGGCTGAAATCCTTCAATGTGCTCACCGCGTAGACCGCGTCCGATTCGCCGATGATCGCCTGTGAAAGCGGCCCGCCGTTGAGCGGGATGTTCCACCGCTCGACGCCGAATTTGTCCAGCGAGATGAACAGCGTCTCATAGCTTCCATAGTCGGTGACGAGATACATCGAATCCGTTGTATCGAGCGATGCGATGCGAGGAATGTGCATCTCGCCCGATGAGGGGATGTATTGCCAGATGCCGTATCCGTTCGACTCGCATGTCCAGATTCCGTTATCTATCGGGATGACGAGCTTGCCATCGTGGTTGAATATCGCCGGGGCCGTCACGAGACCCGGCAGCAGGCCCGGATGGCGCGCTTCGTTTCCATCGGTGTCGATGAAGTAAACGAATCCCATCTCGAATCCGCCAATCTCGCGGTTTACGGGCCAGATGACGACATCGTCATATCTGAGCGCGGGGGTGAATGAAGCGGTCACGGATGTCACCGGGAACGACCAAAGCAAATCTCCGTTTATATCTATCGCGAAGAGCTCGTCATCGAGCGCGACGTATGTCGTCCCCTCATCATTGCCGATTGGCGTAATTACCGATGCACCATCCCAGTCATAGCCGGTGAACGGGTATGTCCATTTCAATTCGCCATCGGACGGGCCGTTCGCCGGAACCGAGCCCGTGCCTCCCCAGTCTCCTCTTTCCAGCGGCCAGCCATCGGCAAGTCCGCCGGTCGAGCCGACCGTATATTCGAGTTTCTGATATATCCGCTGGGGGCCCGAATTCATGCTCTCGGCCCAAACCCAGAGCGAATAATCCCCTTCGGGCTGTCCCTCGGTATTGCTCACGGTCCCGCGCCAGGAATCGGATAATGTATCGTAAACAAGCGTCGTCTCCGAGCCGTTCAACTCATCTGTCTCGGCGGTCACCGAGTCGACATTATCCTGCCAGTCCTTTGCATACACGGCTATCTCGGCCTCGCCGCCCGCGCCGGTCAATCCTTCGGTGACATAACCACGCAAATAATACGGTTCCCTGCAATGCGCGGGGAAAGATACATCGACGACGTATGTGAATTGGAAATTGAGCGGTTGTGGAAGCTCGAGGTAGAAGATCTTCGTTATGGAACTGTATCCCGAAAACGGCGCATCCGACGTGAACCATATGAACGGGTTGCGCTCCACCGGTCCGCCGGTGTCGTACATGGTCGTGTACCCGTCGCGGTTGAACACATCGTGCCCGTTATCGGATATCAGTATTCCCCTGACATCGTACGCCGAAATGTCGGTCGGATTTTTCAGCGTCACCGCTGCGATGACATAACCGAGTGCCGGTTTGAATTCAAGGGGCTGGATAGCGACGCAGTCGTTGCATGCGGGCGGCTGCACGAACGGGTTGACATTGTAATGAGTTTCCAACACGCGGTTGGGAACCATCTCGAATGCGCCGCCGGGGCCGATGATGCAGTCGAAACATGCAATCACGCATCGTCCGCCCGCGTCGGTCGAACGCTCATCCGGTAATGCTCCCTGTTGGGGAATCGAAGGGTCGCTCGCGGAGCATCCGCAGGCGATGAACAGGCTCAGGATTGCGATCAGAAGGAGGGAGGCAGGTCCGGTGGGGAATGACATTATACGCATCAAGACCACCCTTGGAGATTTCCTACAATTTTACCACAAACTTCTCCACGGGTGACTCGGGAACGATTTCTTCAACAGCTTCCTTCGGTGGTTCTTTCTCATCCACAATGACTTCGGGCGGTTCCAGAAATTCTTTTATGAGCTCGTCTATCTTCTTCGGCGGCTCGGGCGCAGGCGGCTCTTCATCCGGTTTTACCGGGGGTTTGACAGCTTCTTCGACTACAGGCACCACTTTTTTCCCGAAAAGCAGCATCTGCCTTGAACGATGATATTCCTT
>CAZSPL010000120.1:0-11719 GCA_964608735.1 uncultured Planctomycetota bacterium | reverse complement strand
ATGTCGGAGCGCGAGTGTCCCGCTCGCATGCGGGCAAGGCTGCCCGCGGTCCCAGAAGGCAGGCGGGACCACAATGGGTAAGGGGTTTCCATGCAGGCGGGACGCCCGCACCACAATGGATAGGTAGTTTCCCATGCAGGCGGGACGCCTGCGCTCCGGCAGACGCTCGATTCATTTTCCAACCAATACTTTGAAGTCAATACTTTGAAGCCGACAATTTGGGATTCAAACGACCGGGCCGGGAGGTTTGGGCGTGATGTCGGAGGATTCCTTGATTCCGAGGCGGTCGATGGCGCGTATGTATGCTGGGTGCGTGGCGGGATAATGCGATGCCGCGAGCTCGCTCATGAATATCTCGAAGACCTCGAGGTTCAGCTTGTGCGGGCCGACTTCCTTCAGCCTCGGCGGCGCGACCACTGGGAACACCCACTCGCCGCCGTGCATGCGTCGAATCGTCTCGCCGAAATAGAGAATCAAATCGCCGATGATATCCTTCTCAGGCGGCACTTTGAAGAATTCCGGGTGCGCCGCGAAAAACCTGTCGGCGCGCTTGAGGCCGTCGAGGTCGTAAGTCACCGAAAGCCCCTTCTTGCCCGACTCATGCACGAATTTATCGAGGATATTCCCAAGCTCGCTTTCGGTGTATGAGAGCGGCAGTTCATCCCACTTGACGATTTTCGGCGACGCGACCTTAATCTCGAACCTGTCATCGAAGAATTTATACACGCGGTCGGTCAGCTCGCTGGTGAGGCGCGGGGCATCGCGAACAGCCTCCATCGCCGGGCGGCAATCCTCGCTCACTTTGCATGCGAATTTCTCGACTGCTTCTGCGCGGAGCGCCGGGGAAGGATGCGTTCCGTCGAACCGCCCGATGAGGACTTCCTCCCGCGCGAGTATCTGCCGCCTGTCGGTATCGTTCATCGCGTCGCGTATGCGGCCCGCGTAGCCGATGATGTCATCCACGCGCATCTTGCCGTTCTCGAGCCATCGCTTGCATTTTTCGAGCGCCATCTCGAAGGCGAAGCTGTTGATAAGCCCATTCTGCTGGCCGCTTACGACGGCATCGGAACCGTACATGCGCCCGGCGGCGATATCCGCCTGGTATTCATGCCACCGCATTATCTCCTCTCCCCATGGGCCGATGGCGGCGGCGATGAGGCGGAATATCCAGAAGAACGGGTTCGCGAGGCTTGTTATTCGCCCGATGCGGTTGTTGAAGAAAACCGCGAACATGGCGGCGAGCTGGGTCATGCCATAGCGTATGAACAGCCCCGTCCATCCCTTGCCGAACCGTACGTGGGCGTATTCATGCGCGAAACCGGCTTTCATTTCGTGCACGGTCATGCCGTTGAGGAGCGCGAGTCCGAGGATGATGCGCGGACGTCGCGGAAAGAGCGACAGGTTCGAGGAGCCGATGTCGACCGCGAGTATAGCGTCGGGACGAAGGCTCACATACCTTACGGGGAATGTTCCCACCGCGATGGCGGCTTCGGTCATCAGCCCGAACAGCTCGGGCTGCTCTCTTTCCTTAATGTGTATTTCGAGGCCGTCATCGAGCTTGATGATGGCGCGCCCTATGTATATCGGTCCGACGAAAAGCACGAGCGCGACGACGAGTATTACCTGCCTGATGATATAAGCCCCGATGCTCGATGCCGGTATGAAGAAGAGCACGACGGTCGCGAGGGTCGCGATGTAGATGAGCGATAGGATAAGGACATTCAATAAAAGCACGAGGAGCACGAGCGCGACCCGCTTGAGGAACGCGTGTTTTATCTTCGGCGCCGCGCCTTGCGCAACCGGGGCACCGTTGGGAGTGGTATTTCCGGCCTTGTTTTCCGTGTCAGCGCCCTGCATGGTCGAATTCCTTCAGGCTGAGATAATTCTGCAAGATGGGACTTATCCGCGACCCGGCGATGAAAATCAGCACGAATCCCGCACCGATGAGGTAGAGATGCATCCCCTTTATCCCGAGGAACCACATGACCAGGCCGATGATGGCGATCGCTTCGAACATCGCGAGGCCGGATATGAATTTCGCCATGGTGCTTTCGAGATAGCTGCTCGATGTTTCACCGCCGCGCGGGTTGGTCATGTTCCAGACGAGATAGGAGCCGATGAAGAACAACGCAGCGCATGCGCCGAGGAGGATGTAGAGGATATTGGGTCCGGCATCGAGATGAACATCGCCGGGTACGGGGACGAATTCGGTGATGCCGAGGTAGATGAGGCAGGAGAACATGAGGGAGAACCATACCATGGTGAAGCGTATCTTCGCGCTGCGGGTATATTCTTCTATCAAGCAGACCTCCTCAAGGCTTTTTGCGGGCGACTTTGTTTCCGTCACCGGGCGGCGCCTTCTTTCTCCTCAAATAATTGTACCTCGAAAATACGGGGCCGATGCGTAAAACGGACATCAATATCAGGAATGCGCCGGCGATGATGAGGGGCTTGTGGACGTATGAGAAGCCGAGGAATCGTATCGCCAGCCCGAGTATCGCAATCAATTCGAGGAAAGCGAGTCCTATGATGAACGAAACGAGGGCGTTCTCGATGTATTCGGCGGGGCTTCCGCCGTGATGCTGAGCGGTCTTCCCCCAGATGAAATAAACGCCGAGAAGGGAGCACACCGCCGCGCACAGGAGCAGGAAATAAACAAACGGCAACAGCGCGGGGGAATTTTTCCCCTCGGGGATGGAGAATATCTCGGTGATATAGAAATAGAACGCGCAGGCGATAAGCATGCCCGCCCATACCGCGACGAAGACTTGTTGTTTTGCCGCCGGCGACTGGTGTTGCATCGTGACCTCCACCATCCCGCATGCACGACTTGAGATTCGCGCCGCGCTCCGCGGAAGAAACCCTATGCGAATCCTTCTTCAATAAGCTTGCCCAGGCTCAGACCGCCCGAGCTTTTTTCAGTATCCATCAAACGCTTTATATACCTGGCGATTATATCGACTTCGACATTGAGGCCCTCGGCTTTCTTGATATTACCGAGCGTCGTGTGGCCGAGAGTGAAGGGGATGAGAGCCACGGAAAACCGGTTGCCCTCCACGCGTACCGTGGTGAGGCTGATGCCGTCGAGCGTGACGGAGCCTTTCGGGGCGATATAAGCGATATATTCATCAGGGATTTCGACCCACATTTCCTTTCCCTCGCCGGATTTGTCGAATTTCACAACGGTGCCGACGCAATCGATGTGCCCCTGCACCATGTGCCCGCCGAACCTCCCGCCCGCCTGCATGGCGCGTTCGAGGTTGACCGCGCCGCCGGACACGAGCCGCCCGAGAGTGGTACGCGAGAGAGTTTCGGCGCTGACATCGGCTGTGAAGGAATCCTTCGAATTCCCGGTTACGGTGAGGCATGCGCCGCTTACCGCGATGGAATCACCGGGCTTCAGTTCATCGAGGACGGTGGAGCATTGCACGGTGATGCGTTTGTCGCGCCCGAGCCCTTGGATTGTCCTGACTATTCCCATTTCCTCGACTATTCCGGTAAACATCCTGCCTCCATCGCCCTATTTCCCCGCGTTCCTCAAGTACTCATCGATGTTGGCGTCGAATTTATCGACGAACGCATCGTCGAGTATGCGTCCCACTATCAGCATATCACGCCCGAGCATCCCGGTGCGGACATCGCTCAGCTTCAGCACATCGAGCAGCCTTTCCGGCCCTTCGCCGCCGACCACCGGGACAGCGTCGCGTCCGCCGATGATTATCGGGGCGATGAAGTAATTTATTTCATCCACGAGTCGGGCGTCGAAAAACCGTCCCGATGTCTCCCCGCCGCCTTCAACAAGGAGCGACAGCATCCCCTTCCCCGATAATGCACTCATAAGCGCGTTCAAGTCAAGGACGCCGCCTTCACCGGGGACGCGGAGCACCTCGACCCCCTTCGCGGCAAGCGCGGAGGCGGATTTTTCGGGGGATGCTTCCGACGTGGCGACGATGGTGGGCTCGGGTTCGATGTCGAACAATTTCAATCCGGGCGGAAGGGAAAGGTCAGGGTCGATAACGATCCTGGCGGGGGAACTCAGTTTCGGGGAGGTATAGGGGAAAAGGAATTCGGGCATCTGTACCGCGCCCCTTACTTCCGGGCGGTATGTCAGCGCGGGGTTGTCTTCAAGCGCGGTGCGCCGTCCGATAAGTATGCCGTCATATATACCTCGCAGCAGATGCGCGACCGCGAGGGAGTGTTCATTCGTGATCCACTTTGAATGCCCGCGCTTCGTGGCGATGCATCCATCCAACGACATCGCCGCCTTGACTGTGATGTAGGGCCGCCGGAGGCGTTTCTGCGTCAGGAAGAACTTGTTCTGCTCCTCGGCTTGTTTAATCAGCGCGATGTCGTTGCATTTCTCGACGAATACACCGTTCGACGCGAGATGCAGCGCGCCGCCGCCCTTGACGTCGGGGTTCGGGTCGTCGATGCCGTAAACCACGCGACTGATTCCCGCGGCGAGTATCGCTTCGGTGCATGGCGGGGTGCGGCCGTGGTGATTGCACGGCTCCATGTTGACATAGAGGGTCGCGTCGCGCGCGGCGTCGCCGGCATCCTTGAGCGCGGCGACTTCCGCATGGTCAAGGTTTTCGTAGATGTGAACCCCGCGCCCGATGACATCGCCGTCCTTGACGATGACGCATCCCACGAGCGGGTTCGGTGAATTTACACCGAGTCCCTGCCATGCGAGGCGGATTGTTTCGCGGAGAAATATGACGGCGGTCTCGTCCAAAGCGCGATAAGGATAGCAGAAACACGCCGTCCGGGGGCGGAAAATTGGAAGCCTGCCGCGATGGCGGGATTGTCCAGGCGGGAATTGCCGTGTTGGGTGATCTGGGATCAGGGCCCGGGGGATCCCGGCGAAGGGGGCACAAACGGTGCGCCCGGGGTGGGGGCCTTGCCGTCTTCCCCATCCCTCTCGCTCGGGGTTGTCGGCTCGGCCGAGCCGACCTGGATGACATCGCTCGGCGGATGGTTTATCTTGCCCGCTTTCTGGGCGGCCCGTTGCAGGATAGGCTTGGTCGAGTCACTTACATTGCACTGGACGTCGAAATAGTTCAGCGCCACGAGAGCGATGATTACCAGCAAGGCTACGCTTATGATCGAATGTCTGTCCAAATCGAAACTCCTGCGAATAAAACTGTAACGGCCCGGTAGTGTATCAAAATCAACGGGTTGGGGCTATCTCATTTTCAGCTCATTTCCTGCCCGTTGATCGAGAGCCTGAATTTATACCCGAGAAACGCCGCCGCGCGTCGGCTCATCACCATGCGGTGGGTGAAGCATTCGAAATATTCCATCACCGACGCGATACTCGTATCTATCTCGACCCGGAGCTCGATAACCTTATGGTCCGGATGTGTAATCAGACGCGCTTCCTGGGTCGCAAGGTTCACTTTATCGTGAATATCTTTTTCATAATCATGGATTTCGCGCACGCGGTTGCGATGGACATCAGATTTGTCAGCCATCATGAGGAACGCCGCGACCTCGCTGACGGGTTGGCCGGTTTCTTCCTCGTGATTCGCGACGGCGCTCATGATTTTGATGATGTCCTCGTAGGGGACGGCATATTCCATGAGTATCGGATAGACGAGCAGCGCGGAGTTGGGGCCGTGGTGCTCTCTTCCCATGAAGTTGCCGACATCATGCGTATATCCCGCGACGTATGCCATGTTCCCTGCGTGCTGCCCGTAGCCGAGTTCGAGGGCCAGGCGTTGCGCCCGCCTCGCGACGAGCTCGACGTGGTTGACGCCGTGCCGGGTGTACCCGACCTGCGCCATATAGCTGTCCGCGACTTCGACCAGTTTCATGATGCGTTCATCCGCGGTGATGGTTTCGGTCAGTTGCTGGTCGAGCACGATTTTAGTCACTGCATCAGACATTCAATATCCCTGCCTTTCGTAACCCCCACCAATTATTATCGTCCCGGGACGGAAAACGGTCAATCATCCCCTTTTCCTTGCAGCCTTTAAGACTCTTGCCCGGCGCTTGAAGGTTCAAGCAAACTCTCTCTCGCAGTGGCTTCAGGGAGGAATATTATATTTCCCCCATCACTTCCGCCGCTCTCGCCGCGATGGCGGGAAAGTCGTCATCGGCGAGGGATGCGAGCGCCGTGTCACTCGATGGCGGATGATCGTTCGCGATATATTCGAGGGCGAGCCATCGAAGCCGGGGGTCGGGATGCGCGGCGAGCGCGATGAATTTTCCATTCAGTGAATCCCGCAGTGCGTATGGCCCCGCTGAATTATCCGAAGAGCCCGGCTCAGTGAGTCCGAGCGAAAGGATGGCTTCCACGAGATAGCCGGGATCCTTCGATGCGAGCACCTCCGTAAGCCTTTCCCCCGCGATGCCCTCGGCCCACGCGATGCCGGTGGCGCCATCGACCTGCCCGCGCTGCATCCTGAGGATGCGCAGCACCTGCAGCGTCTCAACCCGTTCGGTGATGAATCCAAGGCGCGACTCCAGCGCGTCAATCATATCCCGGCCCGTCAAAACGGGGATCGTCTCAAGGCCGTCACACACGCCGAGCATGAGGAGAATTACCTCTCCCGTCGGGGCATCGGGGTCGGTGAGCTCGGCAATCCGCTGGTCAATCCATTGTTCATCCTCGGGCAGAAGGTTGTTGCCCATGATTCGAGCCATGACCGGCGCGCCATAGACCGTGATCGGGTCGTTGATATCGCCGACCCGTCCGCCGATATGTACCAGCAGCGCGTAATCTCGCTCGATGACATCCGCGAGCGCCCCGAACCCGTCGAGCGCGAGCAGGCTCGTGACATCCCACTCCGACGCGAAGACGAGTTTCAGCGCGAGCTTGAGCGCTTCGGAGTCGACCCCCGGCGGACACCGCCTCGCGAGCGCATCGAGGTGCCTCGCGACTTCGAGCTGCAATGCATAATCGGTGCCGGATGTGAGTGGCTCCATCATTGCCGGAAGCTTCGTGACACTCGCACCGCCGGTGGCGAAGTCCCGGTACAACCTGCCGGCGGCATCGTCATTTGAATCAATGACGGCGGCGAATTTCGATTCGAGCTCATGGAGTGTGTCATCGTCGGCCCACGGCGGATTTCCCCACGCGAGAAATCGGTAAAACTCGCGCGCCGCGGCGAGGCCCGGGTCATCCAGGCGGGGAAGTATGACATCGGCGGGAAGTTCATCGGCGTAGTAGATATCCTCAAATGCGATGCGCCTTATGAATTCAGGATAATCGGCGTTGAATGCCATCCCGGCTTCGAAGTCGTATACGGCATCGACATAGGCATCGCCGAACTCCCGTTTGCCGGCAATCATCACGGCGAGCGCGCCGACGCGTTTTTCGAGGGGGGCCGCTGAAAGCATCGCGAGATTCGCGAGCCGCTTCTGCATCCCGGGCGGATCATCGGTGGGAATTGAATCCGGCCAGCGGAAGCTTCGTAAATCAGGACGTGAAAAAATCACCCAGTCGCCGATACATGCGAACTGCCCGCTCTCATCGAGCAGCGATACATAAAGCTCATCATCGTCAATCCCGTAGCTGAATCCGCACCTTCGGGCGAGTTCGTCGAGGATATCGCAAAGTCGCACCGGCTCCATCCCGAGCAGTTCATTCGGCACCGCGATGCCGAGCAGGCGGTCGTCATCGGGAAGGCTCGCGCTCAGTCCGACCTGCCGGCACAGATCTTCGATGTGGCTGTTCACGCTCGGATGCGCCTGCCTCGCGAGCCCGGGAAAAACATAGCCCTCGAGGTGCGCATCCTTCGCGGACCAGTCATTCACCGGCGGTACGATGGGAAACACATATTTGTTCGAGTCGAGCGAAACGGCATTGCCTTCGCGAATGGCGAGGGCTTCGCCTTCGTATGTCACTATAACCCCTGCCCCTTCATATACTCCCGCGCGCAGGCGGGAATCATCTTCCGGCCCGTACATTTCAACGAACAGACGTCCCTCGACGGTGCCGACTTCATCGCGATACGCGCGAATCACGACCCTTTTCTGAAGCGCGAACATGTCGAGGATAACCTTTCCGCGTTCGAGCCTGAATGCCGCCTGTTCCAGTTCGCGCGGGGTCTGGACCACGATCCTCGCACCAGGCTGCACCTCGATGGTTTGCCCATCGGCGATCTTCAAGGTGACCGGCGCGACGGCATCGAACGGTACGGTGATAACATCGCCCGCCGCATATCCCCTGCCTCCCATTGTGACGAGCCGGGGCTGGGCGGATATCGCGCCGGAGGCATAGCGATAGACGACGATTATCACGGCGATGACTATCAGCGCGAAGAACCACCGGGCAAAGCTGAGCGGCATGGCGGGCAGTTTGACGGCGTCGACTATCGCGGCGTCATCGAGTTCTTCCGGCGGCTCGGGCTTCGCGATTTTTTCCCCGGGCTTGTCTTCGGAACCGGAATCGCCATTTTCCACAAGGTATTCGGGCATCGCGCTAATGATACAAAATTTCGCCCGGCGCGTAACGCACTTTATCCTCCGGCGAATATCCTCTATTCTTTAGGCGGGGATTCAACGGCGATACGTATGACCAACGATTCGGAAAAGCACCTTTTCTTTCTCACCGGCGAGCTTTCGGGGGATATGCATGCCGCCGAGCTGGTGAAGGCGATACGCAAGCTCCGCCCGAAGTGGCGCATCACCGCCATCGGAAGCGACCACCTGCGCGATGTCGGCGCCGAAATCTGGTACGACTGCATCCATCTCGGCGCGATAGGGATATACGAAGCCGTCAAGCGCGCGTGGCCGGTTCTCAAACTGAGGGCTAAGTTCATTCGCGAGCTTCCGGAAATAAATCCCGACCTTATCGTCGCCGTGGATTACCGCGCGATGAATACCGGCTTCCTCCACGCGGCGTATCGCCTCGGATACCGCTCGGCATATTATATCGCCCCGGTCGCCTGGGGGATGCCGCCACCGACGAAAGGGCGTCGAGCGATGCTGCGGGCGCTCTCGGTCGCGCGTCGGAGCCGCAGGATAAAGGAAGGCACGCGGGACAGGTTCACCGCGATCGCGGCAGTCACCGAGCTTGTGCTTCTCACATACCCGATATGCGAGGATGAATACCGCGCCGCCGGGGCGAATGTGCATTATGTCGGACATCCGCTGGTGAATATCATCGAGAACAAGCTCCAGGGCCAGCTCAATGATTACCAGCGCGCCGAGGAACTCGCGGAGCTTACATCGGGGGGGCGCAAGCTCATCGGCGTGCTGCCGGGAAGCCGCCTGCATGAGTTCAGGCATCACTGCGCGATATTGAGGGAAACGGTGGCGAGAATCAGGGAGGAAATTCCGAAAGCTACATTCTTCCTTCCGCTGGCAAGTCCAAGCCTGATGCCGCAGCTCGAGAGATACTGGCCGGGCGTGCGGAAGGATTGCCGCATCGTGGCGCCCGATGAATACGACTATTACAAGGCGGCGCACTTGTTGCTCGCGAAATCGGGCACCGCCGTGCAGACCGGGATGATTCTCGGCACGCCGATGATAGCGTTTTACCGTATCGTATCGGAGGCGATGTACCGCATAAGCACGGCGCTGTTTCTCAAGCGTGAATTGTGGACATTCCCGAACATCCTCGCCGGGAGGCAGATAATCCCCGAATTCATCCAGTCGAAAATGACCGTGGAGAATATTTCGCGCGAAGCGTTGAAACTCCTTAGCGATGAGGATGTCGGAATACAGATGAGGAGGGAGTTGAGGGAGCTGAGGGATATGCTTTACAAGCCGGATTGTTTGGAGCATTCGGCGGAGTTGATTATCGGAGTGGTGGAGAAGTAGGCATCGGTGGCGCCTCCAAGCGGAGTCTTCGGAGCTTGGAGGTGTTTCGAATCATGATTCGAGCTCGATATTCTGTTCATGAGATGAGACCACTCCAAACTCGCGGACTCGTTTGGAGTGGCCACCGATCAACACCCATGCCGTGTGTTTATATACTAAAACAATGAATTAACGTGTAGAATTATATTCGGATAGCATTGGACGAAAAAATAAAAAACCAGAAAGAGAGACAGCGCCGCACGTGGCACGAACTGGTGGCATACTGCAAGCCCCAGTACTGGCTCGCCGGGATAATGATATTCATCATGATCGGCATCGCCGCGACCAACCTGTGGCTCTTCGCGCAAGTAAAGACATTCGTGGACCACGTGCTCCCCGACGCGCTCGCCGATAATACGAAAGCCCTCGAGGAAGTGCTGCGGATCGTACTCGGGTTTATCGTCACGCTTACCCTGATACTTCTCATCAACGGCGTTTTCAAGGGCGCCGATCAATATTTTTCATCGAAGTTCGGGCAGTCACTGCTTCGGCGTTTGCGGCGGGATATCTTCGACCACCTCCAGCGACTTTCAATGGATTTCTACGAGGGGGAGCTCACCGGGCGGATAATGAGCTACACCACCACCGATGTGATGAAGCTCCGCGAATTCCTCCAGCTTCAATGGCCGAAGCTTCTCGAGAGCGGGATCAAGATAATCGCCTACCTCGCCTACATGCTTTACATATCATGGAAACTCACGCTGCTGAGCTTCATCGTCTTCCCGATACTCCTCGTCCTCATCCAGCTCGGGGCCCGGGCGATACGGCGCATAAGCATCACCGTGCAGGAGAAGCTGGCGGACATCTCGCGCGTGTTGCAGGAAGTCATCGCGAGCATGCTGATAGTAAAAAGCTTCGCGGCCGAGGATTATGAGAAGAAACGCTTCGAAGCCGAGAACCGGGCGACATACAAGGCGGAGATGCGTCGCGCGCTGGCCCAGGCGGTGCTGGTGCCGCCGATGCAGTTCCTCGCGGCGGTCGGTGTGGGGGTTTTCCTCTACCTCGGCACACGCAACGTGCGTCTCGAAGGAACCATCACCCCCGGGGTGCTGTTTTTCATGGTGGTGATACTGCAGCAGCTTTCGACGGAGGCGGTAAATTTCGGACGCGGCTACTTCAACCTCCAGGAATCCCTCGCCGCGGCAGACCGGATATTCGAATTCCTGAAACTCGAGTCATCCATCGAGGACCCACCCGATGCCGAACGGATCGACAAACCGGAAGGCAGAGTTGTATTCGACTCGATTTCTTTCTCATATAGTACAGGGGACGAAATCCTCCACGAAATCAACCTGAGCGCAGAGCCGGGGCGTACGGTGGCCCTTGTGGGAGCATCGGGCGCCGGTAAGACGAGTCTCGTTAAGTTGATACCGCGATTGTACGATGTAAAATCCGGGCGCGTCCTTATCGACGGCCACGATGTGCGCCGCCTGAGACTGAAAGAACTCCGTTCGATGATGGGCATCGTCCCGCAGGAAACGATACTGTTCTCCGGAACCGTTAAAGAAAATATCGCGTACGGAAAACCGGACGCCTCAGTGGTAGAAATCGAGGCCGCCGCGAAAGCCGCCAACGCGCATGATTTTATAATGGAGCTTCCCGCCGGATACGACACCGTCGTGGGCGAGCGCGGGGCGAAGCTTTCAGGCGGCCAGGCGCAGCGGGTCGCGATAGCACGCGCGATACTGAAGGACCCTCGGATTCTCATCCTCGACGAGGCGACATCCAACCTCGACGCCGAGAGCGAGAAGCTGGTGCAGAATGCGCTCGACCGTCTGATGAAGGGGCGGACATCGTTCGTCATCGCACACCGGCTTTCGACAATCCTCAACGCCGATGAGATAGTGGTCATGGAAAACGGGCGAATCATCGACAAGGGGCGCCACGACGAGCTTCTGAAGCGATGCGG
>CAZSPL010000119.1:2257-11753 GCA_964608735.1 uncultured Planctomycetota bacterium | reverse complement strand
AAACATCGTGGAAGACACGGGCAAGCTCGAAGACTCGCGTGCCCGTGGCACCAGACCCACGAAATCCAGCTTCGCAGAGCTACGCCGGACAAGTGGGCTTCGTGGGGCTACGCAGTGCCCGTCCAAGAACTACCTGACGAAGGCTCCCCAGTGCAGCTTGCGTCGAAGGTGGCTGAAGAAATCCTCGTTGTTCAGTTTGACGCGGCGGCATTGCAGGTGCGAGTAGCTGATATTTATTGGTGTTTCGTCAGGTACCTCGCCCGAGCGCTGGCCGTCGAATGTAAGGTTCACCTGCGATTTGATGCCGGAGAATCGCGGAACGACTTTCACCTTCGAGCCGGGCGGAATAATCATGGGACGTATATTCAGTGTATGCGGGCAGATGGGTGTGAGGATGATGCAATCGACCTTGGGATGGACGATGGAGCCGCCCGCGGACAGGTTGTATGCCGTGGAGCCGGTCGGGGTTGAAATGATAAGGCCATCGCCTTCATACGTCGCTACATGCTCGTCACTGAAGAATGTTTCGAGCGTAACAATCCGGCTCAATGCCTGGCGATGGATGACGATATCGTTCAGCCCGATATATTCCCATTCCTTATTACCCTTTGAGAATGAAGCGCCGATCATGCTTCGCTCTTCAATCCTGTAATCCCCTGCGAGGATCCTGTCAATGGCATCGCTGAGCTCATCGACGGTGATTTCAGTGAGGAAGCCGAACCGCCCGGCGTTAATGCCAAGGACCGGGATGTCGGCATAGCAGGCAAGGCGCGCCGATGAAAGGAACGTGCCGTCGCCGCCGATGGAGAACAGGATGTCGAGCTTCTTGAGAGTATCCAGCATGCCCTCGTGCGGGATTTCGGGAAGCTCGGAAACGAACTTGAAGGGAATATACTCGACATCGACGCCGCGCTTCTCGAGCGCTTCGAAAACACGTACGGTGGTTTCCTTTGCGTTTGGGAAATTAGCGTAGTATTTAAGCCCGATTCGCATCTCTATTCCTCAAGAGCCCGTATATTACCATACGGGGCGGCGGTAGTGAACACGCGGGGGGATTGCGCCGGGGAAGGTTTCCAGAGGTAGCTTGAGGGGCATGCATCGCGCGATCCATGTATTAATGATATTTAAAGCCCGGGTTTCAGTATCTAAGGATTTTGAATAGTGCGTGTAAACATTTAGCATGGTAATTAATCTCTCGTTGCGGGGAGCGGTTCGTCCGCTCCCTCTTCATATAAAAAGCCTCCCTTGCGGGAGGCATGAGCTCCATTCGAGAGACGAAATTAAAATGCGCATTACCCACCGGGCGGGGTAGTCAAATTCCTTGCGGGAATGGCCAAGCCCTATCCCGGCGCCCTCTTGGCATCGGGCCCGGTCTTTTCGGGCGGCGGAGTGTCCTTAAGCTCATTGTAGTTGACTTCTCCCTCCGGCGACTTCCCGCATCCCATGACTGGGAGGAAGCTCAAACTGATAATCAGCAGCAATATGACCGCAATATAACGCATATAAATCCTCCTATCGGGTCGTATAAGGCTTATGTAAGGTAATTATAATATTTTTTTCCGATATTCAAAACCCATTCCGCCCATGCCGTGGTGGAGCGGTGTGGGAACCGTCTCAATGCTCCGGCAGGCCTTCGAGGTCGCCGTACTTCTTGCGCATATCCCCGAGCCGTCCCTGCTTGCCGATGTCTACCGGGATCCTCTCCACGATTTCGATATTGTAGGCTTTCAGGCCGACCATCTTGAAATCGCTGTCTGTTATGAGGCGTATTTTATTCAGCCCGAGGTCGCGCAGGATTTGCGCGCCGGTGCCGTAATCGCGCATTTTGGATTTGGTGTCGCCGTTCGCGAGCTCATCGGGAATCTCATCTCCCGCCTGCACTTTTGCGAGGTATCTCAGCCAGTTGACCATCTCGTAACCGGCATCGCGGTGGCGGAGGTATAGGAGCACGCCCGCCCCTTCTGCGGAAATCATATCGAGGCTGTGCGACATCTGTCCCGCGCAGTCGCATACGAAGGAGTCGAAGACGTCGCCGAGCATACATTCGGATGAAACCCTCACCAGCACCGGCTCATCGGATGCGATGTCGCCGAGTATCAGGGCGAGGTGAATCTCATCGCGATGCGGGGCGGAGTAGGCGACCGCCCTGAACACGCCGTGCGCGGTGGGAAGTTCGGCCTCGATGATCCGTTCGACCAGTTTCTCGTTGGCGAGGCGGTATTCAATGAGGTTCTCGATGGTGATCAGCTTGAGCCCGTGCGTCTTGCAGAAGTGGTCGAGCTGGGGAAGTCGCGCCATCTCGCCGCCCTGCTTCTTGATTTCGCAGAGGATCCCGGCCGGATGAAGTCCGGCGATTTTCATCAGGTCGACAACCGCCTCGGTATGCCCGGCGCGCGCGAGCACTCCGCCGCTGACGGCCTTCAGCGGGCGCACATGGCCGGGGCGCGCGAAATCATCGGCGCGGCTGTGCCCGTCGGCAAGGGCGCGGATGGTCTTCGCCTGGTCGCTGGCCGAAATCCCGGTCGTGGTACCGTGGCGATAATCGACGGTTACGGTGAACGGTGTGCCGTGAAGCGCGGTGTTGTGGTCGACCATGAGCGGGAGCTGGAGGCGATTGCATTCGGAGGATGTCATCGGCACGCAGATCCATCCACGGGCCTCGCGTTCGTAGAAGTCGATGTGTTCCGGCCCTACGAATTCCGCGGCCATGACGAGGTCGCCCTCGTTCTCGCGGTCCATGTCGTCTACGATGACGATGAAGCGCCCGGCCTTCAGGTCGCCGACGGCATCCTCGACGGTGGAAAAGGTGATTTTTTCGTTAAGCGCGTTTTCAGCCACAATATCACCATTCGACAGGGGGGATATTATAACACGTCAAGCCCGGCATGCAGGCAGGGCATGACAATATTCGGCGGGATGCCATGGAAATTCGGCGGCGGGGGCGCGGATTTAAATACAAAATGGAATGCGGATAAGCTATAATCGATTTTTTGCGTAAGAATTATGAAAGAAGACCTTTGTAAAACCGGCTCGGTGGCGATATTCGATTCCGGAGTCGGCGGAATAACGGTAGTACGCCAGGTGCGCAAGTACCTTCCCGGAACAGGTATCGTCTACTTCGGCGACACGTTTCACAACCCGTACGGCAACAGGAGTATCAACCAGGTTCGCGGCTTCGCGCTCGCGATAATGGAGTTCCTTGCCCAGACGCCGGTGAGGGCGATTTTCATCGGGTGTAACACATCGTCGTCGGCGCTCCTCGGTACGAACCTGCATCACATACAGGTGCCTGTGTTCGGTCTGATAGTGCCGGGAATGATGGCGGCGGCGAAGTCGACCAAAACGGGGAAGGTGGGACTTATAGCAAATCCTCCGACCGCGCGGAGCGGGGTTCACCAGAGCGTGCTGGATGAATACGGGCAGGATGTGGAATGCATCGCCATACCGTGCCCGAAACTCGTGCCGTTGATAGAGAGCGGGAAGTATGACTCGCCGGAGATGGACCGGGCGATGGAGAAGTATCTGGAGCCGATACGCAAAGCCGGGTGCGATGTGCTGATACACGGATGCACTCACTATCCTCTCGCGCAGCCGTCGATAGACCGTCTGTGGCCGGAAGCGGTGATAGTGGACCCGGCGGAGGAGATGGTTCGCAGCGCGATGCCGGTGCTGAACAAGCAGGACCGGTTCCGCGAGCCGCTGGAGGAAGATGTGTATATGCTGAGCCGGGAGTGGCCGACATTCAGCGGGACGGCGGAGCTATTTCTGGGGGAGAGGCTTCCGGAGCCGATGATAATAAATATCTGGGAAACGCCGTGCGAGGGCGGGAATAACGGGAAGGTAGCGGTGAACGCGGAAAAAAAGTAGGGACAGTCACCTGTTTCGCTCGGTCACTATTGGTTATCGGATATCTTCGTGCGAAATAAGTGACTGTCCCTACTTTTTTCAGGGGCGGGCTTGGAAGCCCGCCCCCCGCCAACAAAAAGATGATACGTAACGCTGTGAGCGACGAAACACAGTCGATATGAAAGATGCAAACAGCCGATGTGAAACGCGATACAGGAATTCTAATGATAGATTGCACGCTGTTTACCAGTTACCGTTGGGCATCAGTTTGACAAGGAACGAATCATCCATGCCATGGGAAGCATATTCCGTTACCCCTGAACCCGGGTCGAAATCCACGGTGTCGTTGAAGTAGCCGGAAGCGTAGATATTGCCGGAGTTATCGAGTGCGATTCCCAGGCAGGCATCGTTACCGGGTCCTCCTATGCACCGTGCCCAGGAGAAAGACAAACCGCTTGAGTACTTCGCGATATAAGCGTCGAAACCACCGTTTGAAACGGGTTGCGTGTAGTAGCTGAAATAAGTGCTACCGTCAAACTTGCCGGCAACGTAGACATAGCCGCTCGGCTCAATATCGATGGAGATATCGGGGTCGCGCCAACTGACAGGATTCTCAATCCCGGCAACTGAGCATACTGTAGACTGCGCGCCGGAGTGACTAAATTTGTTGATGTAGTGCTTGGTCTCGGACCCGGCGTTCATTGTGTAGGAGTAATATCCAGGATCGAAATCTACGATGCTCTGGAAGCTCCCTGCGACAAAGGCATAATTGTAGCCGGATATTGCCACGCTGTAACCGTGGTCGTAACCCTCGCCGCCCCATGTTCTAACCCACTGGTAGTCTCCTTCAAGGCTGTATTTGAGCAGGTATGCATCGCAGTTCCCGTTCGAATGATTCACTGCACCCGGATTGTCGGGATCGAATGTAACATCGTGCCAGTAGCAACCGGTGGTATAGACATAGCCGGTGGGACTCGCGGCGACATCTTCGCCGATATCAAACCCGTCGCCGCCCCATGTGCGTGCCCAGTCATATTCGCCGTTCCAGTGATATTTGACCAGGTATGCGTCGCGGCCATTGCCCGAGCGAATATCCACGGTGGGACCGGGGTCGAAATCGACATTCCCTTCGAAGCTGCCGGTGACATAGACGTTGTCCCACGGGCCGTGGCAGATTCCGTTGGCGTAATCGAAACCGACCCCGCCCCATGTGCGAACCCATAGGAAATCTCCGTCCGATGAGTACTTGCACAGGAAGATATCGGTTTCAGCCGCCTTGCGGATTTCTTCCCCTGCCGTGGGGTCGAAATCGGCGAGGATCGTGAACTGCCCTGTGACATAGACATCGCCGAATGAATCGACCGAGACGCTGTTGCCGCAATCGATATCGGCGCCGCCCCAGGATTTGACCCAGAGGATTAAGCCTGCCGGGTTGTATTTCGCGAGGTAGGCATCGTACACGCCGTTGGAAGTGCGCGAGTTTGGTGTATAGCCGCCGAAATCGACGGTGCCGAGGAACATGCCGGTGACATATGCATTCCCCGCGGAATCGACGGCGACGTCCATGGCGCGCTCGCCGTAGATGAACGAATTATCATCTCCTCCCGACAGTCCGCCCCAGGTGGCCGCCCACCCGGCCGGCTTGCTGATGGTGATAACATTGTTATCAACCAGTTTGAGGTCGGGGTCGGAGTTGGAGCATGCCCTGTATTTGACGTCATACTGCCCCGCGAGCATATTAGTCCTGTGAGTTATCAGCGCCCTCCAGGTATTGCCGGAGATTTTCTGCATGGGTATTTCGGGCTCGTTGGTGATGATCGGTGCGATGAGATATACCTGGTCGATATCGCCGGTGGGGTCGAGGAGGTCGAGGAAGACATAGGCGGTGGCGCCGTTTGTGTTATACAGCGGCGTATGCCAGAAACCGCTGAATTTCATGATGGTGGTATCCGGGCTGTATACCCAGCATGCGTCGATGGCGATACTGACCTTGTACTGCAGGAGGTTCTCCGGGAACGAGACCTTGAACTTCCGCACAAGGACCTCATTGGGGTTGATGCAGAAGCCGGTCTCCCATGTGCCGAAGTAGTTGAACGGGTTGGCACTTGCCCCGCCGGGGGCATCGAAGCATTTGGTCCAGCCGTCGGCATACCCGAGCTGCGTGCCGGCCGCTTCGAACTCGAATATCGCCCTCACGTCATAGCCGGTCGCAGCGAAGCCGTTCCGCAAGGTGACCTCCATTTCCGCGGTGCGTGTGTCGGGGTTGTATGAAACAAGCTTGGCATGAAGGCAGTCCCTCGCGCTTTCCAACTCCGCCAGGTTCACCAGGGGGAACAAAGTGGTGAGATTGTCGCGCGGCGAGACCTTGATGATCTGGGTTCCGGGATTGTAGGAGATATCCCACAAACCCCAGAGGCCGCGTTCGGCCGGCGGCGCATCGGGCTTGGGCGGCTCATACGGCGGTGTATTGTTATCCACCGGGGGGGCCTGGTTATCGGGTACAACCGGGTCCCCCGAGCCGCCCGAGCATCCGAGCGCGAACAGCAGCAGTATCAGAAGGGATATGAGTTTCAGATTCGGATTTGCGTTAATCATTTTGCTTTCCTCCCTTGAAATGAATTCCCCCTTCGATTACCACATACCGTCCGGCAGCAGTTTGATGAGCCAGACGTCGTCGAGGCCGTTTGAAGTGCGCTCGGTGACGCCGAGGCCGGGGTTGAAGTCGACGGTGCCGAAATAGAACCCGGCAGCGTAGATATTCCCCCTGTCGTCTACGTCGATACCGAAGCCCTCATCGCGGTTGAGTCCGCCGATATTCCTGACCCAGTCGCAGCTCCCGTCGGTCTGGAACTTGCTGACAAACGCGTCGTTGCCGCCGTTGGTGGTCAGTATCCCGCCTCCCGGTTCGGGGAATTCGACAGTGCCGGCATACCATCCGACCGCGTAGAGGTTATCGAATGGGTCGACGACCATATCGAGGATAGGTTCACAGGACGGCGGCGGGTTGGGGATAACCACGCCGCCTTGGGTCACGACCCAGAGGAAAGCGCCGTTCGCGGAATATTTGCTGATGAACCCGAAAGGCTCGTCTTTGACCTTGACTCGATATTGTCCGGAGCTCGGGTCGAAGTCGACGGTCTGCTGGAAGTCGCCGGAGAGGTAGATGGCCCCGGTACTGTCGGAGACGACCGTGTATCCGATGTCCCACCCGGTTCCGCCGATGGAGAATCCCCACTGGTAATCGCCGTTTTGGTCGAGGACCGCGAGGAACACATCGTAGTTGCCCTTCGAGGTTTCATTATCCACGCCCGCGCCGGGATCAAGGTCGATAGTGCCGCCGAACGCGCCGGTCACGAGGATATTCCCATTCGGGGCCGAGTAGACATACTCGGCGAAGTCCCAGTCGTTCGCGCCCCAGGTGCGCGCCCACTGGAACCATCCGTTGGAATCGAACTTGACGACATAGACATCTCCGTCATTGGCGGCGTGGTAATCAATCCCCGCGCCGGGGTCGAAATCGCACATACCCTCGAACACTCCGGTGACGTAGATATTGTTGTACTCATCGAGGGAGATTCCATAGGCGTAATCGTCGCCGGTATCGCCCCAGGTGAACGCGCCCTTGAAATCGCCGTTTGGATGGAACATGCAGAGGAACGCATCCTTCCCCGTGGCGATGTGTTTGTCCTCACCCGGCCCGGGGTCGAAATCGACGGTGCCGTAGAATCGTCCGACGAGGTAAAGGTCGCCGGTTTCGTCGATGGCGATGGAGTCGCCGAATTCGCCGTCGAAACCGCCCCATGTCCTGACCCAGATGAAGTTGCCGCCGGAATCATACTTGGCGAGGAAGATGTCGTAGTCGCCATTCGATGTTCGCACCTGTGTGCCGAGTCCGGGGTCGAAGTCGACGGTCTGGTTGAACATGCCGGTAACGTAGACATTGCCGAGATGGTCCACCGCAACGTCTCGTGCGCGGTCGCCGAGCACCGGCGAGTCCTCGCCGCCGCCGCCGAGTCCGCCGAATGTGCTTACCCAGCCATGGTCCTTGCATACTTCGATAACTTCGTAGCTGTGGATCGCCACATTGACGCCGGATGCCGCGGCGATAACTTTGCACTCATAATCGCCGACGGGGGAGAAATCCTTGTTGCGTACGACGGTGCGATAAGTGTCACCGGCATACTTGTGCATCTCGGTGACCGGTTCGCCGGTTACGCCGGGGGCTTCGAGGGTCACGCTGTCGATTTTGCCGGAAGGGTCCTCGATATCGACATAGACCTCGGCGAGGGATGTATCGTCATCGTAGATTTCAGTATGCCGGAAGTTCTTCAGGGCGAATACATCGCCTTCGGAGTCCTTGTACCAGGAGCCCTCGACGGCGATGCTTATCGGCTCGCTATCGGCGATGGGTACGAATAGCTGGTAATTTTCCGAGTACTGTTCGAGGGGCAGCACCCGGTTGTCGGGCTCGCCTGGCGCGAATGTCTTGAACGGGTTGACATCGAGTCCGCCGGGGATGTCGAATGTGTCGGTGAATCCATCGGGATTGTGCATCTCGGTGCCGGCATCGTCGGTTTGAACCACCGCCCTGAGGCTGTATGCGATTTCCTCATGCGGATTTTTGACGGTCACATTGAGTTCGAGCATACGGGTGACCGGGTCGAAGAAGTTGACCTCGGCGTCGAGGCTCGATTTGGACGAGTCAATCAGCCCGGTGTCGACATCGGTGAAATAGCCGTCGAGCTTCTCGATGGGCTCGATGTCGATGGTCATGTCGGTCTCGTTGAAGTCGACGTCCCACATACCCCAGAGCTGCCTTCCCACGGGCGGGCCGTCCGGCTGTACGGGAGGATTGACGGGGTTGTCGGGGGGGTTGTCGCCGGGTGGGATAACGGGGTCGGATGCGCCTCCTCCTCCGCATCCCGCCGCGATGAGCAGGATGATTCCGAGGATCGCGAGTCTCGAATTGCATGTCAGGTTAATCATGTCTGCCTCCTTTTTACATGCAGCAATTAACATATGTTGATATTTATATGAAAGCAGAGCTCCCCAACCAGCCCGTCGTTCAGGCGGGCTGATCGGGGAGTCAAGCCAGCTGTAATTGCGGAATATCCGGGAGGCTATTATATGGATTTGCCGGGTGGTAAACGGGTATTTACCAGAGCGGGTGGGGCGTGTGTACCCCATAAAACCTACAATCCCGATTAAGCGGAGAATCCCGATTAGTCCGGTAGGAATTAGTGGTTTTGTTCGTATAGCTTTGAGTTTTAAATTTTTGGGGGAAAGACGGGCGGATATGGAAAGGCCTTTTTCCATCAGGGGAACCTCTCCTTTGTAGGTTTCCCGCCCGAAAATATTTGCCTTTAATATAGCTGTATCACACTAATGTGATTTACACAAGGGGTGGGAGGAAAAATGTGGAAGATTTTTTATTGTTGCATCGTGATACTTTGATTGAATGGGGACAGGCCGTTTCGAGATCGTGGGTTGGGGAAGGAGTGGAAGGTTTTTTCGTAGTTTCGTGCCATTCGTGCTTCGGGGCCTGTCCCCGGTAGCGCGCACTTTGATTGAATGGGGACAGGCCGTTTCGAGATTGTGGGTTGGGGAAGGAGTGGAAGGTTTTTTCGTAGTTTCGTGCCATTCGTGCTTC
>CAZSPL010000119.1:0-2157 GCA_964608735.1 uncultured Planctomycetota bacterium | reverse complement strand
TTCGAGATTGTGGGTTGGGGAAGGAGTGGAAGGTTTTTTCGTAGTTTCGTGCCATGCGCGCTTTGGAGCCTGTCCCCGGTAGTGCGCATGGGAAATGGGAATAGGTTTGATTTGGGGGTATTTTTTCCGGAGCCTCCCCTTAATCCCCCCCACGCTAAGGCGTGGGGGGGAGATAGGATGGAGAGATTTGATTATTTTCATAGCGGTTTTGGTCCGGTATTTTCATAGCGGCTTGTAGTCCGGTATTCTTTTAGCACTTCGCCCCTACGCAAGACATCAGGAAAAATCAAAACAGATGCAATTGCGAATGGCGCATCTTTAAGATAATCGCGATACTTCCATTTTCTATTATCAGATTTCGAGGAACTCGCCGGTTTGGCCGTCAGGGGGAGGACGCCGGCCCTTTGCGGAGCGCGGGATTTTTGGTTTGCGCGGCTTTCGTCCGCCGCCGCCGGCAAGGTTGAGCCATCCGAGTTTGACGATAAGCACGGCGGTGAGCAGTCCACCGATGTGAGCGTAGTGGTCAATGTTATCCTGCCCGGGGGAAAGCATCCACATTAATTCAAACCCGAGCAGGAGGTAGAAGACATAGAGCGCGCGCATCGGGATGACGAAGAACAGGAGGATGGTGTCGCGGTCATAGGTGAAACAATACGCCGCGACGACGCCGAATACCGCGCCGGATGCGCCCACGCTGGCGATGTCGGTGTGTCCGAGGGCGAGCTTGCCGAGGATGGAGAGGATGCTTCCCACTATGCCGCACAGCATGTAGAAACGGATGAACCATCGCCCGCCGCGTTCGCGCTCAAGCCTCGGGGCGAAGAAATAGAAAACGAGCATGTTGAAGAAAATATGCGTTGGCTCCGGCGCATGCATGAACATCGATGTAACTATCTGCCAGATTTTGAAGTGCTTGAATATCTCTACCGGGGTCAGGGCGATGTTGGCGAACCACCATTCGAGGGCTTTGTCGCCGCCGATGGAGTATGAGATCATCATCAGCACGTATATGGCGCAGTTGGCTATCAGAAGCCGCTTGACCCATACGGCGCCTGACAACCATCCGCCGGCGAACGGATTTACGTATCGCGGCTGATGCCCGGGATCGTATCCCTGGATGACGATCCTGTAGCCTGAATTGTCATCTTGTGTCTCGTGCCGGTTCATTGATTTTCTTATTATATAGGCCGGTGAACGGGCAAACAAGCGAGAGGGGCTATCCAATACGGCGCGGGAAGGGTAAAATGAGGAATCAACGATAGAGCTAAGTGCCTCACCGGGGGTGGCCAGTGGCGACTAAGAAAATGACCGGCGGCGAGAAGAAGATAATTCGTACGATCGATGAGATCGACCTGTATATCCGCGCGCGGTATCCCATCATCTATGTTGTCACGTGGGAGGAGAAGCGCAGCCTCGATGATTTGCGGGCCCTCGCATCGAAGCAGGGCAAGTCGCTGCACATATGGTCGGTATCCCAGGGGTTCACCACCAAGGTGGCGGATGAAGCGCATCAGAAGACGAAGGACCCGATAACGGTATTGAGCTACATTGGACAGGCCAAGGAAACCGCGGTGTTCGTGCTGAAGGATTTCCACCATTTCATGGGTGATCCGAGCGTGATACGCGCGATGCGCGACTGCGCGGACGCGCTTCGCACGAGCTACAAGACGCTGGTGCTAATTTCACCGCTGCTGAGAATGCCGATCGAGCTCGAGAAGGATTTAACGGTTGTCGACTACAAGCTTCCCGACCCGGTGGAAATGCGGAAGCTTCTCGACGCGATGATCGACGCGGTGATCGACAATCCGAGGGTGACGATCAAGCTCACGAATGAAGGCAAAGAGCGTCTTGTGCGAAGCGCCCTGGGTTTGACGGCGATAGAAGCGGAGAACGCATTCAGCCGGGTGATAGTCGACAAGGGGCGGCTTTCGGAGGATGACATACAGGATGTCCTCGAAGAGAAGCGTCAGATAGTGCGGAAATCGGGGCTGCTGGAATTCTACGAGGTGGAAGAGGCGTTCGACCAGATAGGCGGGCTGGCTCTCCTGAAGGACTGGCTTGTGAAGCGGGGTAAATCATTCGATGTGAAGGCGCGGGAGTATGGTCTCCCTGAGCCTCGCGGGGCGTTGCTGGTGGGAGTGCAGGGATGCGGCAAGT
>CAZSPL010000118.1:6793-11756 GCA_964608735.1 uncultured Planctomycetota bacterium | reverse complement strand
ACCAAAACCGACTTGGAGAGATCATGAAGAACAAACATTTCGCCGGATTCATCGCCCTCGGCTGCGGGCTGGTAGCAATCGGCATCGCAACGAGCCAGAAGCACACGGGATTCATCTCGTTCATCGCCGCGGGCATCGTTTTCATAATAATCGGCATCGTCAAGATGAAGGAAGCGAAGTCGTCCGATTCACAGTAGTCTTGCATCCCTCCCCGCACGTCTTTCCTCCCCCCATCAGCAGGCCGGCTGAAGTAAAAAACCTGTCACAATTTACGCCAGCGAAATAAAAAAGGTAAAGTCGCATCTAAAGATTTGGAAGCTGTTTCGCGCGGAGGCCTGATCCAGTTCCTTAAGTGACCAGACAACCGCAGTTTTGGTGGCTGATTTCGCCATGAAGGCGTGCTATTACTATATGCAGCCTGATGCGCTGACACTGCGCAAAAGGCATGCAATTTATGAGGGTGAAATTGTGAAGAAACTACTTCTGTTTGCTGGGCTCGTAGCGCTCTTTGTCTTTGGCGGCTGCGGGCAGGGAATCGATCTGACTTCTCCCTTGCCGGACAACAGGCTTGCCGCGGATAACGGCAACTACCTGGTGGCCCATTACGCCATGGATGAATTCGGCGGCGATACGATCTACGACTCATCCATCAACAGCTATGACGGCACTCCTTACGGCCCAGCGCCGATTGCCACCGACCATGGCGGCGGCTGGGATTTCGACGGGGTCGACGACTGGATGGCTTTCCCCAATTCAGCCGGTCCACCCCCCGAGGAACTAAACACGATAAATTACGGGACCATCTCCGTATGGTTCAAGGTTGACGAATTCCTGAACGACGGCGTCCTTCCTGAAGTATTACCGATCTTCTACTACGGCAAGATCGACCGCACAAACGCGGTGCCTGAATGTTCCGTGGAGGTCTATATCGGGCATAATCACATGGCTGACCCTAACCACAGGGAGATTTACTTCACGGTTCTCTACAACGATTTCCCGTCAATCTGCTGGGCGACACCGTTCAGCGTGCAGGCCGGCGAGTGGTACCACTATGTCGTCATCGTCGGACCCGATGGCGACCACAGGGGCTATGTCAACGGTGAAGAATTCGAGAAAGTCTATAAAGCCGGAAGCGGCCCGACAAGCCACGGCTGGTTCGCCACAACCCCGCTCGATGAGCTTATGTCAATCGGGCATGGCAGTTTCGGCGTGACCGGCACATGGTGGCACTTCAACGGCGCCATTGACGACCTCAGGATCTATAACTACCCGTTGTCCGAGGAGGAAGTTGTCGAGCTGTACAATACCGACCTGAACATCATATCTCCGCCCAACGGGCATACGTATGAAGTCTGGTCTGATCTGGACCTTCAATGGGATGGCGACCCCGGTTACAACGGCAAGTACTACCTTGATACGAAGTACAACGGAGTTCCGGTTACCGCTTTCTCCGGTCTACAGATAGGGTCGCCGGGCCTGACACTTCCGCCCAAGTTCATGGACACGATGGCCGACTACGGCACATGGCAATGGCGGGTCTATACGAAAGATTCCCCCACAGGCCCCAACCATTATTCCGACTGGTGGACGCTCTACAAGACTCCGCCTGAGCTTCAAACTCCGGCTGACGGTGCGACTATCGACAACACTACGCTGTTCAGCTGGAACAAGCCGCCGAGTGTTAATCCGTCCGGCACATGGTATGTCGCGAAAGTTACCGGGGACCTGCTTCCCGGGCCCGCTATCGCATGGTGGACGGATGTCGACCACGGATACGTGCCCGCGGGATGGTATAACAACCTCCTTAACATGGGCGGCGGAGAATTCCAATGGACCGTCGCCGCCGTAAGTGGCGACCCGTCCAGCCCCGGTGGGACGGGCATGACCATGGATTACGCGTCGAAAATAAAATATCCGCCCGCGCGGACATGTTATATCACACCGGAATAGCTTTCCTGAATATACGGTAATATAAAAAGCCCGGCTGAGTGCCGGGCTCTTTATTTCAGCATTCGCAACGCTACACGGGGTTTTCATAAACGGCGCAGTCATAAACATACCATACCGGTATCCAGGCCCCGTCATAATAATTTACTACTTTAATAAAATTTTTGAAATTTCCTGAAAAGCCCGATGCATCGCAGCTTTCCACCCCCTCCCAAGAAGGATATCCACCCACTGTGCATAATGGATATTCCTGAGGGCTGGAATAGGCTCCAAAATTAGCAGCAAAGCTTGGGCTCTGAAAATCTATATAATATGAGTATAATTCAATTGTATTCTCTCCGGAGGAGCCGAAATTAACATTCGGGCTGTAGAATACTCCAAACCCATGACTACCGCAGCTGAAATAAGCACAATTTGCTTGACTACTTACACTAATACCTCCATTCCATTCTATATACCACGAACCGAATGGATAGCTTGCCGGGGTTTCATAGCACACACGCGCCAGCAGCATTTCGGTTGAGCACTTCTCGGGCGCTGACGACATTTCGCCATCAACAGCGTGAGTCCATACATAGAGATAATCCGGGGCAATCGATGCGTAGTCGCCCCAGTCGATACCGCAACTTCCCCCACCGTCGAACGTGAAATCAACCCATCCGACAAGTGAGCCTGTAGCGGATGTATCGCTCGTTGATACATAACATTGATAAGTGTATGGTCCCGTGCCGCCTTCAGCGTTGACGCCGGTCACATTGAATGTCGATGACTTATCGTAAGTCGAATGCAATTCCTCGATGTTGTCAGTGCTGATCGCGCGCGCCTTCGGATTACCGCCGACGAGTGTGATTTCCGGATGCCAGACGACACCCTGCTCCACATCGAGCGTAG
This sequence comes from uncultured Planctomycetota bacterium, assembly GCA_964608735.1. Classification (GTDB taxonomy): domain Bacteria; phylum JAJVIF01; class JAJVIF01; order JAPKYR01; family CAZSPL01; genus CAZSPL01. Next base: position 8,918 of record CAZSPL010000118.1, on the reverse strand, counting down.
TCAAGAAGCAGTTGTAAAGGTTTTCGCCATACATTGGGTTATCCGGCGGCAGCTTGTCCCTGAACCAGTATTCGCCGAATGTCTTGCTGTCTTCCACGGTGACCATCATTTCAAGCTCGCCGACAGCTTCGGGAGAAATCTCCACATCGTTGAATTCGAAGATCCGTGAATGAGCCGTGGTGCCGGGATAATCTGAATCCGGCGATGCGTCATCGAAGTAATCCGATGTGAGGGTCACATCGTTGATATCATCCTGCCAGTCCCAGACTTCCACGAGAAGGTCCGCCATGCTGCTCCCGCCGTTAAGTAGAGAGTATCAGCATTAGCTACGCTTATGCAGAATGCCTCGGCGCTGTTGGCGGTTGTAATCGGGAAATCATCCAATGAATACGGCGGGCTGCCGGACGGTTTGGCGGAATTTGCGTAGATGGCGAAATTGCATATCTGGAAATTCTCCCCGGTGCCGTTCCAGTCGATATCATACATCCGGGTGCAGTATGAGCCGTTTGAAAGCTGGCCACGCGCGGCTACATTCTCCGGGTCGGAATAGAATTCCGCCAGGTCTTCTTCCGCCCCAAGGTTGTCGCAGAAATATTTGTAGCCCGCAAGCCCTCCGTAATTCACAAAGAAATCCGGCGCAAGGCCCGGCACATCCTGGTAACCGTACGTCACGCCCTCAAAATATTCCGGGCTTGTGACGATAGTCAGCCCGTCGGCATTGACTACTTTTGGCCCGAAGCATATGCCGCGCATATCAAACGCGGTCATGGCCGTATCCGGCAAGGGGTTGGTGAGGATCACAGCTAATTCGGCCGTGAGGTTGTCGAAGTCAAAAGTGCTGTTATCCATATCTATTTCGAAAATATCCCACGAGTACTGCAGCATCACACCCACGAGGTTGAGAATCTTGTCGGCGCTTCGAAGCTGCACGACATCAACGTTTCCCGTTGATGCATCGGCAGTCATCTGCCAGATGCCGAGGCATACCTGGCCATCGTTTGAAAGATCGGCATTGATGCCCTGGCCGTTCGTCTCCGGCGTAATTGCATCCCCCACGTTCCCCGAGCAGGAAACGGTGAATAGAATGGCAATGATACATGCCATCATGAGTGTTTGACGATACATGTGTGGCTCCTTGTACCTGGATTGTAGACCTATAACTGAAAATGGATGGCCCCGCCCTATCATCATGCACAATCAACCACCCAATCGAAACAATTAATTAGATGCGATGCCAGTTGAAACGCATATCTTGGGCTGCCGGTTGAGTGATATCCCGAAAAATCTTCATTCCCGGCCCGCGGGGAGGAGGCCGGGTTTCTCCCTACAGTTTCGGCGAAATATTGATGATGGTAATCTCATCAATCTCGTAGAAAACCGTTTCATAACCGGGCCATTCCCTTCCCTGGGGTTTCGTGATTTTATGCCCCTTCGCCGAAATCTTGTACCCACTCATATATGCCGTCAGCAGGGCATTATTAATTTTCGGATCGCTCGTGGTGAGGGTCACGCTGTCAATCTGCGGGGTTCCCGGATCGTCATGGTCGGTCCTGACATCACACCAGCTTATGTCACCCGCATCCGTGATTTTATAATCGCGCACTCTCTTCTCGTCGAAGCTCTTCATCACGGTCAAGGCACCTCCCTGCCCCGGTACAGCGCGCATCGTTCCACCCGAGCTGCCGGACGTGCCGGGCGATGTATCCGCGAATGTGGGGGCAATGATCAGGGCAAGACATGTCATCACGAGAAATACAGATACCATAACTGCGTTACGAAGATTCGATCTTTTCAGATTTTGCATTTTCAGCCTCCATATATGAATCTATAAATTCGGGGACAGCTACCTTTTTTCTGAGAACGTGTAAAAAGGCAGTTATCACTGAATATTAAGAATAAAGGTAGCTGTCCCCGAATTACTGTTCTTCGCCGGCGGGTTTCCCCATCAATACTGCTTTTGTAATCGCACCCGCGCCGAGGATCATTATGACCGCGTGGAATATCATCGGCCCCCACAGGCTGTTGAATGACGGGTATATAGAGCTCCGGGTCGCGACCGCGCCCGTAACTACGATTACTCAAATCAGCCCGAACACCCACAGCATAATCCCAGTTACCAAATATA
>CAZSPL010000118.1:0-6783 GCA_964608735.1 uncultured Planctomycetota bacterium | reverse complement strand
AATTTCCCAGCCCTTTCCAGAACAGCCATAACGCAAGCACCGCCGTAATACCGTGAAATAGATATCCGGGCAGAATCACCAGGCTTAATCCTTTCATCTTCCCACGGGCCACGCCCGCCATGATGCTCACTATTCACGCGAGCGAAACCAGCCATGCTACAGCCGCGCCGATATACCACCACATTGGGTAACACCTCCTGTCAGCAGTTCATTTCCCCTTCGGTACAGTCCAGATAAACGCCCTGCCCTCGCCTTTCTTCCTCTTCAGTCCGATTTCCTTCTCCATACGCGCGAGCCATTCATAGCACGGGCTGTCGTACGGCAAATTCAGCCGCTTCTTCAGCTCCGGCCACGTAAACCCCTCCGGATGCCGCTTGAGCTCCTTCTCTATCGAATCCCTGAAATCGACGTAGCGCATTTTCATCCTCCCTTATGCCCAACCTGTCTGTCACATTATACCCGTATGATTGATTTCCCGGCAACGCTTGTAACGATGAACCGTTCCGGCTATTATGAATCATGGCATGGGAAACACTGATAAGAAACCGAAAACAGTTGCCGAAGCAGTCGCCATGCTGATGAAGAGCCTCCCTGAAAAAGAGAAGAAGAAGCTCAAGAAGATGAAAAAGGAAGAGCTTTTTAAGCTGCACATGGGCTTCGGGATGGGAATCCGCAACGAATTCGGGCTATGGGATATGGATAGCCCCCTCCTCAAGGATTGCGGGGTGATGCATCCCGATAGCGCTTCCAGCGTTATCATCAAGGCGCTGTGGAAAGCATTGCAGGAGGAGTAGCCGGGATTCCCGGGGAAGAATTTCCCGGCTGAATTTGCTTCCGTGATGAAGACTTCATCGAAGCGAGGATACGGGACAACGATTCATATTATCCTGAGAATGATATTTGACAATATCGATATTACCTGATAAATTGTCGCCGAGTGAAGGGCAACCCTTGGGATAGGGACATATCCCAAAGATGATTAGTCTATAAATCAATGCTCCAGATAGACAGGATTTGTCTAAATGGAACATTGAACAATATTTATTATTTGGAGGTATGATGTACAAGAGACTCTATTTACTGGTAGCCGTACTTTGCATCGCAGTTCTGTCTTCCTGCAGCGGACCTGGCGAAGTAACAGTACCGGGGGACTTTTCGGATTCAAGCATTCTGCGACCTCCCCCCGTAAGTCCCGATGAAAGGCTGGGCACAACTACTCCAGCACAAGATTATGAGCCTGGACGGGAGTTTAACGCTATTGCGGGACCAAGGTTTGAGAGCCTTAAGGATTCAATCGATGAAGGTTTGGGTTATCTTTTCAGCGTGCGAAAGAGCCTCCCGTTCTCTGATTGTGGAGGCACAACTTATCCCTACACTTGGGAATGGTATGTTGGAGCGAATACCGGGAATTTAAACATACCGGGAAATGTATGCGCGAGCATTCTGCTTTCCAGCGCGGCTTCTTCGAGTCCCGCCGCGAACTTTGCCGATGGCATGCTCACTGTCGACAACTTCATTATTCCCCTCTTCAGCACCGGCGGATGTTCCGAGAACTCGCGCCCCTATGCTTCAGATGTTTACAGCCTCTACCTGGCATGGATGGATGGCGGGGATACATCCTATCTTGACAAGGCATATGAACTGGCCGGACGTACAATCGCGGCCTACACCGGGGCGGCCTATGCGGACAGAATGATTAATGAAAGATACTCAATGGCGGGTTGGGATGCCGCGCCATATATCTTCGCATGGTATCTCGTGGGCGATGCGAAGGGAGACAGCGCGATGACCGCTTGGGCGAAGGATATGGCCGACCAGATGATAGCCAGGTGGAATGACTGGGAATACGCTGGCTGGTATGGCTCTGCCTGGGATTACACACAGCTGTCTTACGGACACATGCTCAAGGCTCTGTGCATTGTGGACGCAGCCGGATATTCAAATCGGATTGAATACCTCCGTGGTGAGATACTTGATGCTCAGAACGAGGATGGCTGGTGGCCAGTCTATTACCTGGATTATTATGGACCGGGCGTGCACTACGAGTTCGATGACGTTCAGGCTACCGCCTATATCCTCGAAGGATTGAACGCGGATAACCACCCGATAACCATGCTGGCTCGCTTTGGCGGGGAAGCCTATCTCCGCTCAGCCGATATACAAATGGCGGATGGGCGCTTCGCCGGGTATATAGGAGACCCGGATATTTACCCGGAGATCTGCGGTGAAGCCCTTCGAGGTCTTGGCAGCATGCCTTATGGGGTCATCGAATCCGACACCAACAGGAAGGTTACCGGCGGTGGATGGATTACAGGAGCTGTATCCGGCTATGCTCATTTCGGATTCAATGTCAAAGTAAAGAAAACCGGAGAGTTACAGGGCTCCCTTTGCTATACAGACGCGGATTCCGGAATTGACTTCGAAACCACCGACATGACAACCATGTACGTCTTCGAAAACGAGATGCTCGGCACATTCACCGCGAGCGTCTATGGAACCGGTGTTCTCAACGGGCAGGACGTTGGCTTCACGGTCTCTGTCGAAGACAACGGTGAGCCCGGCTTGGATGATTCTTTCTCGATAAAAATCGGAGACTATACAAACTACGGGGGCTCCCTTTGCGGAGGCAACGTGAAGGTTCACAAGAACTAATTCGTTGCGCCCCGTTCAAGACCCTCGCTCAGGAATGCGTGGGAGCGTCTATTGACTATCAACTGCCCCGGCAACTTACCAGCCGGGGCTTTTTATATCATGAATGCTGCCCCTCATGGCATGCTATAATACATCCAGGCTGAAATGGATGAATCCCGTTGCCGGGATTCCCGGAAAACGCTCTCCGGTCTGAAAGAAAGGCAGAGAATATGACTGACAAGCAAGAAGATAAAATCGAAAAAACAATCGTGCCCGGACTGGATAAAATCCTCGGGAAGAAATTCCCCGTCCTCGATGACGGCTTCGTGCGGCTTGTCGATTATCTCGGCGACGACGCAGCCATCGTACAGGCCGCCCGGGTATCCTACGGCGCGGGCACCAAGAAGCGCAGCGTGGACCGCGAGCTCATCCGCTACCTCATGCGCCACCGGCACACATCGCCGTTCGAGATGTGCGAACTCAAGCTTCACATCCGCTGCCCGATGGATTGCTGGCGGCAGTGGATACGTCACCGCACAGCCAACGTCAACGAATACTCGACGCGCTACTCCATCGCCATCGACGCCGCCGCGACCACCGAGCCCGACGCGTGGCGCCTGCAGGATACCGTGAACATCCAGGGAAGCGCGGGCCTTCTCGACGAGGCGCTCGGCCACAATCTAAGCGAGCGCGAGGCGCAGATTCAGAAAATGGCGCGGGAGGTTTATGAAGACCGGCTCGCCCACGGCGTCGCCCGTGAACAAGCACGCAAGGAACTTCCGCTATCGACATACACCGAGGCGTACTGGAAAATCGACCTGCACAACCTGCTCAACTTCCTTCAACTTCGAATGGCCTGGGATGCCCAGCACGAGATAAAGCAGTACGCCAACACCATCGCGCATGAGATCGTCGCTAAATGGCTTCCCCTCACCTACCAGGCATTCCTCGACTACCGCTTCAACGCATTGTCACTGTCAAGCATCGAAATCGAGGTGATATCGCTGCTCGTAACCGGGCAGGTCAACCTCGCAACCCATGCCATGAAAAAAGCAGGCTGGCTCAAGGAGAAGGACGGCAAGCTCGTGCCAAATCTGGAGGCGCGGGAGTTCGAGGGGAAGCTGGAGAGATTGGGGATTGCGAAGGTGTGGTGATTCTCAATCCCCCCGGTTTTCAAATTAATTACTCAACTCTCTATAACAATCATAGCATAAAGGCTTATTCATAGACGTTTTTGATTCTTTGCCGCAAGAGTGGCAGCGCTTCTCTTTATAATCAGGGTCTCCATACATATGCCATCTCTGAAAGCAAGCATGGCATAACGGCCTGCCAGGATCATAATCTATCTCAGTGCCACATCGTATGCAGAAACCTTTGTCATTCAATAAGGTATTTTCAAGAGCATTTATCAGTGAACCGGCAGCCTTAAGGAAGATGTTTGAAGCCTTAGGCTGCTTTTTAACATCCGTCGCTGGAGCTCGTGTTCCTTTGCCGTAGGAAGAGTGTTTTTCTGTACGGGTCTCTGAACTCATGCCACGCCCCGGCGCTGGTTTTGTAAGTGTTAACCGTTCCCTTAGATATCTCCTTACTTCAGCCTTCTGCTTCGGATCTATCAGCTTTACCGCTATCTCCTTGCTTGATTGCTGCGAGTACTGGTGAAGGTTCATTGAACTCATTACGATGTCGTCGTCAAAAAAGTATAGCTTTGCATGCAAAATTGGAACAGGAATACATTTGTCAAATAACTTCCCAACCTGTTTTTCCTTTAATTTATTAACCTGATCTTCACGGAAATGAAGAGTAAACTTGACTCCACGCTGTCTTGCTCGCTCTATTGCATCTTTCAAATGAGGCCATGGTTCTATGTAGGGGCTAACTATTATTACCTGATGCTTGGCATTCTCGATATATCCCAAGAGCATCGGACCAATTTGCCAATCCGTGAAAACCACCTGTTCACTGTCGGTCATAAGCTTAAGCCTCCCTGCGGTTGGTAGCCCAGTATTCTCCGATGTTTCGGGACACCCTTGTCCCGAAACCCGATATTGATTGTTCCGATGTTTCGGGACACCCTTGTCCCGAAACCCGATATTGATTGTTACGGCACAGGGGTGTACCGTAACATCGAAGCCTGCATATGCTACAGCTTAATCTTCGTTACCTCATACACATCATACGTCTTCCCGTCCATTTCCCCCTGCCAACCGGTCTTCCTCGCCCATACCCTGATCCCCTTGTCGCTTATATACGCCGTTTCAAACAGCCGCTGCATCACCGGGTGCGTGATGTAAAGAAGCTGGTTCAGATCCATCCCGGTCCCGAAGCGCGCGATGTTCAGAAGCACCAGGCATTCATATTTGTCATCGACGATGCTCACCTCGATGTTATACACCATCCCCGTGAGTTCCACTTCATCGGGGAGCATCTTCTTGAATATCGGCTTGACCTGCTCCTCAACAATGCGCGCCTCACCGCCCGACTCGATCCGCTCCATCCCCTGCGCCAGAACCGGGATGCACAGGGCACCCGCCAGGATGATGCATATCCCGGCGAGCAGCCATACGGGAGCAATTTTGCCGCGAATTGCATGAATAAAATTTCGAATGGTCATGGTGAACCTCCCGATCATTTGACCTCCCGGCATCAGGATGCCGGGTTAATCTGCCTGATTGTAGTTTAGATGATGCTTCGCGGGCAAGTTGTCACGGGCTGAATTTCCTGGACGCTATCCAACGCCCATATCTCAATCCAGCGCCCGGTTTTCACTTGCGGTCAAAGCGCATATAATTTAAAACAACAGTCGGGGAGGCCCGCATGCTCATTACAATTTAGATTGGAAGGAGACAACCATGGGACTCGTAAAGGAATTCAAGGAATTCGCCGTAAAGGGTAATGCCGTCGATATGGCGGTGGGCATCATCATCGGCGGGGCGTTCGGGAAGATCGTAAGCTCACTGGTCAATGATGTCATAATGCCCCCTGTCGGAAGGCTGCTCGGCGGGGTCGATTTCACCGCCCTGTTCGTGAATCTCGGCGGGACGGCATATAAGACACTCGCCGAAGCGAAGGATGCCGGCGCCCCGGTTCTGGCATACGGGAGTTTCATCCAGGCCATAATCGATTTCGTGATCATCGCCCTTGTGATCTTCTTCATGGTCCGCACGATGAACAGCCTGAGGAAGCAGGAGGAAACTCCCGCCGCGCCGCCCGCCCCGCCCGAGGATATCGTACTGCTCAGGGAAATCAGGGATGCGCTCAAAGCCGCGGGACGTTGATCAGCGCAGGTTCGGCATGATTGGAGGATAAGTAGAAGAATACACTTAAGCGAGTTCGTTATTCAGAACTTCAAAAAATTTATCCTTCGCCTTCTTCTCTATCCACGGCTTGTGGCCGCAGTTTTTCAGCAGGATGAACCGGAAATCCTTGATTGCCTTCGATAGGGGCTGCTCGACCCCGTCCGCCGGATGCGGGTCGAAATCCCCGTGAATCGCGACCACCGGGCACTTGACATGATTGGCGAGTTCGAGAAGCTGCCCGGTTTTCCTCAGCTTCGCGGCGTCGTTCCATACACGCTGAAATATTTCCGCGCTCGGTTTGATGCTCCGGCCGTCGCCAACCGTTTCGATGGGATCATATGCATCCGCCTTCGACACAAGCTCGCCCAGCCTCCCAAGCGCGGCATCCTTGTTGATGGTCCCGGGGTCGGCAAGTATCGCGGTAAGCCGTGCAAACTCGACGCAGTCCCGCTCGTTCATGCGTTCGATGCGTCTCTCATGGGTACCGATGCCGGATTTATCATCGAACGCCCCGCACGCGATGAGGATCAGCTTCTTCACCAGCCCCGGATGATGCGCCCCGACAATGAAGCTAAGCCATGCGCCCCACGAATAGCCGACGAGGGTTGCGGGAATATCCGCATACTCCTTGAGGACATTCTTCAACTCCGCCACCTGCTCCTCGAGGGATTTCCCTGTCTGTAAGGGTTCCAAGATTCCCCTTCCCGATGCCAGTTCCTTCGCCACCGGGGCCATTTCTCCCCCGGCACCAGGGCCTCCGTGAATGACGGCCACGCTGAAAGGTGCCTTACCATACATCCTGAGATTTTCCATGCTTCTCTTTCCTGTCCTGAAATTTCTTAAATTCCTTAATGAA
>CAZSPL010000117.1:0-11766 GCA_964608735.1 uncultured Planctomycetota bacterium | reverse complement strand
ATGACGGCAACAAGCGAAATAAGGACTATCGCTATCGCGACGTGAATTACAAGAAGTATTGCTCTGAGCATATTTAACTCTCCGTAAAAATGACGCAGTATAGTATCTTATTCCAGGGCCGAAATCAAGCCGATGTCAGCTTCCCGTCATTTTACTTATCAGCTCGACCATGTTCCGGCCGGTGTGGATAACGGTTGCGACTGCTTCTTCATCGTTCATTACATCCCCCTTGTCGCGCCCGAATCCCACGTTCCAGTAGCTGCTTCCCGGTTGGATCATCTCGTTGATATAGAAGAAGAAACTCATCGTCGCGAGGGTGAAATTCTGCCCCGCATGCCTTGCCACGGCGATCGCCGCGCCCGCTTTGTCCTTCAGAAGCCCTCCCGACGCGCGGTTGACATAGCCCAGGCGGTGTATCACGCACAGTATGTCTGGAGTGGGAGTTCCGAAATATACCGGGCTGGCGAGGATCAACCCGTCGGCTTTGAATATTTTCCCCATGATGTCGTTCATGTCGTCATCATGGCCGTAGCATCTGCCGTCCTTCTTATCCTTGCATTTCATGCAGGCGATGCATCCGCTGATATTTTTGTCGCACAGCGTAATAAGCTCGGTTTCGCTTCCGGCTTTATGGGCGGCATCGAGGCATACAGAAAGAAGTTGCTCGGTATTGCCGCCATTGCGCGGGCTTCCGCATATGCCGATGATTTTCACTATCTCGCTCTCCTTAAGAACCCTCGCCGAGGTGTTTTACAACTGCCCTGCATATGTCACGGCAGCGGGTTCCTATATTCTCATATCGCTTTATCATTTCGAGGAAGAACACTCCCGCTCTAACCTGGCACTTGCCGTCGCAAAGTCGTTTGAGATGGTTCTCGTGGATTTGCCTGACCAAATCTTCCATATTACTTTTTTCCGCCAGTACCCTTCTGGCGATGGTAATATCCCTGTATGCCAACGCCCTCTGGGTTTCCTCGAGAGTATGAACCGCCACGCTTTGCAGGTTTCCGAGATCGGTTGTGGCCGAATCGCTGAATACAGCCTTGCTGGTAATTTTCTCTTCAAGTATATCCTTCAACCTCACTGCCATATCCCCTATGCGCTCGACATCATCCACGCAATGAAGCACTGATGGTATTGTTTCAGAGATCTCAGCCGCGAGCGCTCTTTCGCTGATGGCCACAAGATAGTCCGTTATCTGGTGATGCAATTCATCTACAGCTTCCTCGTCCTCGTTCACATCGTCGATCCAGCGCAGGTTGCCGGTCCTCATGGCTTTCTCGACGCTCCGGAGACTTACGACAACAAACGCCGTCATTCGCGCCAGTTCCCTTATCGCCTGCTCGAGGGCTATCGCGGGGGTGGAAAGAAGCCGGTCATCGAGGTGCACGGCTTCACGCTTGTCCATCGAAGGACCGGGTATTATCTTCTCGATCGCTCTTGCATAGAGCGGTACGAATGGAAGAAATACCAGTGCGTTCAACACGTTAAATATGGTATGAGCGTTAGCCGCCTGCCGCGGAAGTGAATCCGCGGTTTTAGAAACGAGCCAGATGTAGTCTTGCAAAAAAAACAGGACAATGACTGTCCCGATAACATTGAACATGACGTGCGCGAAAGCGGCACGTTTCGCGTTTCGACTCGCCCCGAGCGAAGCAAGCCCGGCGGTTATGCACGTACCGATATTGAAACCCATAATAATCGGCACGGCTTCGGAAAGGTCCAGCATTCCCCCGGAAACCAGCGCGATGACAATACCGATTGTGGCTGATGAGGACTGGATAAGCGCCGTCATCAGCGCGCCCGCTAAAACACCGAGGATCGGTTTGTCACCGAATTGTTGGAATACCTGGGAAATTGCCGGGTCGTTCTTCAGGAAATGCACGCCGTCCGCCATCAGGTTCAATCCGAGGAACAACACGCCAAAACCGAGCAGGAACAGCCCTACGTTCTTGATAAATTTTCGCTTTGTGAAGAAATGAATGGCGACCCCTATTGCGAGGATGGGGAGGGCATAGTCGGTCAGCTTGAACGCGATCAACTGGCCCGTGATCGTAGTACCAATATTCGCGCCGATTATTACGCCTACGGCCTGTACAAGCGTCATCAACCTCGCGTTTACAAACCCGATGACCATTACGGTGGTCGCGGATGATGACTGGATGAGCGATGTAACTCCGGCTCCGACCAATACGCCGCGCAAGGGGGTGCCGGTCAAGCGCCCGAGGATTTCGCGCATCCTGCCGCCGGCGGCTTTCTGGAGCCCCTCTCCCATCCTGTTGATGCCGTATATTAAAAGGGCCACCCCACCGAGGAGGTTGAATACAAGCAGCTTGATTTGTCCCGGGGAGACTGAAAAAGAGGCTACCTCGACAGGTTCATCGCTTCCCGCAAACGCATAAAGAGCCCAACAAGCCGGGAAAACGATTACCGCAATAGCCAAAAAAACCACGATTCTTGAATAGCGCTTGATCAATGTCGCGGTCTTGTCTTTCAAATCAGTAATCAGCAGCTTCCTTTGCAAGAGAACCGTATATTCAATGCAACATTGGAAATTGTAGTGTAACCGAAATATATGTCAACCCGGACGCATACCGGCGTCGGAAGCGCTTATCCGCAGCTCTTCACGAACGCCCGGAAAAGCCTCAGCTGCTCTGGATGCGAGGCGACCATCATCTCGGGATGCCATTGAACGCCAAAAACAAGCGGCTCATCCGAAAATTCCATCCCCTCGATAACCCCGTCGGGAGCCTTCGCGGTGACCTTCCAATCCGCCGGCACTTCCCCCACCGCCTGGTGATGATATGTATTGACGGTGGCATTTTCGGCGCCGATTATGCGTTTCAGCGACGAGCCACTCTCAAATTTCACTTCGTGCCATGCATCCGGGTCGCCCTCGGGATAACCATGCCTTGCCGCCCATGGTAGCTCGGTGGCGATGTCCTGTATCAAGTTGCCGCCGAGAGCCACCGCTAGAACCTGCAGGCCCCTGCATATCCCGAGAACCGGCATCCAGCGATCGATCGCCGCGCGCGCTACCGCAAGCTCGGTCTCATCCTTGCGGATATCGATTCTCGTCTGGTTGGGTCCCGCCGGCTGATGATATTGTTTCGGGTCAATGTCCGGCCCCCCGGCGATAACGATGCCATTAAGGCGTTTGACATATTCCGCTGCCCCCGATGCATCGAGCATCGCGGGAATAAGCAACGGAAGTCCCCCGGCCATCCATACCGCATGGACGTAATCGTTGTAGCAGTACTGGTGTTCGAGCCTCGGTTCGTCAATTTCATGAACGTGTATAGACTGGCTATACGATGCCGTTATGCCTATAACAGGACGCATTCAATAACTCCGCCTTTAAGCTTGAGATCATCCTCGCGACGAAAACGGATCATTCATCCCCATTTTCCCTTTGCCTGAAGAGATTCGCGGCTTCCTCGGTGAAGAAACTCCGTTTCCCGGAATCTTCCACAGGCCGGGTAAAACCCTTTTCCACGATGTATTTCTCGACCGTGAGCCCCGCGGCGTGCATGATTTCGAGCGACATCGGGTGCGGATAATCGCCATCGAATACCACGCGCTTGATACCGGCGTTGATAATCATCTTGGTGCATGTGAGGCATGGCTGGAACGTGCAGTACAATTCCGCTCCTTCGAGCGGGATACCGTAGCTCGCGGCCTGCACTATCGCGTTCTCTTCGGCGTGCGAACCCCGGCACAGTTCGAGCTGCTTGCCGGAAGGGATGCCGAGGTCGCGGCGCAGGCACCCGATGTCGACACAATGCGGCAGCCCGCGCGGGGAGCCGTTGTAGCCGGTGGCGAGGATGCGTCGGTCCTTGACCACGACCGCCCCTACCCTCCTCGAAAGGCAGGTGGAACGGCTGCTGACCAGTTCGGCGATTTCCATAAAATACCGGTCCCATTCGGGCCGGTCATTCTTCTTGTCGGGTTCAGGAACCATAGTCTCAGCGCTTCTTTTATCCGTCAATTGTCATCCTTATCTTCTTTGCTCGGGTCGACATATTCTCCCCATGATTTCGCATCGAAACCGTAGATCGGGAACCGCTCGCACAATTCGCGCACCTCTTTACGTATCTTCTCCTTCTCAGCTTCATTATCCCGGCTATGTATCGCCCTTACAATCCATCGGGCCACCTGCTTTATCTCATCCTGCTTGAGGCCGCGGGTCGTCATCGCGGGAGTGCCGAGGCGTATCCCCGAGCCAATCATCGGCGGCTGGGTTTCGAACGGCACGGTGTTTTTATTCGACGTGATGTTGACCGTATCGAGAAGCTCCTCCGCGTCCTTGCCGGTGATTTCCTTGTTTCGAAGGTCGAGCAGCATCAGGTGGTTGTCGGTGCCGCCGCTCGTGACCTTGAATCCCTCGCCCATGAATACTTCCACCATCGCCTGGGCGTTATCCAGGACCTGCTTTATGTAGGTCTTGAATGAATCTTCCTGCGCTTCCTTGAGCGCGACGGCTTTCGCCGCGATGACATGCATCAGCGGCCCGCCCTGTACGCCGGGGAATACCGCCTTGTCGATTATCTTCTTGTGCTCCTTCTTCATCAAGACAAGCCCGGCTCGCGGCCCGCGAAGCGTCTTGTGCGTTGTGGTAGTGACGACATCGGCATAGGGACACGGGTTCGGGTGCAGCCCGACCGCTACGATTCCCGCTATATGCGCCATGTCGACCATCATTATCGCGCCGACCTCATCGCATATCTCGCGCCATTTGTCGAAATGAAGTATTCGCGGATACGCGCTCGCCCCGATGATGATGAGCTTCGGCTTGCTCTCTTTTGCTATCTTGAGCACTTCGTCGTGGTTTATTTGTTCGTTTTCCTTCGATACGCCGTATGGCACCACTTTGAAATACATCCCCGAGAAATTCAGCGGATGCCCGTGGGTGAGATGTCCGCCGTGCGAGAGGTCCATGCCCATGATCGTGTCGCCGGGTTTGAGGAATGCCATGTATGCCGCCATGTTGGCGCTCGCTCCCGAATGCGGCTGCGCGTTGCACGAATCGGCGCTGAACAGCTTCCGCGCCCGCTGGGTGGCAAGGCGCTCCACGATGTCGACATTCTCGCATCCGCCGTAGTAGCGTTTCTTCGGAAGCCCCTCGGCATACTTGTTGGTCATCACGCATCCCTGGGCTTCGAGCACCGCTTCGCTGACGAAATTCTCGCTCGCTATGAGCTCTATCTTCAGGTTCTGGCGGGCTATCTCATTCTGGATGGCGAAATTTACTCTCGGGTCCTGTTGTTCAAGAATCGACATCGTTCTTCTCCTTGATATTTTCCACGCGCGCAGCGCAAGCCTGATGATTATAAAACTCTTTCATGGAAATCGGTAGTGCCCGGCTGCATTTGGCGGTATTGCGGCAATGAGTTATCATATAGCGACGTTACGAGGTGAAACATGGGATATCCGCTGAATTTCTGGCTTCTAAAGAAAAATGAAATTCCGTTCGAGAATGCGCTGGACGCGATCCGGGAGCTGATAAACGACGCCGGGGCGAAGGAGTATGTGCTCAAGGGAATCGAGATTACCGCCACCGGCGGCTCCAACGCGATTCATACCGAGCTTACAAGGGGCCTCGCGGGAAAATTCCGCGGCATTTATCTCGGCGCGGATACCGAAACCCTCTCCCCTCCCTTCGCGCCGCGCCCGAACATCGGCAAGCTCCTTCATTTCCGTGATTACGCGCTGGCGGGGAAGACCATGGAAAACCCACTGGCACAGGAAAGCCTCCTCGAACTTACGGCGCGGCTTTCGCACAAGGTCGGGCCGATATTGCTGCTTCATTCCAATGCAGAATACCGCGACTCTTATGTCAGCTTCGAGAACGGCGACATCGCCGCCTTCGGCATCAAGTATATGGATGAGTTCATCATGAGGTTCTACAACGGCGAGTACAAGATAGATATTTATGAACCCCCGCCGAGCATGAGCCACCTCGCTGTCGGAGAGGAGCGGATCACCGAAGCCGCCGACCGGGCCGGGTTGAAACCGAATATAATCGAATCACACGACAAAGAATTGATTCAGCCGTTCTGGTATGTCGCGCTCGAGGGGATGAATCTTTTCTACGGCACGAAACTTAGTACAATCGGCACATGGGAGAAGAATATCGCATCGCTTGCCGAAATCTCGGATCCCGGGGTCGGGCTGTATGATATATATCCAGACGGCGTAAGCTATTCATATCCGAAGGAAACGTCCGAAGAAAAGAAGAAGCCATGGTGGAAGGTGTGGTGAAAAAATAGGGACTGTCACCTGGTTCGCCAAAAAAGTAGGGACTGTCACCTGTTTCGCTCATGGCACTACAGGTTATCGTATAGTTTCGTGCGAAACAGGTGACTGTCCCTACTTTTTTACATCCCTTGTGAAGAGCGGGGTTACGGGGTAAAATAGGCTTTTGCGTGGTGGCTGTAGTTCAGTTGGTTAGAGCATCTGACTGTGGATCAGAAGGTCGAGGGTTCGAATCCCTCCAGCCACCCCAGATAAATTTGTGCCGGAGGGCATCCTTATGGGATTCATACGCGGTTGGGAATGGCTGATAATCCTCATTGTTGTAATCCTGATATTCGGGCCGTCGAAGATACCCGGTCTTGCGAGGGCATTGGGGCAATCGATGCGCGAATTCCGCGCCGGGAAAGAAACGCCCGTCAAGAACGATGACGATTCCTCGAATGATTCCGCGAAAGAGGGCGGGAAATCCGAGAAGATATAACGCCTTGGCAGACGGAGATTTAATAGACAGGACTCAGAAGGATCCCCCATCGGCAGACGGAATCGAGGGGTTGACATTCACCGAGCATCTCGAGGAACTTCGCAACCGCCTGCTATACTCGATCCTTTTCCTTATACTGGGATGCATCGTAAGCTTCATCTTCACACGCTCGTACATCTTCCCGTGGCTCGTCAGCCCATGGAAAGCGGTGTCCGCCGATGCAACCCTGCAGGTGCTCGGGCCGACCGAAAAATTCATGGCCTACTTCAAGGTCGGATTCGCCGCCGGACTTGTAATCGCGCTGCCGTTCATCATTTACCAGGCATGGCTGTTCGTACGTCCGGGTCTCACGAGGCACGAGATAAAATGGGTTCGCGGGCTTATGATAGCGGCGTTCCTGCTGTTCCTTGCCGGATGCGCGTTCTGTTTCTATCTAATATTTCCCATCGCGCTGAGATTCCTCCTCGAATTCGAGCCCGGTAATAATCTCGCGACCAAAATCACCACCCAGATAACTCTCGATCGATATTTCTCGTTTGTCGTGCTTCTCACTCTCGCGGGGGGATTTGTATTCCAGATTCCGCTCGTAAGCCTTTTCCTGTCGATGCTTGGAATCGTATCCCCCGCCCAGCTCGCGAAATTCAGGCGTTACGCGCTCCTCGGGGCGGTGGTACTCGCGGCGGCGCTCACGCCTACGGGCGACCCGGTAACCCTATCACTCCTCGGCGTACCGATATACCTGCTCTATGAAGCAAGCATCATTGTGTCGAGGTTTGTCTATAAGAAACGGGATAGCGCCGCGCAGAATGTCACCGACAAATCGGTACCGTAATCGAATTTACAATCAATGCATGTCGAGGCCGTGAAGCATATAGAAGCTGTGCTTCAATGTCGGTACGATTTCGGACATATATTCCCTTACCGCCTTCGGGCTGCCGGGAAGATTGTATACAAGCATGTTTCCCTTGACGCCGGCGATGGCGCGGCTCAGGAGCGCGTTCGGGAACTTCGAGCCGTATTTGTTCCTGATGAACTCCATCACGCCGGGCATCGCGCGGTCAATAAATCCAGCGGTAATCTCCGGCGTGAAATCCCGCGGCCCTATGCCTGTACCCCCCGATGTCACAACAAGATCCATGCATTCCCTCTCGGCTTCGGCGAACATTTCGGCGAGCCTGGCCGGGTCGTCAGGGATAAGCCGCTTCTCGATGTCATATTCATACCCCAGCTCCCCGAAGAAATGCTCGATAGCTTCGGCGGCGGCCGGGCCGCTCATATCCTCATATTCCCCCCGTGATGCCCGGTCCGACAGCGTAATCACCATTGCCTTGAAGTATTTCGCCTGATATAACCCCTCCGCGCCCGACTCGACTTCCCCGCCCTGGATGGTTCTTGTGAACACACCGAGCTTCGGCATGATGCATTCCCCGAGCGCTTTTCCTATTGCGCAATTATCATGGCATTCCTTGCCGATTTGAGTGACTTCGAGGATTACATCGCCGAATGCGAACTTGTCGAGCGGACGCACTCTGCGTATGTCTATCCCCTCTATCGAAATATTCTCGGCGAACGAGCCGAACGTCGCGATACCACGGCCGGCGTCGGCGGCTTCGATTTCTTCGACGGCGAGAAGGGTCACCTGTCGATGCCATGGCCCGGCGTGGGAGTCGCCTTCAATGCCGTGCCCTTCGATAAATGCCGCTTTTTGAACGGGCCTCTTCTTCGTGCCCTTTTGCTCCGAGATATTTATCGAACGCGCGATGACTTTGTCAGACATCGGATTTCTCCTTAGAGACGAGATGGATATCGGTCATCACCATATCTTTTTTTACAGCCTTGCACATATCGTAGACGGTAAGCAGCGCGACCGCCACGCCGGTGAGAGCTTCCATTTCGATGCCGGTCTTGCCGGTATATTTCGCCTCGGCGGTGACGATTACATCATCCTCGCCAAGCTCGGCCCGAACATCGAGCCAGTCCACAGGAAGCGGATGGCAAAGCGGTATAAGTTCCGATGTGCGCTTCGCGCCCTGTATCCCGGCGATGCGCGCGCAGGTCAGGACATCGCCCTTCTTCATCGCGTTTTCCTTTATCATCCGCACGACATCCGCGCCGACGATGATCCTCCCCTTCGCGACCGCGCGCCGTACCTGGTCGGGTTTCGCGCCGACATCGACCATTTTCAGTTTCCCGTCATCATCCACATGCGAAAATTCAGCCACATCACCCTCCAATCTGGATCATCCGCCGGTTATTCGTGTGATCCCCCTCGTCCGGCTTGTTTGAAAGGGCCAGTTCATAGGCCTTCGCGATGCCGTGCTCCCGTACGCTGAATTCAATGTCCGAGAACAAGCACGGCCGGAGCATACCATCGGCGCTCAGCCTCAGCCTGCTGCAAATATCACACTGCCCGCCGGTTCCCCCTTCGACAACCGTGCGTATGCCGTGTTCGAGGTCCATTATAGGGATATACCGTATCCCCATGCCCTTCGATTCGGCGAATTCCCTGAGGTTTCTCCATTCATCATCGTTCATGCCGGGTATCTTTACGACGTTCAGCTTCACCGGCTTGAGACCTGCTTCGATTGCGGCGTCGATTCCGGCGAATACGGCGTCGATATTCCCGCATCTTGTTATTTTCTGATATTTTTCGGGGTCAAGAGTATCGAGGCTGATGTTTACCCTCTGAAGCCCGGCGGCTTTTAATTTTTGAGCAATCGGCGCGAGAAGTGTGCCATTCGTGGTCATACCGAAGTCGCGCAGGCCTTCGATGGATGAGAGAAGCTCAACGAGGTGTATGATATTGCGCCTTAGCAAAGGTTCTCCGCCGGTGAGCTTTATTTTACTGATACCGTGCTCAACGCCGAACTTCGCGATCTCGTAAATCTCTTCCAGCGAGAGGATATCCCGATGGCTTTTCAGCGGAACCCCTTCTTCCGGGAGGCAGTAGAAACAACGGCAGTTGCATCGGTCGGTAACCGATATTCGAAGGTAGTCTATTTCTCTTCCGCAACGGTCTTTCATTATTTATTCCCGGAATATGCGTGCATCATCATCGGGAGAAACGGAGCTGATGCATCCTCGTCGATACCAGTCATACCCGATTCTATTTCGAGAAAGCCATCGGCATCGGCAAGGCCGAGTAGATGCCCCGAGCCGTGATACGGCAGCGGCTTCACACGGCCATCCGTATCGAATTTCGCAGGGACAAACTGGTCGCGCTCGCTTTTTCTCGTGCTTATCTTGTCGGCGAGCCTGACTTTTATCACGCGCGGATGCGCACCGCTTCCCTGCATCATATATATGGCCGGCAATACGAACATGTGGAACATCAGGAATGATGATACCGGGTTGCCGGGAAGTCCGAAAACCATTTTCTTATCGTTCGGATCGGATGTCGCGAATGTCGTCGGTTTTCCCGGCTTGACGGCAATCTCATTGAAGTGCGTCGTAAGCCCGACATCGCGGAATGCATCGGGGAGGAAATCGTAGTCTCCTTTCGATACAGCTCCCGAAAACAAAACCACATCCGCTTTCGCCAGACCATCCTTCAATCCCTTGACCGATTCGCTTAAATCATCCCTGAGATGTCCCCTGTGGCAGATTTCAATCCTTAGTTTGCGCACGAGCGATTCGAGCATCGGGCCGTTGGAATCATATATCTTCCCTGGCTCGATATCGGCTCCGCCCGGGAGAAGTTCGTCGCCCGTCGAGAAGACGGCAACCTTCGGACGCGCGCTTACATTTACCTCATCGATACCGCCAAGCGCGATGTTCGCAAGCGTTAGCGGCGTGATGACCGTCCCATTCCTACACAGCAAGCCGCCCTTATTCAAATCTTCGCCCCGGCGGGCGATGTTCGTTTTATCGGATTTCCGTATTATTTTAACGCGTCCCGATGATTCTTCCGTATCTTCCCAAATCACTACGCGTGCGGTGCCGGGTTGTACGGCAGCGCCGGTCATCACCTTGAATGCATGCCCCGGCACCGGGGCGGTGTCGATATATTGCCCGGCGGCGATGATGCCATCAACGATATATTCATCGAGAAATTCACCATCCGGGATAGCATAGCCGTCCATCGCGCTTTTATCGAACGGCGGCAGGTCGATTGGCGAGGTTATATCCTCCGAGGCGACGCATCCAACGGCATCGCGAAGCATGCGCCGTTCATCGGGAAGGCGGCGCTTCGCCGCTTCACGGGCGACAATTTCGAATGCCTCGGCGACGCGTATCAACCTGCCTCCTCGATCTTATCCAGCAATTCCTGGAAATATTTATCGCTGTTCTTGAACACCTTTCGTTTAATATCTTCATACCCAGTCATGAGCAGCTTCCCTTTTTTAGTCAGCATCGAGCCGCCACCTTCGACCCCGCCCGGCGATGACATTATCAGCGGGAATCCGAGGCGTTCCTCGGCCCGCTTGATATCTCCCCAGGCGTGACGGTAGGAGATGCCCTCTTCTTTCGCGGCGGCGGACAGGCTTCCCTTGGCTTCGATGCCCAGCAGCAAACGCCCGAGTCCTTCGCCAAATACGAGAAGGCCGTCACGCGAAAACCACAGCTTTGTGCGAAGGATAAGCCTGCTCGACGACAGATAATCTTTCTGGCCCCGGAAGACTTCCAACACCCCTGCTTGTTCTTTTTCGGACAGCTCGAGCTTCTTGAGCGGTTTTTCCCAGTCCTTTTCACGGGCCTTTTTATCAAGCACGATCTTAGCGGCCGCACGGAGTTGGTCGGCATCGCGACGTCGCTCGCCATTCAGCGTGTCGAGAAAAACAATGATATCAGCTTCGATCTTTCCGACGAGCCTGTTACTTTCGATGATGCAATGCTTGTAATTCCCGCGCTGTTCCTCGACGAACGCCAGGGCGTCCTCGGTCTGTGTGAAGTAGTTCTTCAGGCCGGTGGTTTTTCTCAGGCCGTGCCCGAGCTTGACGCAGACGGTATCGGGGAGAACATCGGTAAGTCCCCGAAGGAGAGTCGTCTTGCCGACCCCCGCCTGCGCGCCGGTAATAAGCCATGTCTTC
>CAZSPL010000116.1:0-11773 GCA_964608735.1 uncultured Planctomycetota bacterium | reverse complement strand
CCCCCCCCCCCCCCCCCCCCCCCCCCCCCCCCCCCCCCCCCCCCGCCGCCCCCCCGGCGCTAATTCTACAAGGCTCGGGAAGCCCGCATCATAATACCCATTGATTGTTGATAGAAAATCTAACCAAACATCCCCGTTAAATCGCCGGGGTCGCGGGCGAATTCGACGCCGACGGACGGGTCGATGATGTCTTCCTCTATCAGCTTCTTCAGGCTCTGGTCGAGTGTGATGTTCCCCTTTATCTTGCCGGATGTGAGTGCGGTGTCAATCTGGTGCACCTTGTTCTCGCGGATGAGGTTGCGTATCGCGCTGTCGACTATCATCACTTCCACCGCCGGAATCCGCCCCGTACGGTCGCTCCGTAGCAGCAGTATCTGGCTTATCACCGCCTGCAAGGTCATCGCGAGCTGCGTGCGGACTTCCTGCTGCTGACCGGTCGGAAATACTTCGATGATACGGTTTATCGTATTCGCCGCGCCCGATGTGTGCACCGTGCTCAGCACGAGATGCCCGGTCTCCGCCGCGAGGAGCGCCATAGCGATGGTCTCGAGGTCGCGCATCTCTCCGACGAGGATGACATCGGGATCCTGCCTCAGCGCTTCCCGGAGGCCCGATGAGAAATCATCCACATCGATACCTATCTGCCGCTGCTGTATGAGGCTCATTTTATTCGTGAAATTGAATTCGATGGGGTCCTCGATGGTCAGGATATGGCAGCTCTTACACTCGTTGATGTGCCGTATCATCGCCGCGAGGGTCGTGGTCTTGCCGCAGCCGGTCGGGCCGCATACGAGCACGAGTCCGCGCTGGAGCAGGGCGATATCCTTCACGACTTTCGGCAGGTGGAGGTCATCGAGCGACGGGATTTGCGTCGGGATGAGCCGGAAACTCGCCCCCGGGAACCCGCGCTGCATGAAAAGCGAGCCGCGCACGCGGGTGCCGTCATCCACCTGGTGGGCGAAATCGAGATGGTTGCCCACCGTAAACCGCGCGGCCTGCGGGGCGGTAAGCTCCCCTTCGACGAACGAGTTGATCTCTTCCGCGGTGACGGGCGATTCCACTTCTTCCCGCACGAGCACGCCGTTTATACGGTAGAAAGGCTTCTCGCCCACTTGTAAATGAAGGTCGCTGGCGCTGAATTCGGCCATGCGTTTGATGAGGGATGTAATTCGGTCCATCGGCATCTCCCCGGGGGAATTTATCAGCCATGGTTATATCACGAAAAGGCGGGAGAATCATAGCAAGTTTCCGCTTTGTGGAATCTATATATCATGAGATAATAATGTAAGCCTTCCTTCGGGCGGAACCGTTTCTGATGTGAAAACTCTAAGCGGCATAGTCCTGTTATTTGCATGGTTGCTTGCGTCCATGGTTCTCACCATGGGATGCGGCAGTCCCACGAGCATGGCCCCCGCGCTGCCCGGCGCGCCGGACGAACTCCGCGCGCCTGATTCGGAAGCCGCCCATGTCGGTGCTCAATTTGAGTTGCGCCTCGACCCCGGGCTTGAATCGGTGGAGCTTGTGCCGGTGCGCGAAATCCAGGGCCATATCTGGGACGGCGTCGACTGGAACGACGTATGGCCTGAATTCTTCGAGCTGAAAATTATCGAGCTCGACAAGCTTCACCAGGAAGCGATCCTCGAACTCACCGTACACAACCCGCTGCAGATATCGATATTCGACCCGCGGCTCATCGTGTTCCAGAACGATTCGGTGGAAACGCTCGACCCGGACGCGTATACGGACTACCATCCCGTCGAGGGAAGTTCGATAAATCCATTCTATGCCTATGCGAGGGAGAACCCGTCGAGAGAGCTTGAGCCGGATGAATCAGACTCGCGCCAGATAGAGCTTCACTACAGTAATCTCGCGGGGGTGCTCACGATCTCAATAGTCGCCGACGCGAGCATCGGTGGCAATACCGCGGAGCCGTACGACTTGGTGAATATTACCCAGAGGGGCAGGACCCTGTATGCCGACGCCCTCGATTGGCAGGATAACGCGTCGGACGTGATGGTCAACGGCACCGTGAATACGGCCTGGGAGCTGAAGCTGAACCGCATCAACTCGGAGCCGACCTGGTCGGCGAGCATTTTCTTCCCGAAGAACCCGGAAGAGAAACTGCTGCTGTCGGCATCGAGCGCCGGGACAACGCACCGGATATACAAATACATCGACTGGAAACCGGGGATGCTTCCACCGCTCACGGGGCGCGGGGTTTACGCGTGGACATTCTACAATCCAGACACCGGCGTGATACCCACATCGTTCACGGCGATAGCGAACCAGGTGAAGACGAAATACGGCAGCGACTGGCTGGTCGCGAGCATGGGGGAGATATTCTTCGACGGCAGCATCCTGTGGGATGAGGAGAAATTCCTTTTCCTGTACAAGCTGAAACAGGTCGCGCCGGACCTTCCCATCATGCTGAACCTCGGTATCCTCGGCTTCGGCCCGACCGATACCGACATCAACGGGAACACGTGGTCCGGCGATTTCCGTAAATTTTTCGGCGACTTCGAGAAACAGCTTCTCCTGCTCGTGCAGAAATTCCATTTGAACGAATACATCATCGGGTTCCAGTTCGACTTCGAGCTCCAGATGTCGGCCTACCCGTTGTGGTACAGGCAGGAATTCCTCGACGCCTACGGCGATTTCGTCGCGAGGCTAAAGAGATATTCGGAATTCGACGGGATGTATATCGCGGTATTCAACGACGAGTTGATGCCCAAGATGCTTGAATATAATTACGAAAGCCTGAACCACTGCAAGCAGGCGGATATGTTCTTCACGGCGGTGGCGCCGGCATCGTATATATGGGACCAGGACTGGTGGCTCGATTTATATCCGAACGCGCAATATGCGAATGTTCCCTCCGCGGAAGATTTTCTCATCGAGACGATGGATGTCTTCGCGGGCATCGCGAGGACCATGTCGACGCCGTACAACCCGGTCGTAGCGACGCAGGGCGTATGGATGGACTATCACGGCGACACGCTTCCGCAGGTACAGCCATGTTCGTGGAAAATGGTGGCGAGCATCGATGACTGGTGTTTCGCGCACCCGTCGAGTTTCGGGACCACCGACGAGCTGGAGATAGTGAAGGGGCGATGGCTTCACAAGAAGGAAGTCGAGCGCGTAGTGGTGGATGTGCCGGAAACCGATGTGGATGTGCTTAGCAAGGTGTGGCTGGCATTCTATGTGCTCGGCGACACCAAGCCCGACACCCCCGGGGATGACATCATCTATGCGGTGACGCCTTTCGGCTTGCAGCAGATGATAAGCACGGTCAACAGCTTCGATGACGATTACCGTTTCGGCCCGGTGCTGTTCCACTGGGAAGTAGCGCACGATTACAAGATGTACGGTTATTTAAACAAGTCGGAAACCGGGCTTGGAGCCCTGAGCGGGAGGATAACATTCCCCGACGGCTCCGGCTTCGCCGACCACCTCGACGAGTATCATTCAGCGGCGGTCACGGTGACTGGCCTGCCGGATGATTTGCCGGATTACTGCTACAGCGTGAATATAATCGGGCTCGATGACGGCTCGTTCGCGATAGCGGGGCTTCCCGCGGGCACAACCGTTACACTCCAGGCGAGCGCGGGAGTGTACCAGTCGGAGCCGGTGGATGCGGAGATAAAGAAGGGCGTGCATACGAGGGGTATCAACCTCGAACTGCAGTTGTAGTATCGCTTACATTCGAGTAAAAGAAATGACAAGCCCTTCCCATCGATGAAACAGGGAAGGGCTTTTTATAACATCTCATTATCAATAAATTACGACAGCGATTTCATCGACCCACATCGGCTCGACGAGCCCGATGGCATCCGCATACGTATTGTGATCCCCGAATACCCATGACGCATAGACATCCGACTCCGTATGCAGCTCCGGTATCGACGCGCGCGTGAACCTTATCGGCGGCGGATTCCCGGAGTTGTCGAGGAAATATACACGCCAACCGTGCCATTGTCCGCTGAAGAAGTATGAGAGGGAGATGAGATACGATGTGGGGTTGAGTTGGTCTTCGAGCGGGTGAGTGCCGTCGATAGCGGCATCGAGCGGCGGCGTGTAGAGGTTCTTCCAGTTGGCGTTCCCGTTGGCGGGGAGCGCATCGGCCCAGCCGATGGATGTCTGCGTGTACATCGCCGCGAGGCATTCCGCCCAGATGTTATCCTGGAAATTGCTCGCGCGCTGCGCGATTTCGATGACGGAATATTCCGTGTCGTTTATAGCCGGTATCATCGGCGATACAGCGGCCGTCCAGATTTCATCCTCGCTCGGCCCCATCTGGAGGGCATCGCCGTCGATGCTCGCGGGCTGGACGCTCAACTGGTAGGATGCATCCCTGTAATACAGGTCCCATCCGCCGGACGGATCGTCGCCGCCGTCGAAATCCTCCATGTCGACGAACGCATACTCGCTGTCGGTGCTTTCGCTTGCCGCACTCCCGGCGGTCGAGCGGGCGCGCACGGTGAAGCCATAGCATCCGTTGGTGGAGAACGCCGGGTAGTTCATCGTGTCGACGGTCAGTTCTTCGGCGGATGTCGCGTCGATATATGTGTCCGGTGAAATCCCGTCGAACGGGTTGGTATCCGCGTAGACGGCATATTCGGGGTTGCCGTTGCCGGTCCAGATGAGCTTGACGCTGGTGATGGCATACGACATTGTACGCCACACTTCAAGCTTCAGGTTTCCTTCCACCGGGTCGGCGGGCTCCGACGGCTGCTCATCGGAAACACTCGCTGTATGCAGGAAATAGGCGCATACCGGTTCGCCCGTAAGGATGCCGCCGTAGCCGTCTTCCTCGCACTCCGCCGCAACGATTATGTCTATCGAGCCTTCAGCGGGGGTTGCATCGGTGATGTCCACTTCATACATGCTGTACCCCGCGGCTCCGCCTGTCGGACCGATGGGCCCGGTCGCGGTGAAGTTGCCGGGGGATTCAATGTAGACCGTATTCAACGCGGCGTCGAAATGGTCCCATACATCTATGACGAGGCTGATATCCCCCCCGCTGTCGACACCGTCGTTCCATAGCGTGTTGAGGGTTTCGGCGATGTCCGCGTTCCATGCTTCCGGGCGGTTCGCATCGGGCGGGAAATCATCCGGCGCCGTATATGGCGGGTCGCCAGCGGGGAATTTCCAGCTCGCATCGACCGCGTAGTTGAACACGAGGCCGTCGTTGCCAAGTTCTATCGTGTAGTGGCGGACATTCTTCTGCCCGGCGCTGAAAAGGCAGCGGGATTCCGGATCGATGGTGGAGACCGATGCATCGGGGTCAGTGAGCTCATCGCAGAAAAATTTATATGCGTTCAGCGTCGAGTTGTAATCGGCTACGCTGTCCGGCGCGCCGAGCAGGCCGTCGGAGTAGCCGAACATGGTGCCGTTGCTCGGGAATTCGGCGGGGTTCCACCACCGGGTGAAGCCGTCGGGATTCAGCAGGCGCGTGTCGCCGGGTCCTGCCATTACCAGGTCGGGATTCGCGAAGCCCGATATGGAGCCGTTGGTGATGAGAATGCCGCACACATCGAAGCCTGAGAATTCGGTAAGCCCGAGGAACGGGTGTCGCAGGCCTATGTCGGCATCGATGATGTTCCCGTTGAACTGCAGCGTTTCGAGCGTGAGGTTGACCAGGGCGGGCGGTTCGAGAAATACGAGGGCGTTCAGATGCATGGATTGTTCACGAAGCGGGACGGCATCGAGGGTCTGCGCGCCCGGGTCGGCGATGAATTGCCACATGCCGAGGGCGGTATGTGTCGTGAGAGCACTTTCGTGAACGGGCTGCTCGACGGTGGCGGGAGCAAGCCCCGCGTTTGAGCATCCCATCATGAAAAGCGCAAGCAACATTATCGGCAGCCAGTATTTCATCGGGCATCACCTTGATAGTTATTTCATTGTCATGAACTTAGATGCGCTCCGGACCGAGGTAAATCCTCACAACAGCCCCGCCTGAGCAAGGCCGCTTAAAACCCGATTGGGGCCTCTTAAGTCCTATTAAGCTTATATCCGTACGGTAATCGATATTAATAAAAAGTTGAATCTTCGTATACACGGGCCGGTATTTATAATCTAAGGATCGCCGCGCGATCGGGACAGCACCTGCGCAGACGCGCGAGCTTCAAGGGTGCAGGCCGGGAATGTCGATAAAAGTAAAGATACTCGCTTTTCTCTGTGCCGTGATTGCGCTGTCGGCACTGCTCAATTACGCAATTCATGAAAATATTGTCATGCCGGGATTCCTCGCTCTCGAACGCGTCGAGGCTAAAGAGGATATGGAGCGGTGTGTCCATGCATTCAGCCGTGAAGTCGAACACCTGAGCCTGCTCTGCCATGACTGGGCCGCCTGGGACGATACATATGAGTTCGTGGTCGACGGGAACCAGGAATATAAAGACGCGAATCTGCTGGCGGGCACGTTTGTCAATGCCGGGCTGAACATGATCCTGGTAATTGATAATGACGGCAAAGTTGTCTGGGGAAAAATAATCGACCTGGACACCGAAGAGGATCTGACGCTTGATGAACTTCCGCTTGATCGATTTCCCCCCGGCCATCCCATGCTGGCTCATCACGGCATTGAAAGCTCAATCAGCGGCGTTATGTCATTCACCGGGGGAACGATGCTGTTCGCGTCGAGGCCGATTATTCCCAGCGCCGAAGACGCTCCGTCAAGGGGCACTTTGATAATGGGCCGTATTCTGAATGACGATTTTATCGCGGCACTTGCCAGGCAGACCCAGGTCGATGTAGATATCCGGGCTTTAGCCGACGGGTCGATCCCGGGCGAGGAGAAAGCGATCGCCGAGGGATTCGAAGACGAAGGGGATTTCATCGCGTCGCCTGAAGGCTCGAATAACCTTGCCGTTTACACAATATTCAAGGATTACATGGGGAACGCCGCGCTGTTATTCAAGGCAAACATACCGAGATCGATAGAAGCAATGGGAAAAACCACCGTCAGGATGTCCCAGTCATTAATGGCCCTGGGAGCGCTTCTCATCCTCCTTACATTGTTGATAATATTGAAAAGCATCGTGATCGACCCAATTTACAAACTTACGAAACATGCCATTGAGATCGGCAACAGCACGAATCTTGATAATCGGATCGACATACGCCGGAACGATGAAATCGGGACCCTCGCAAAGAGCTTCAACAACATGGTCGGCCAGTTGTCGGAGACGAGAAAGAAATTGATGGAACAGTCATACTCCGCGGGGATCGGCGAGATGGCGGCATTCGTGCTTCATAATGTGCGTAACTCCCTTACACCTGTTATCGGATGGATAGACCTCATGAAAGAGGAACTCGATGATGTTCCATCCGACAGGATCAAAGCAGCCGCCGGGGAACTGGTCGACGGAAATATTTCCGCTGAAAGAGAAGGCGACCTGAACGAATTCCTGAATGTCGCCCTGCTTGACCTCGTGGAACTCACCGCCAGGACCGAAGAGCGTCTCGAGGATACGCGGGTCAAGGCGCTGGAGATAGTATCCACGCTTTCCGAATACGAGAAATTCAGGTGTGCCGGACAGCCCGTCCAGAATCTCAACCTTGTGGAATTGATAGCCGAATCGATAAGCCATCTGCCGGAATGCGGAGATTCCCCGGTATCCATAGAGGTCGATGAGTCCGTTTCGAAGCTGCCGGCGATCTCAGCGGCCAGGATATCCCTCAGTGAGGTTTTGTCGGAAATATTACTCAACGCGTTTGAGGCTGTCCGGAAAGTGGGGAGATCGGACGGGAAGGTGGTCGTATCCGGCTTCGTGGGTGACGGCGTCGAGGAAGGAAGCGTTCATCTGTGCATTTCCGATAACGGCGAGGGCATTGAAGAAAATATGGTGGATAAGATATTCGACAGGGGATTTACATCGAAAAGCGACGGACATGAGGGGAACGGCCTGCACTGGTGTTCGAATACGATAACGTCGATAGGCGGGCGAGTATATGCCGAAAGCCACGGGCGAGGGCAAGGAGCCTGCATGCATGTGGTTGTACCGGTCGAGAAGCAAGGGCTTAACAGGAGATAAGAATGGATACACAAGAGCGCAGAGAGGGCCTGAGGGTCCTGGCTGTGGATGATGAGAAGAATGTCCTCGACCTGTACAGGCAGGTACTGGCTCCGGATAATACTAAGACGGAGGCCGGCGGCAGGCTCGAACAGCTTGCGATGAAACTGTACGGTGATAATTTAAAGCCGGTTCATAAGGAAAACGTCGATCTCGTTTTATGTTCGCGCGGCGATACCGCCGTCGAAGAGGTACGGAGCGCCATCAGCGCGGACAATCCCTACGCCGTCGTGTTTCTTGACATGCGCATGCCGCCGGGGCCGGATGGACTATGGGCCGCTGAGCAGATAAGGGCGATCGATCCCTCTGTTACCATAATTATCGTCACGGCTTTTTCCGATGTCGATCCAAGGGCTATCGAGGGACGGGTGCCGCCGCCCGATAAATTGTTATACATCCAGAAACCGATTACTTCCCCCGAGATAAGGCAGTTCGTTTCGTCAATGGGCAAAAAGTGGATGGTCGAAAAAGAACTCGCGCAGATACATGACTATCTAAAAGCCCAGTTCGGTGAGGCAATCCTGGAAATTATCGCGCTGCAGACTAAATACAACGAAGCAGCGGCACGTCTCGAAGCCACCGGGAAGGCTCACGCTCGCAACGAACAGGCGCTTCTCGCGGCGGTTGAAAACGGCTCACGTCTTGTACTGAAGGCGGATATCGCAACCGGGGAATTCGTGCATGTCGGTAACGAGTGTCAAAGGGTAACAGGCTATTCACCGGTTGAGCTCCTGGGAAAAAGAACGGATGATTTTATCGCGAGGATACATCCCGATGACAAGGACGCCTATATCAAAGCATTGAATCCCGGGGCGGAGAGTAATGGGCGGGCGAATAGCCCGGTTGCGTTCAGGTGGGAGCGCAAGGACGGCGAATGGATAGCCCTGCGCGAATCGAGGCTTGAACTCGTGGCGGATGACGGAGAACCGGCGGCTTTACTGTCTACGGTCGAAGTCGAAAGTTAGACGCAAGATACAATCCTGCATTTACAGATCATACGGGTCCCAGTTACCGTCGGGACCGCCGAAGCAGCCCATCCGCGAGCGGTTGTTGATATCCGGCTCGCTGGGATTGCCCGACGCGGAGCCCGTGTCATCCCAGTCGAGGAAATCAGGATCGCCGAATTCGCATCCTGAGCCGCTCTCGAAGTGGTAATCATATGGCGACGTCGTGTTGTTAACATACTGCGGGTCGATGCCCGGATAATTGGTGATCCCATCCCCCTCGATAAGGTTGTAGAAATAATCGGTGAGGCTTCCGAGATTGTAACCCGTGGAGTATGTTATTTCGTAGACATCCACCGGGCTGGAGAAATAAGCCTGTATGCTCGCGCTGCCGCCGGTATAGAAATTCGTCAGCAGCATGTTGTTCAAGTATGTGCCGGGCGCGCTGGTTGAGTAGACGAACACGCCGCGCAGCGGGAATCCGCCGTTGGATGTCGAGTGGTCGAGGTTGTCGATGGTGTTGTTGAAATAGTGGAAGTCGGAGCCGTCGGAATATCCCTCGATCATCATCCCCTCGATGCGGTAGTCATAGTCGTTGATCCCTTCGACGTGGCATATCAGGTTGTTGTGGACATCGATCTCGTTGCAGGCGTAGCAATGGATGCAGAATACGCGTATCTGCCCCCAACTCCCGTCGCCGTCGTAGTCGATGGTCATATCGTGAACGAAATTATTCTTCACCTCGGCGTTATCGCAACTATCCATGTAGATTCCCCACAGGACGCGCGCGTAGACTCCGCCCGTCTCGCTCTCCCACGTGATGGGGCCGACCTCGTTGAACTCGACGAGCGAGTTGTCACAGCCCGCGAGGTGAATCGGCATGCCGGGTCCGCCGGTCTTGCCGGTGTCGTCGACATAACCGGTGACCTGGTTGTGACGGACTATGATGTTGCTGCATATTCCGTTGAAATTGATGCCGTAGTTCGCGGTCGAATCGACCTGTTCGCCGATGCCGACCTCGAAACCCTCGAGCGTGAAATTGCTGATCGACGAATAGGAAGTGCCGAATGTGTATGTACCGTTGTCATTCTTGGCTTTCGGCTTGCCGGGGCCGCCGCCGTTCCAGTTGTCGCCGAGGAGGGTGACATTGCTCTTGAGGGTCAAGGCGTTGGTGTCGTAGACATTCGTGCCGCCGTCGTAGTAGTCGACATGAATTATCTTACCCGAAGGCACCACCGACATGCCTTCCTGTATCGTGAGGAAAGGCTTCGCCATGGTGCCGTTGGAATCGCCGCCGGTGTAGTCGGCGTCGACGAATATATCGTTGGGGTCATAGCCGACATGAACGGGTACCGGGTCGGAGATATCTTCGCCGTAGGCATTGGAAACTTTGACGGTAACGTTGAACGTTCCGGAGTAGTTGAACTGATGCGTGGGTGCATCGGGATCGCCGGTGTAGTTGTCGTCGGGATCTTCATTGTAGTTGCCGTCGGCATCGAAGTCCCACACGAATGTCAGCGGCGGGGTGCCGATGCTGTCGGATGCATCGAATGACACGCTCTCCCCGGCGGAGATATCGGTGGATGTTGTCGCTTCCATAATCGCGGTCGGGCCGAGGTCCGGTTCGGTACCGACCTCCGCGGTGTAGACGAAATATGCGGCCACCGTTTCACCGGGGAGCAAATCCTGGTATCCGGTCGCTTCGCAATCCGCGATGATGAGTATGTCGATGGAATCCCCGGCCGGTGTTGCGTCGATGATGTCGATCTGATACGAACTGAATCCCGGGCCACCGCCGACCGGTGTGAACGGGCCGGACGGGTCGATGTTACCGGGCGATTCGGCATGGAGTATGTTCAGCGCGGCATCGAAGTGGTCCCAGACGTCGACGAGGAGACTCAGATTGCCGCCGCTTCCGATGCCATCGTTCCAGAGGGTATTGTCGAGTTCCGTGACAGTGATATTCCACGCCTCGGGACGATTCGCGCCTTCGTCGAAATCATCGGGGACCTGGTATGGCGGGCTGCCTTCGGGAAATTGCCAGTTGGCGTCGACCGCGTAATTGAACACGAGGCCGCCGTTCATCTCGATGGTGTAGTGCCGGACATTTTTCTGTCCCGCGCTGAATATGCATCGCGATTCGGCATCCATCGAGCCGACGGGGGCATCGGGGTCGGTAAGGTCGTCGCAGAATAATTTATATGCGTTGAGTGTCGAGTTGAAATTTGCGATTGAATCCGGCGTACCGAGCAGGCCGTCCTTGTAATTGAACATCGTTCCGCCGATGGGGAATTCGGATGGGTTCCACCATCGCGTGAAGCCGTCGGGATTGAGAAGGCGTGTATCGCCCGGGCCGGGCATGATGATATCGGGATTGGAGAAACCCGATACCGAGCCATCGGCTATGAATATGCCGCATACATCGAAGCCGGTGAATTCATGCAGCCCGAGGAACGGGTGCCGCAGCCCGATGTCGGCTTCGATGATATTGCCGTTGAATTCGAGGCTTTCGAGCGTAAGATTGACGAGTGCGGGGGGTTCGAGGAACGGCAGGGCGTTGAGGTGCATTTCGGTCGAGCGAAGCTGCACCGCGTCGAGCGTCCCCTGCTCAGGATCAGCCGCGATCTGCCAGTATCCCCAGAGTATGTGGGATGAATCCGGGTTCGAGGATTCCAGACGTTCCTGAATAACAGGTGCACCGGGATTCACCGCGGTGCTCGATGAACAACCGAGTGCAAAGAGGAAAACCAGGCA
>CAZSPL010000115.1:3044-11782 GCA_964608735.1 uncultured Planctomycetota bacterium | reverse complement strand
GTTCTTACATCGCGCCCTCCTTTGACGGGGGTATAATTTTACCGCGATACATGAATTATTAAGACCAGTGAGCCGATGATGTCAGACTCGGATGAAAGCAAAAGTGAAAAGCGCCCGCCCGGTACGCTCATCCTCTATGCGTTCGGGCTGGGGTTGTTCAGCCTGGTTTATCTCATAATATTTCCGCTGATGGCCATCCCGTCGACATTCGACCCTCTGCAGCACTGCGGAGTGCCGTTGCTGGGATTCGTCTGCGTGGGGGTGCCGGTTATATTTTACGGTCTGCTGCGCTGGCTGACATTTCCGTATATCAGGCCGACGGCGCGGAATTTTCACATTGCGGCGTTCGCGCTGGATATGATTTCCGTATCGATTGTTATAATGCCCATCCTGGGATTCTTCTTCTCTCTAACTTCGCTGTACAGGCCGGGATGTCTGGATGTGGGAGGATGTCTCGCGCCGTTCGTGGTGCTATGGTACGCCCTTCCCATTGGATTGATTGTGATAGCGATATGGAGCTTCATTTCGATGGGGCGGGTGCGGAGGCGCGGTACGGGGCTTATCGCATGGGCAATGGTGATAATTTACCTCGTCGCGCTGATAGGATATATCTCGTATTCAGGCCAATCGAGAGACGACGAGGGGTATCCTGGGCGACGTGTACCGCCGGAGCGTTTGCGAAAGTGATTCGATGTCGCTTTTACGCCGGGCGATAGCTCTGTTAAAATAGCGGCAATGGATTTTGACCTCAAAGCATACCTGAAGGAACGCGGGGAGATGGTGGACCGGGCGCTCGATGAGATTCTCGTCCCGTCGGACATCTATCCCCAAACCGTCCACGACGCGATGCGCTATTCCGTGTTCGCGGGCGGGAAGAAGCTTCGCCCGATACTGGTCATGGCGACGTACGAGGGGTTCGGCAAAGACCCGGAAGATGTCCTCGCCATCGCATCCACGCTCGAATTGATCCACACATTCACGCTCATCCACGACGATCTTCCCTGCATGGACGATGCGGCGCTGCGAAGGGGCAAGCCGACATCGCACAAAGTCTATGGCGAAGATATCGCCGTGCTCGCGGGAGATGCGCTTCTGAATTACGCCTACGAAGTTGTCGCAGTAGAAGGCTTGCGGGGGAAATTCCCGCCGGAAACCGTACTGAAGGTCATCGTCGAGATGTCGAGCGCGCTCGGTACGCTCGGTGTCCTCGGCGGGCAGGTCGTAGATGTCGAGTCGGCGAAGCGCGATGAGGTCACCGATGAGGAACTCGAATTCATCCACCGGCACAAGACGGCGGCGTTTTTCGTCGGCGCGATGCGCATAGGCGGGCATCTCGCCGGGGCGGACGAACATCGGATGCACCTGCTCGACGAATTTTCCGACGCGTTCGGGCTCGCGTTCCAGATATGGGATGACGTGCTCGATGTCACCGCCGATGTCGCGAAACTCGGCAAGGATGTTGGTCACGACGCCGAGACCGGGAAAAAAACATTCGTATCGATGTACGGGCTTGACCGGGCGAAGGAACTCGCTCATGAGAACGCGCAAAGAGCCCACGCCGCGCTCGACGAGCTTGGCGGCATGGAGGCGCTTCACGCGTTGACCGAATTCATTGTAAATCGCGGTTATTGAGCCCGAGTCCCCAGGGGGAACCGTTAAGGATTTCGACCATCCTCGCTCTATTTATCGGCAACCGCTGCGTTCAGGTCCTTCATCAGGACGTCGACATCCAGCCCGTGGGCGATAGCGCCCTGCTCGACATTCTCGAACGCGGCTACGTGGCAGCCGATACATCCAAGCCCATGTCGGGCGAAAACTTCGAGCGTCTCCGGGTAGCTGTTGACAACCTCCTGGATTGTCATCTCGCGCTTGATCTTCTCGTCCATTGAAACTCCTAAATCAATATTATTTGCTTGAAAAATAATACCACATGTCCGGCATCACCGCTTGAATCGGGCTGATATTTAAGGAACAGGTACTTCGAGCTCGGTTCTGAATACGGTCACCGCATTGCCGATGATATGCACCCTGTCATCCACCTTTCTCACAATCAACTCGCCGCCGCGTTTCGATGCCTGGTATGCGCGCATCTCGGTCTTATTGAGCGTACGCGACCAGTAATCGGCGAGCATCGTATGCGCCATCCCGGTTACGGGGTCTTCATTGACGCCGACCTTTGGCGCGAAGAAGCGGGAGAAGAAATCGAAGCCGTCCCTTCCCGCCGATGTCACAATCACTGCGAATACGGGCCACGGGGCGGCGGAGTTGAGCATCGCCTGGAAATCCGGCTCGACCGCGAGAAGCGTCTCCGGCGAATCGACGCGCACGAGCACGACCTCGGTTTTCGCGCAGTATTCGACGGCCTCGTAGTCGCCGATGCATAACGCGCGCATCAATTCGAGCGGCGCGTCGGCGGGTTCGAGCGTGTTGAGCGGGAAATCGAGCCTTATTCCGCCTTGTTCGCGTATCGCTTTCAACGGTCCGCTCAGGCTGTCGTATTTCAGTTCATCGGTCGATACGCCGATTTCTTCGAACAGCACATGCGATGTCGCGAGGGTGGCGTGACCGCACAGTGGCACTTCGCACGCCGAGGTGAACCATCGGAGTTTGAAATGCCCCGCGGATGAATGGGAATCGGCATCGATGGGAAGCGGGAATGCCGTCTCGGAGAGGTTCATCTCCATCGCGATATTCTGCAGGAGCCGGTCGGGAAGTTCTTTCGTGATGAGGCATACGCCCGCCGGGTTGCCCTTGAAGATTTCAGAGGTGAAGGCATCGACCTGGAAGAGTTTGAATGTTTCTGTTTTCATGAGCGGTTGACGGTCCTCCTTCTACCGTGATGCGCGCATCTATTTGTCAGTCCCCTGCTCTCCTTCCTCTTCTTCACGGAGGACGGGGGTTCCATCGGGATTCACGCCGAAATATTTCGTGCCGTTGGGCTGATATGCATATTCGAAGGTGATGAAGTTATACGATGTGGCATCGGCATTCCATTCCGTAGTGAGGATTTTGATTTTCGCATAGTGCCCCTCGCCGGTGATGAAGTAGTAGACGTGGCCGGAGTAGATCGCCATGTCGGCATTCGTCCGGTTCTCATCGGGGAACATGTAGCCATCCTCCGGGCTGACGCTACGCCGGTGAAGGCTGTCCGCCTGGGAATCCTGGATGCCGCATTCAACGGGCCAGCTCGAGCGGAGGAATGTTTTGTAGAGGCAGAAATCGCCCTGCTTGTGGCCGTCGGCCTCGATGATGGCGCGTCCCTCGGAGAAGTCGAACCAGACA
This sequence comes from uncultured Planctomycetota bacterium, assembly GCA_964608735.1. GTDB lineage: Bacteria > JAJVIF01 > JAJVIF01 > JAPKYR01 > CAZSPL01 > CAZSPL01. Next base: position 8,500 of record CAZSPL010000115.1, on the reverse strand, counting down.
TTTTCATTGCCGGGGTCGGCCTGGTTGTAGAGAGTGATTTTCTGGCATATGACACCGGGCGGGCAGTTCTCCACGGATGTCGGCCCGCATCCGGTAAGGATGAGTATAAGGGCGAGAACGAGAAACATACGAGCGAGCATGGCAGTCACCTCTTCGAATAGTTGATACGATATCACAACCGGACGAGATGAGAAATATTTCAGCGCTCCGGCGGAATAATGCCGTTTTTCCATTAATCAGGGATTTTTCGGGGCAATTTATTATATTTGATTCATTATAAAGGGAATTATTCGCATCTAATACTCTGTAAAGCACTTTTACAAGAGGGGTTGTTCCTGGAGAGTGAGAACGATGGAACACGCCGAGAAAAAGCCGGAACCGGCCAAGGAGGAGCGTCCGAAAGCGCCTGAACCAAAGCATTTGTCGAAACTGGAAAGTAAGATTGCTTCGCACGACACGAAGATCGCATATCTTATCAACAAGATATCGAAGATGGGTGGGAAGCAGGCGGTTGAGATTGAAGCCCCCGAGCCGTCAAAATCGCTTGACAGCCGTGTCAACGATCTTAAACGCATATTGCTCGATCACGGGCTTGAAATCGCGGGATTCAACGAACAGAGGGTAATCCGGCTGAAGCCTGTTAACGAAGCCGGGTTCGATACATTACGCAAGCTCAACACGCTATTCTGCATTGATGTTCTCGAGACTTATTTCGAGCAGTATCTCAGTTAAAAATTAACAAATCGCCGGGAATTCACCGACGATTTGTTGGAAACCCAGGCTGATTGTAAAGCCTGAAGGGATCCCGATTTTCGGGTTCGTAAGTCATTCCCCTGATATCTTCCCCCATTTAGTAGAACCCACGTCTACTATATTATCCATTGCCGGTTATTTTATTGAACTCGGATTCTACTTTTTTACAATTACCGTAAAATCGTAAAAGAACCGTTTTTATTGAAACCTTCAGAGGGTGATTGGTGTATTAAATGTTGGAACTGAACCCGCCGATACGCCTTCCCCTCGCAGAACGCTGGTGGCTGTTAATTCCACGATGATTGGTGATAGATACAGTGCATCGTTTATCTGGTAAAATTTCAGTGTTACGTTGTCCGGTTTTGGCGGCATATTCAGCGGAGGTGCTACCATGTTAGATAACAAAGCGACCACGGGGCTGCTACTCGCCTTCCTCATGATCCTCACCTTGAGCATCAGTGCGGGCGCGGCAATCGACGACATCAAGCTCTTCGATATAACGCCTCCCAATCTCTTCAGCCATTCCACGCTCAGTCTCGCATTCACAGACAGCGAGCTGATAACGCTCGGTTCAGGCAACAGGCTTCTGAATGTCTACAATATCAACGACATCGTCAACCCTCGCAGACATTCGATCCTCAATCTTCCCGCGGAAGGACGGCGCATCTGCACCGGCCCGGGAGCGGCATATATAGTGTGCCCGGGATATGGCCTGCTCGTCATCGACCTCGGGAATCCGTACGTGCCGAAACTTTCCGAGAAATATGAGATGAGCCTTTCCGCGAACGCGGTGGCATTGGTTCATGAAGGATACCTGTTTCTCCACGACGGCAAAACGACGCTGCGCTCATATACGCTGAGGCGTCCGTGGGAGCTTGAGGAAGCCGACTCCATCGAAGTTCCCGGCGGTATCGACCTTGCTTACATGGACGGAATTCTATATACCGCGGGCGATGGTGTCGAGGCAATCGATATCTCGAACCCGGGCGAACTCGTGCATGCGGGCGGCTATGCGGGGATAAACGCGTCGATATGGGGAGTCGCGGCGAAGGATGGAATAGTGTGCGCCATCGATGATACCGACCGGCTCACGGTGCTCCGGGCAACCGGTGAGAAAGGCACGCTCGAGGAAATTTCCGAATTCGACGTGGGCCAGGTGATGCGCGATGTCGCTATTCACGGGAATCTCGTGGTTATCGCGACGGCGGATAATTTCGTCTCGATAGATATCACGAAACCGCAGACGCCGGTCTTTCACGGGAGCCTCCCGCTGGTATGCGAGCTTCGCGAGATAAGCTCTCGCGGGGATTATTTCTTCATCGCCACGGAGCTGGACGGTCCGCTGATAATCGATGTGAGCGACCCGTTCCACCAGCGGGTGGTGGCATACCAGGCTGGACTCGGGCTTGTAAGCACCATCGCGTCGCGCGGAAGCCTGATGCTTACCGGCTCGTGGGACAGCATCAGGGCGCTCGAGCGGAAGGATGAAGGTAATGTGGAGATTGTCGGAATCCAGCATTCAGAGGGGTACACCAAGGAGATGCAGATAATCGGCGATTTCGCATACCTCGCCGACCCGTCGCGCGGGCTGAGGGTGTTCAACGTCTCGAAGCCCGTATTCATGCGGCCCGTGGCATTGCTTGACCTCCCGGGGACGCCGTCCGATGTCGAGCTCGTCGGGGAATTGGCATTCGTCCCGCTCGGGGAGGAAGGCGTCGCGCAGGTGAATGTGCATTATCCGTTCAAGCCGGTGCTGCGTATGATGATCAAGACCAATATGCCGGTGGATAACGTAACGAAGAAAGGTGATTACATATACTTCATCGGGCCGAGCGGATGGATGGGTATCTACGATATATCGCTTCCGACACAGCCGAGACAAGCGGCGTGGCTTCAGCTCGAGGGGATAACCCCGCAGGACGCGGTGGTGCATGGCGACCTGATGGCCATCGCGGGCGGGGAATCCGGGATGTGGCTGTTCAATGTCGCCGACCCGATAAGGCCGATGCTTCGTTCGAAATACATCCCCGGTGGTTCGGTGGAAACGGTGGCGCTGTTCGATGACGGCGCGGTGCTCGAAGTGAAGGGCCCGGGATACTGCAAGATAGAAGCGATTGACTTGCGATATATTTTCGCGCCGTACAAGCGCGATGAGATTCAGATAGACGAGCGCTCGCAGTACCGCGACAAGCTGCACGTGGAAGGGGACAAGGCATACCTCGCGGCATATAACTATGGGATGAAGATTATCGATATAAGGGGATTGCTTGATTGAAATAGAGAGGATGTGAAATTCAAGCCCGGCGGATGACGCCGGGTTTTTCATACAGAATGTCGGTCAAGTGTGGCACGGACAAGCGTCGACCAGTCCTCATAACACTTCCATCACGTGTGAAGCTTGTCCGTGTCTTTTGGCCGCTCGCTTCCGCCTTCGCTCCGCTACGTCGGACAGGTACGCTCGCGGTTCTGTTAAGAATCGGAATGGTGTTCGGGCTCCGCGGGGTTCGATTCAACGCTCTGCGCGTTCGGTACGTCGGCGCCGAAGACAATCGCGGCGGCATGTCCGCTTATGGATTCGATCCACCGCGGACGCAGCAGGCCGTCGTTGGGATTATCGGGTTTCGGCGGAAGCGCGCCGGATTTCGGAGGGATGGGGTAGAAAAGCGAATAGCCCATAGCGCACTTGCGGCATTCGTACACGCGTTCGCCGTAGCCGTAAGTGCGATGCGTGGAGAGAAGCATCACGCGTCCGCTCAGCTTCCTTCCGGGGCCGCCGCACCGGGGGCAGTTTTTCTTCGCTTTCGCCATCGTGGGAATTATAAGGGATTGGCGGTGGGATGGGTAGTGCCGGTTTTGTCAAATGCGGGATGAACTGTTGTTCGGGGTATGTATCTTATACAATGTGACGGTTTACCAGGGTCGCTGAAATGCAGGCGCATACGGGGTGCAGGATGCATAAACTTGAGCGAATATCGCTGACCCTTCCTTTCTTCATTGCGGTCTTTCTTCTCGCGGCGAAACCGGCATATGCCAATGAGCCGCTCGTATTCATGGCATTCAGCGGGAGCCCGACTTTGACTATTGCTCTGGGAACTCTGGGCATAGGGTTCGTGATTGTAGTTCTCATCGAGGCATACGTCATAATGCGATACACCGGGTTTGAATGGGTAAAGGCGTTTGAGGCATCCCTCATTATGAATACAATATCAACTTTAGCCGGAGCTGCCGCAGGCGGGTTTGTCGGTATCACAGGATGTTTTTTCCTCTTTCTTCTACCGTTGTTAATCATAGGGATGGGGATTACTCTCTGGAAACAGAAACGCTCAGGCTGGTTTATAACACTGGTTGTCATATTGCTACTGCTTGGATTCGTTGCAGTAGGAAGCATCTGGAGCAGTGCGAACTCAAGCATCCCCTGGCTGTGGTTTTGCATATTCATCCAGGTGGTTTTCGGATTCGGGATGACGCTTGGATTCGAAGCTATAGTCGGGCGGCCGTATTTCGCGCCCGGGAAAGTTGAATCGACGGTTCTGAGGGCGAATCTTTTTTCGTATATTTTCATACTGCTCGCCGCGCCGTTTTTCTGGCCGAATCCGGTCGCGCAGATGGTCTCAACGAGCGAATCGGAGCTTGAGATTGCAGTAAAGCATTACAGCGCCGAAAGCGCAGTCGGTATGTTCTACCGCAAAGAGCTTTCGACACCGCAACTGCTCGGGTTGAAAAAAGTCAGGCGGGAGCAGGTCGCTGAATTTGCCGAGGACGCTATCACGATGACTGAATCCCAGTTACAGGAGTGGGCGTATGAAAAAAGCCTTGTGGGGATTGGTGGCCCTAAAGATTTTTTCGATAGCTTTGCTGCGTTTGCCAACGAAGCGGCATTGGTGTCTGGATTAACTGATGAAGAACAAAAGAGCCTGCAATGGCTTGGCGAATTGAGTGCTCATTGGAGCGATGCATCCGCTGCCGTATTTGAAGACGATGCCGGCAAGCTGCGAGAGGTTCTGATAGATTGGGAAGCGAAGAAGAAGGAGATAGATGCAGAGAGGTATCGGGATGGGGATGCATTTGACTTGCTTCCGTGGATTGAGAAGTATGTTGATAAGAATGGCGCGGAGGAGGATATTCGGGATGTGATAGCGAAGTTTGAAGAGGCGGGCTGGCAGCCCGCGGTCCCAGGCGGGAGCCCATGATTTTATCCGGGAATAAAAAAAGCCCAGCCATCGAATGGCTGGGGGAAGGGCCGGCAGATTTAGTGTTGCGTCACGAAAGAAAATGAAGCTGATTACTGAATAAACCCATTCGATAAGTCTCAACTATCCGATGATTACAATCCGATGCAGGTTTCTATATGATCACACTTCGTGTTCCCCGCGACATCCGCTGCCTGGATGAGGCGGGGTGGAAGAAGGACCGTCGAGTTAATGATGGTTGCCCAGTTGCTCAACGGTCCTCCTTCCGTACCACGAAAGTGTGGGGTCGAGGGACAGGGCCTATTGGGTAATTGTCGCTCGGCTCAGGCTCGAGGCCCTGTCACCGGGGTTTCATTCTTATCCACCGCGATTTCCGGTGAGTTGCGCTCAAGTTTCAAAGTACATCCCCCATTTGTATCCGCTCCCCTTTGACGGGACTTCCGCCCCTCTCTCACGGCGGTCTTCACATTCGCCCCGTTTCCATTCTTTACCCCTCCCCGCAATTTGCCCGTA
>CAZSPL010000115.1:0-3034 GCA_964608735.1 uncultured Planctomycetota bacterium | reverse complement strand
TCATACGCTACGGTTATTTCAATCCTCCACGCCAATAACGCCGGCACTTCCGGAAAACGGGCCCTTTAGCCAGGGCGCGCTACAGGGCCCGTTTCCGGTCGTTCAAAATCAGGAGGTATCTGGTCTCCCTTGTTCTTCTCACAGGGACTCTCAATCTTGTGTATCAACAGGACGGAATTGCCTTTTGTGTTATAAATTACGCGGTCCATAGCCTGGCGCATGAGGAAGATTCCTCGTCCTTCTATGTTCCACAGGTTTTCATCGAGGGTGGGATCGGCGACATCGGCGATGTTGAAGCCACCGCCATTATCGGTTATTCGCACTCCGAGCGCGGTATCGTTTATATTATAGTCGACCCTTACCGGAAGGAAGGGCCTGTCGGCATCTTCGCCATGCCCGTGGGTGATGGCATTGATGATGGCTTCATCGATAGCGAGACGTATCCAGAACAGCCGTTCGTCGGGCATTCCCTGGATTTTCAGCTCATGGAGAATGATGGCGAGGACTTGCATCCTGCTCAGCCCTGGTATGCGCAGCGTCGCGGAATAGGCCACCCGTACCGGTGGAACGGGAATGTGAAGGGGATTGGAGCTTCTCGTGTTACTTTCTTCGAACATAGATGGGATACCCGGGGTTTAATGAGCAATATGCATGCCATTGAATTCGTTGAATGAGACATTATTTCCGGATTGGCGATTCTAAGGGGAGAGGTCCGGTGTTTGGGATGCCCCTGCCCCTCACGCGTAAGCCGCTCCGTGACGGCTTTGTGACACGCTTGGCGCGGGGCGCGGGATGTTAAGCGGCGTTGCAGCGTCGAAAAGAATCTAAAAAAAATATAATCAGTCCTGAACGGACTGATGTGATTTTAATGTAAATTAGCTGTGGGAAGGGGAAGAATAGTCTTCCATGGGGACTAATTGGCCCATTTTTCGAGCTTCCGGGAGAGGGTCTTTCGCGAGATGCCGAGTATTTCGGCTGCGCGCTGCTTGTGGTTCTGGGTCATTTCAAGTACGCCGAGTATGTGCCTCTTCTCGACCTCTTCGAGCGGGATGGGGGAGAATGCATAGCGTTTCTGCGATGCGTCATCAGAGGGCCTCATTTCGGGATGGGTTTTATGTATGAGATCTTCGGGCAGATGTCCGGGAAGGACGACCGTGATGTCGCGGTGGATTATCATCATGCGCTCGATGACATTGATAAGCTCGCGGACGTTGCCGGGCCAAGAGTAGCTTTTCAAAACATATGCCGCTTCGGGGCTGATGGATTTAACCGACCTGCCGAACTTGTCGTTGAAGCGTTTGATGAAATACTTCGCGAGGAGGATGACATCATCGGCGCGGTCTTTCAGCAGCGGGAGCTTGATGGGGAAGTTGTTCAGCCTGAAGAAAAGGTCTTCGCGGAAACGTCCTTCGCGGCAGCTTTTTTCGAGGTTCTGGTTCGTGGCGGCGATGATGCGCACATCGACCTCGATAAGTTTCTCCGAGCCGAGGGGGGCGAATGTTTTCTCTTCGAGGGCGCGGAGGATTTTCGCCTGGAGGCTTGGTGTCATGTCGCCGATTTCATCGAGGAAGAGGGTGCCTCCCGATGCGATCTCGATCTTCCCTTTCTTGCGTTTCTTGGCGTCGGTGAACGCGCCGGGCATGTAGCCGAACAGCTCGCTTTCGAGGAGGGTTTCGGGTATCGAGGCGCAGTTGATGGCCTCGAAGTTTTCATGTGAGCGGTCGGATGCGAGATGTATCGCCTTGGCGAAGACTTCCTTGCCTGTGCCTGTGTCGCCGAGAATGAGGACGGTGGTGTCGGGAACCGATGCGACGCTGAGCGCGTCGCGCTTGGATTTTTCTATGGCTTCGGATTCGCCGATGATAGCCTCGAAACCGGATACCTTGGCAAGCTCGCGGTGTCGCTCATCGGCGGAGACGCGGAGGCTGATAACTTCGGATGCCCGTTCGAGCTGCATCAGCAGGTCATCCTTCTTGAACGGCTTGGTGATGAAGTGGTACGCGCCATGGTGCATGGCTTCCACCGCGAGTTCGATGGTGCCGAACGCGGTCATCATTATTACGAGGGGAGGGGATTCTATATTACGCAGGCGCTTGATTACCTCCGTCCCGTCCATGTCGGGCAGCTTGAAATCGAGCAGCATTATCTCGGGGCATTCGTTGAGCTTGGCGAGGGCTTCGGTCCCGGTGGATGCGAGGGAGATGTCGTAACCGCTGTTGGTGAGGGTATCCTTCAGCGCCCAGCGGATACCTTCTTCGTCATCCACAACCATCACTGATATATTCATATTATTAAAGCCGCTCCTTGGTGGGACAAATGGTCACATGGTGAGAATTTGTCCACGGGATTACGCAACTTAATATCCGCGAGGATGGGACATTTTTTCCCCAAGGGGAATAATAGCACATAGGATGCTATATTTATCATTCCCGGGCGCAATTTCAGTCATTTTCCAATCCGCCCTACCGGGAACGGCATGTTCATGGTATATTCCTTATGAGCCTTCCGGCTCATTCTCCCCCCACCAATATGCGGACTCCCCAGCTTGAGTGCCTTTATTTCCGCACGTCTATGAGGCTTTCAAGCCACTGAACCCCCCTAAGAATTTTCCACTATCACACGTTGGGAGCATGAAGATGGTTAGATTCAAGGGAAGTAGAGATCTGCTCAAGTACTATTTACGTACTTTCCTCCTTCCGTACGGGCTGCTTTTTCTCGTATGCTTGCATGTCTATAAAATACTTCCGCAGGAAGTGAAGGCGAGTATTTTCAACGACTGGCCCGACGGGCGTATCGCATTCGCGAGCGACCGCGACGGCAACTTCGAGATTTACACGATGAACCCGGACGGCTCGGATGTGATGAGGCTCACGGATACGCCCCGGGTCGACGAGCTGATGCCCGCGTGGTCGGCGGATGGGGAGCATATCGCATTCGTGTCGGTCACCGAGGGGAATTACGACATCGAGGTTATAACCGGCACGGGTGAGCTTAGAAGGCGGCTTACGAAAAACAGCGCGATGGATACGGAGCC
>CAZSPL010000114.1:4785-11892 GCA_964608735.1 uncultured Planctomycetota bacterium | reverse complement strand
TCCCCCAGAAAGCCCATCTTACGAGAGGATTGTTGAGGATGTCATTGCCTGAAGGCTCCACCGGATTCCCCTTACCGCACGAAGTGCACACGAAAGCGAGTGATGCGATGAGGATTATAACCCAGACCTTCCATACCCTGCCCCCCCCCAGTACAACCTTTTTCTTGAAACTTATACATCTTAGACTCTCCCTTTTCGTATTTTTTCGACCCTCTCCATGACCCCCCTATATTGGCCGCTCGCTTACGCTCGCGGTTCGGGCATGCCCTTAACAATCGATACGCTTCAATAATGCCACGCTCAGATAAAACGCCCTTCATCGCCTCGCACATCAAGAACAGCTCTCCACCGACGCGTCGCCCCCCTTGAATATTTCAAACCTTTATCTCAAACGGGATGCCCGTCCCGAACATCAAAACCTCCAATCGGGGATATACACTAAAGATGCCTCCAAGTCAAGGGCTTTAAGAGAAAAAATATAAATTAAATATTTTAATGTAAATATGTTGATGGGAATCATTATTATAAAGGCACAGCGCTGATCTCAGGCCTATGCCGGTAAAGAGCCTATCTATTTACATTGATATTGTCTATGAAAATCTATACTCGCGACTCGACCGGCTGTTCCGTTTTCCTGTCGTTCCTGTTGGCCGAAATTTCGAGTATCGTCTCCACGAAGCTGCGATATTCCGCCGTCACCGGCGAACGAGGCACCGCGGCGGCCGGAATCCGGCTCTCCTCGGCGGGGCGGTATTTTTCCGGAAGGCTCTTGAATGTCACAAGCGATGCAACCCCCACAAACCTCAGCAATTCCTCCCCCTTTATCTTCTCGCCGCGCTCGAATCCGTTCAGCACGAGACCGAGCTTCCCGCGGTCGATGCCGATACGCATGAATGTCTCCACCGTATCATGAAGATTCTGAAGCGACGGACGCGTCGTGTTCGTCACCAGCATTATCGAATCGGCATTCTCCAGGATGAAGAGATTCGCGTCGCTGAACGAACGGTCCATGTCGATGAAGATGTAGTCGAAATGGTTCGCGAGGATATACATCACCACCGAAAAATCCTCTTCCCTTACCGTCTCGAACTGTCCCATCTTCTCCACTGACGGAAGCAGATAGAAATTATCGGTCACCTGCGTAAGCCGCTGGAAAAGATAATCTTTATCGAGGTCAAACGGATGCTCCTGTATCAACGTGAACATCGACCGGCCATCCTTGATTTCGAACATGGATTTAAGCGACGAATAGAAGCTGCTCGTGTCGACAAGAAGCACCTTCTTGCCGTCGGAGGCGATTTCCTGCGCGAGGAGCAGCGCGGTATTGGCTGCCACGGTCGATGTTCCCACTCCCCCCTTGACGCCGAGGAAACCGATGATCTCGCCCGTCGCATGCCGCCTGGGGCGTTCCTTCAAGTGCATGTTCTCCGCGAGTGAACGTATTTTCTCCCTGAGGATACGGGGTACGATCGGCTTGGAAATGAAATCCATGGCCCCGAGCTGGTAGAAGCTCTCGATGACGCCCGGGTTGCCCGCTGAGCTCAGCACGAGCACCGGCAGGTCCTTCGTAAGGTGATGCGATTTCAGCTCCTTCAGGGCATCCATGCCGCTCTGCTCGGGCAGGATATAATCGAGTATGAGGAGGTCCGGGTTGAAGCGCAGCACTTCTCGAAGGCCGGCATAAATTTCCAGTTCACCCTTGAGCTCGAATTCTTCCTTCGGAAGGGTGTCCCGTATGGTCCTCTGCACTTCTTCATCGTCATCGATAACGAGCACTCGCAGCTTTCGGTCCATATCAATTGCCCCTTGCCCGGCGATGCCGGGACTGTGTCGGTTCCGTGAATACGGAATCCATGAATATATTCACCCCGATTAACGCGGGCGGTATTAATGCGACTGAATAAACGTGAAAATAGGGGCGTAACTGGTAACCCCGGTTTGGCCGCATTTGATTAATAAGGAAGAAGGATACGGCCAACCCGGGGCTACCAGAGACACGCAGCCCGGCGTTGGAGATTTTCTCGCACTTGCGAAACCCTGTAGCCCGGGGTTGGAGCCCTCCCGCTCTCCATGAAATAAATGGGCTCCTACCCCGGGCGGCTCCCGGACAACAGGATATCCGCTCAAAATGTGCCATTCGGGCCCGTCCCGGATTCGCGCGGGGGTAATTCCCCCGCCTTATTGACAAGCCGCATTACATGAAGTAAATACTTATTAGGTGCTTGAGCAGGCGGTAATTGTATGGAGGACCCCACTTCGGGGGACATGATTTAATTTAACCTTCGATCCGGGTGGCGTTCCCATATCGGCCTGCACTGGGAGGGGCGCCATGTCTTGTTCTCCAGGATGCGAGAGGGCCGCTTTCGGCAAGCTCATGTTCATGGGCGGAAGCCTCAACCAGCGTATTCCGTGTGTCGAATGCCTCGAATACCTGAACAGCGATGAAAAAATCGGCCTCGACTGGGGGTATCCGCTGAGGGATGTCGACCACATCGACCCCTTCATCCACCCCTTCTTTATCGGATACAAGATGGATGAAAACTGGCGGAAATATCCCGAGCGCTACCTTTCCATACACCGGGGTGTCGATTTCCACACCAGCGGCGACAGGGGCGTGCTCGCGGTGGCCGATGGGAAGATATTCCGCATCACCGGCGACGGCGTGTATATGCATCACGAGAATAACGGCAGCACTTATACTTCGTTCTACCAGCACATAAAGGGCAACGGGTTCCTCAAGAGACTCAAGATAAAGAAGGGGGAGGAGATCGGCAAGCTCGAAGCCGGCATCGATATCGTACACCTTGAAATGTACCGCACCAAGGTGAACAGGGCCGCCGAGTCGAGCCAGTTCTACCAGTCGGGGCAGGACTGGTACTACGGTTTCCTGCGCCAGCACGATACCGAGCTCCTCAATCCGATGGAGCTTATCACGAGAGCTTAATTGAACTTTAACTGATCGGTTATCCCGGCGGTAATCGCTTGCCGGGCATCAATTCGTGGATATATTTTCCCTTGATCAAATCCCTCAACTGAATCAGGTTGATCGCTTTCGGGTCGAGCAGATACTGCGTGCAGACGCCATCCACCGCGCCGATCATCATCGACGCCATCACATCGGGCTCGACGCCGAACTTCAGCACCCCGCGCTCCCTTCCGATACGATAGAACCGCGAGATATTTTCACGGAGCCTGCGGTATATCCCCGCGCCGGGGAGGTCCTGGCGGTCTTTGCCGGATGTAAGCTTGCGGCTCGCTTCGCCGCGCACACCGCGCGCCCATAGCTCGAAATATGTCGTCGCGGTTTTTTCTTCGTAGATTATCGTGAACACGAAATCGACATGGAATTCCAGGCCCTTGACGGGGTCGTCGGTCTTGCTTATGAATTCATACCATTCGCCGCCGACGTTGAACATGAAATCCTGGCAGGCCTGTTCGAGAAGGTCGCTCTTGGACCGGAAGTAGCGGTAAAATGTTCCCTTGCAAATATTTGCCTCGGAAAGTATATCCTCCACGTGCGCCCGTTCATATCCATTCTGACAAAATACCTTGATTGCCGCCTGTACAATGCGGTCCTTCGTTTTGCCCTTAGCCATAAGTCTCCTCTTCCCCCCCCACTTTTTAATGAGAAATGCATTCTATATGACGCCCATTTGAATGTCAAGTATACCTGTAACCCCTTATTTCAAGCCAGATCGCGTTTTTTGGTCATTAAAATTTTTACACTGTGGGCATGGCCGGGCGATATTTTTTATCGACGGTCAAGAGCGTGCCCGGGATGTCTGCGGGAAAAGCGTACTTCGTGTCCCATGAGCGTTATCCTCCGCTCAACGGTTCTTTATACTCCAGTCGAAACCGATGGCCGGGTCATCCCATGCGAGCCGTTCTTCATCCGGATTGTCGCGGTTGTAGACTTCGGATGTGTGATAGAAAAGCATCACCGGGTTCTTGCCGAGCACCTGGTAGCCGTGCGCGACCTTCGGGGGAATCGCCACGGCGACGGGGTTATCCTCGCCCGCGAATATAACCTGCGTCGCCTGGTATGTCGGGCTGTCCTCGCGCATGTCATAAAGCACGATGCGCGCCATACCGGACATGACGAACCAGTAGTCCCACTGAAGTTTGTGCCAGTGGAACGCTTTCACGATACCGGGGTGGGTTTTGGTGAATGTGGTCTGCATGCATGCGGCGGGCATGAAGTCCTCGCCGTAGCGGTACACTTCGCATATGAACCCGCGGTCGTCGCAATGTTTGCCTATCCGTTTGATTTTTACTCCTTCTATTACAGCCATTGCATCCTCCTTGTCTTCTTGCCTTTTAATATCAGCCGTTCATTTACGCGGCGTTCAACATCATGCGGCTCGTCACCATGCCGAGTGTGATGACGAGGGAATTATATACGAAATGCACGAGGATGGTCGCGGCGAGGTTGCCGGAACGAAACCGGAACCATCCGAGCACAAGCCCGACGAATATGAGGCTCGGTATCCTCAGCGGCGTTTCATGCGACAGGCCGAATGCCACCGACGTCGCAACCACGGCCCATACGGGGCCCCATTTCCTGAACGACTCCATCATCAATCCACGGTACAAGAATTCCTCCACTACCGCCGGGATGAGCGCGAGGAATATTATCGCGACAAGCAGGCCGGGTGCCGTAGAGGGGGTAACGAATTGCTCGAACTCCTCGAGCATCTGCATGCTTTCACCGAGATAGCCCGGCGCGGTGAATGTCAGGAACAATATCTGGGCGAACAATATCCCGAGCGCGCCGAGGAACGCGCCGATGCTCAACAGGATCGCCCACCCGAGGTCAATCGGTTTAGGCATGGAAATTTTCAGGTCGCCGAATTTCATCCCGGTGGAGAGCATGAAAATAATCCCCCACAGGAGCAGCGGCCCGTGGCTCATCAGAATGACCACCGGCGTATTGCCCTCGTCGAACATCTTGAGCAAGAACCGGCCCCCCATCATAGCAACCACGAAGGAGAGCGCAATCACCCCGCCGAACAGCATGAAGCCGTGAACGGGCAGCGGGCCGCGGTCTTCGCCGTTCATCTGGGCCGTATATCCGGTTTCATGCTCCATCTGATTCCAGAAAACCCCTCGCGGTTTCCGTCAGTGGATGACTGAAGAATGCCGCGGTGTCCCCCGTTTCTATAATCCTTCCCGAAGCGATCAGCATTGTATGATTCCCGATGAGTTTAGCGTAGGCAAACCTGTGCGTAATCACCACGATGGTGAGCCCCTCTGCGCTGTTCAATTCCCGGATGGTTTTCAGAAGCCCGCGCGCCGCCTCGGGGTCGAGCCCCGAAGTGGGCTCATCGAGCATAAGCACCCGCGGGGAACGCATCAGCGCCCGCGCGATGGCAACGCGCATCTTCTCCCCGCCGCTGAGCTTGACGACATCGCGCCCGATGAAATCCTCACCGAGGCCGACAAGCCGGGCGTAACGGCGCGCCCTTTCATTCATATCATTCGAACCCGGCGCAGACGGGCGGGGGCTGTCGATTTCCAGCGGGTAGCAGAGGTCGTTGACGACTTTCGGGCCGAACATCTTCGGCGACTGGAACGTCATCGCTATCATCCTTCGCAATTCCTGCGGCGGGTACTCGGCGATAGGCTTGCCGGAGAATGATATCTCGCCGGAGGACGGGTCGTCGAGGCGGTTCATCAGGCGTATGATGCTCGACTTGCCGCTTCCGGAAGGGCCGATGATGGTGAATATCTCCCCCTCCTCTACGCTGAAGGAGACGTTGTCGAGGATGAGGCGAATCCCACCCGATTCATCGGCGGCCCGTCGCGTGACATTTTTAAATTCGATGATGTTCATATACTTTCCGGGCAGCCCGGGGTAGGCGCCCATTTATTAAACCGGCACTGGAGGGCGCCAACCCCGGGCTACCAGAAGAAACAACTTCATCCGCGCAATCGCTCCGGGTGGCACGGTCAAGCGGCTGCCGATTCCAATGCTCTGCCAACCCGCACGAAGCTTGCCCGTGTCTTCGTCTATCGCATCAGATTCAGCCCGAACCGTTCGTCCTTGCCCCTTGAAATATCCGCATCATACGTATGCACGAAAATCTCGCCTGTCACGCTTATGATGCCTTCCACGAGATGCCCGCCGCGCACCGCCATGTCCGGGAAGCCGACCATGATATGCGCGTGCACTATCGGCGCGCCGTCGAGACGCGCGAGGTTGCCCGTAAGGTTCACTATCTCGAGGCTGATGGATTCTTCCGCGACCTTGTATTCCCTGTCGTTGATGTCGAAATATCCGTATTTCAATCCCCCGACCGCCCCGATACCGCTCAGCGATGCCGAGCGTATCCCCTCATCGGACGCGAATTTAACCAGCGACGCGACGATCTCATCGCCCGCATCGAGCCTCAGGAGCCAGTCGCTGCCGGGCAGTTTTTGCTTTTTCATGTTACCTCCATGCCGGGCGCTGAACCGATATTGTAACAGATGCCGGGGGGGATTGGATTTCAGCCTGCAAAAAAACCCGCGAGGGTAGTCGCGGGTTGTAAATTCGATATCGACGGGAACCTAATCGACGGGTGGTACCGGCGGTGGAGGCGGCTCCTGAGGCAGGTTTTCGTATTCAAATTCAGCCGGGATCTCCTCGGGCGGATACGCGACTTCATCATACGTCTCGCTGTCGTTGCTGATAATCTCGATGGGGAGGGTGAAGTAGCCGGAGACAACGCCATCCATCTTGAAGACGTTCTCTATGGGTTTGGGCTCTTCATAGTCGTCGCGCAGGTATGCATAGGGGTCGTCGTCATATATCGGCGCGATGGAGAAAACGAGGATGTCGTTCCTCTCGCGGTCGGTGATTTCATCCATCATCTCCTCGAGGGTCTCGGGCGATGAATAGCCGTAATACCCGCCGCCTCCCGAGAACATCATCGACGGGTCGAAGAACATCATGCCCCCCCCGCCCCACGGGTTCCCGGCGCTGATGGTGACATCGTAAACGCCTTCGGGGTAGTCCTTCGGCAAATCAAGCGAGATTTTCTTCACGAACGGCTTGCCGCGGTAAGGCAGGATGGTCACATTCGCTTCGACAGTCTCGCCCGGATGGTACTGCGGCAGTTCGTAATA
>CAZSPL010000114.1:0-4775 GCA_964608735.1 uncultured Planctomycetota bacterium | reverse complement strand
TCGTTTTCCTCTTCCGCCGTGGTGGCGACATAATCCTCCACCGCTTTCAGCACATCATCCCCGGCATTGAGCTTGATGATTTCGCGTCCGACCGGGTTGCTCGCAAGGTAGACGAGCGGAAGCGGGGGAACCTGCTTGCGTATGAACTGAATCACTTCGCGCCCCGATTCTTCATTATCGACATCCTCATCCCCCCCGAGCAGGTCGTCCTCCATCCCTTCTCCGTCGAGCAATTCATCCCCTTCATCATCATTATCACTTTCGGGCATGATGCTCTGGGCCTTGAGTATATTCAGCGTTGTGTTTTCCGCGCGGACGACGACATTCATCTCGACCGATTCAATCTTCGCTTCGCGATAAATGTTTCGCCCCATCAAACCGTCTATGACCATCGCAAGCTCGCTCACGGCGTAATATCCGCCGAAACCGCCCTGCGAGTAGAAAACATTGTTCATCGAAATCGGTTCGTCGAAACCGTCGGCGTAAACTTTGAACGTGACATCCAGCACTCCGCCGCCCGTGCGGTCGAGTGTTTCGGCGATGGCCTGGAGCGGCACCATCATCCAGAAATAGGGCATCAATTCTTCGTCGCGGACAATCTTGGACTCAAAGGTTTTCTTCCTGTTGATGTCCTGATCGACGACGGTGATTTTAAAATCGAGCATGTCCGCTTCCTGGCCGAGCCACCCGCCGACGCAGGTGCCGCGGTCCTGTGTGATGTGTCCCACCGTTTCGATCGCCTCGCCGATCTTGAACGAGCGTTCGATACTCGGCACGGTGTAGACGATCCTCGCGCTCGTCAGCGGCATGTCGACGAACCCGTTCTGGAAGAAGGGGTGTCCGAACGCGAGCACGCGCCCGGTGTCGTCGACGTATGTCAGCGTGCCGATGGCGGTGAGGTCGATGTCGCCCGATGCAACCTGTACGCCAATCGCGGCGCCGGGTTCGATGTGAGCCCCGGTAAGGTTGGTCGGGATGACCCCCGAGCCCACTCCCTGGAGCACATCGAAATAGGGGAGCCTTTTTTCGAGTTCCTTCTTGATGAGCGGGAAGAAGCGGTCGTCGAGTCCGCCCACGAGGAGCGGGGTTTTCGAGGCGACCATGACAAGGGTGTCGTCGGAATAATCGCCCGACTCCGCCTGCCTTTCGCTGTTGAGAAGCACGACCTTCCCGAATGTCTTCCCTTCGTGGCTAAACGGCGTCGGCAGCGGGGTCTCGATGGGTTTCGGGTCGGCATCCTTCCAGAACCTCGTGTCGTCGGAATAGTTGAAGGTGTCGAGCATATCATGGATGGGGGTTATGCCCGCGAGGTCGCCGTCGGTGAAATACCATCCCGCCGACAACGCGCCGATCAGTTTCCCGTCTATATATATCGGGCTTCCCGAATATCCGCCGGCGATGCCGCCGGTCTTGTCTATCGTCGGGCCCCAGCATCGCGCGAGGATCAGCGAGCCGCCGCTGAATCCGCCCTTCTCGATAATGCCGATTATCTCTATATTGAACTCGACTATATCAGTTCCAAGGATGACGGTTTTCCCGATTCCTCTCATCCCGGGCTCGATCTCCGAGAGGGTCATCGTCGGAACCCTTTCGAACGCGAGCGCGTCGGGTGATTGAATCGCGATGAAACCCGCGCAGAGTAGTACCATAAGCGCGAGACGGAAATATTTCATCTGGTTCCTCCTGCGGTTGGAAATCAGGTTTCCACCTTCATTAATATCCAAGCGCGCCATACCGCGCGCCTTGTAAGACACAATGGTTCTGAATCGGGATTCCCGGACCATGTTGCGCCCGTCTTGCGGGAATCCCCCGCGAGTGCAAAGGCTACCATAAAAGAAACCCCTTTGCATGGGAAATATAATCGCCGTCTTTTCATAGGACTCGCACTCGGGGCATAAGGTTTCAAATATGCCGCGGGGACGGCATACTCTTTGCGGAATGATACGCCATGCTCCATCCGCGATGACCGCCCCGGTTTGACATGATATGCGTAGTGGGATAGAATATCCCGCTTGCAAAGCGGAAGCCGCTTCACTACGCAGGGGCGGTATTTTTGTGTTTAGCCGCGCCGCCATGGTTAACGGGCGGAAGCGCGGAAGAGGGATCCTATGAGCAGGAAAGCTCGACGACGGAAGAAGAAACCGACCGGCTTATTGGGCTGGTTCCGTTCCCAGGATAATATCACCAAGGTCATCTACTGGATCGTGGCCTTCATCTTCGTCGGCGGCGCATTCGTCGGGTTCGGCGGAGCGCTGGGCGGCGGAAGCTCGTGTTCGCCCCAGGGCTCGCAGCTTACGCCCGAAGAGAAAGCACGCATGAAGGAACCCGTGGCGACGGTGGGTGACACTTCAATCACTCGACAGGAGTATGAAGTCGAGTGGATGCAGGCGAGCGAGCGCGACAAGCTTCCCGAAGACCAGGCTATCTATGTCCCGCCGCCGGAAGATTCTTACATCAGCCGGTTCCTCGCGCTCGACCGCATGATGATGATGTCGATGATCAAGCAGGAAGCGGCGAAGAGGGGCATCACGGTCGAGCAGTCGGAAATCGACGAACAGGTCGAGCAGATAAAGTCGAACGTCCTGAACATGAGCCCGGACGAACAGGCGAAGCGCAGCCTGTTCCAGCGCATGGGGGATGCCCTCAACAAGGCGAAGTCCGGACGAAACTACCGCGCCAGGCTGTGGGATATGGCGAGGATTACACCCGAACAGCTCGAAAGCCGGATTGTGGAAGACAAGCTGCAGCAGAAGTTCTCCGAGGCTTTCAGGGATGAGGTCAAGAACGAACTCGACGAGGAAGCGAAACAAAAAGCGGATATGATAATGGGGAAACTTAATGAGGGGGCGGATTTCGAGGCCCTCGTCGCGGAATACTCCGACGACAGCGCCACGAAGGCCACCGGCGGGCGCGTCGACAATGTGAAGCGCGCCGGCGACGAGCCTCCGGAAATCGTCAACAATGCTTTCTCCGCCGCGGTCGGCGAGATACTGCCGCCGTTCAAGGTTCGCGAAGAGATGCAGAACCCGTTCCAGCAGGGCGCCGAACCGCTTGTGTTCGAATCATACGTGATACTCGAAGTGCTGGAGCAGCGTCTCGCGGAGGGGGACGCGTTCGAGACGGAAAAAGAGACAATACGCGAGACGCTCAGGAATGAAAAGTGGGAAGAAGAAAAGAAAACCAATCCCGACCTCGCGCTCGAGGATGTCGATGTCGGGGATGAGGATATCGAGAACGATTACGAGCAGGTCTCATACCGCATTATAAAAGTGGACAGCTATAATTTCTCCCTCGCGTCGGAGCGTTCGCAGAAGAAGATCGAGGAACTCAGGGAAACATATAACATGCAGGTACTCGATCCGGGACTAAACGCGTGGAAGCTTCTGCGGGACGGGGATTTCGAGGAAGCCCGCAACGAGTGGGCGCTGTTCTTCACCGAGGCGGAAGCATCGCTCTCGGATGACAAGTTCCTCGCGATGGATGAAATAGAGCAGGAAGCGGCGCAGGAATCGCTCGATGAACGCCTCGCGAATTTGAACTACATCAACGGGCTTATGTACCGTATCGAGATAGAGGGCTACAAATCGATCCGCTACCAGTACAGCATCACCGGCCTGAAAGACGAGCGCAGCCGCGAACGGTGGGATAAATACAATGAAGATCCCGAAGCCTACGGCGAGGAGGAGCCCAACCTGCAGGAGCCGACCGAGGAAGAAAAGGCTGAGTATCTCTCGCTGAACGAGGAAGCGTTGCCGTTCTTCGACAAGGCGCTCGAGGTCATCGATGCCGATGCCTACATCTACCTGCATCGTGCCGAGACTGAAATCGACCTCGAGAAGTACGAGCCGGCGCTCGATGACCTGGAAGCGGCCGCGGAATATGCATCGGACGATCTCAGCCTGAACCAGCGGATAGATACGGGCATCTCCGCCCTCATCGGTATGTTCGGCGACCAGGCGCTTACCGACAGGGTCATGGCGCTTGGAGCGACGGTCGGCGAGAAGGTCGACCGGCTCAACGCCGAGATGCAGAAACGTCGCCAGGAACAGCAGGCCGCGCAGGGCGGGCAGAATTTCGGCGGTTGATTTTTGATAATACTCAGGAGAAGTTACAATCGAAAAGCCCCCCATACGGGGGGTTTTTCGATACCGGGGGCTTTTCACCGGGTTCATTCGAATTTTATCGTTTCGAGCACCTTGGCGAACCGGGCGTAATGCTCACCGTATTGAATCGTTATATTCGGCGTGTAATAGATTTCATACCGGATACCGCCGCGATGGAACATAACACCGTACGCCAGCATGCCGTCGCCCACGACGTTCATGGTGCGTAATGCGGCGTATTCGACCCCGTCAGCGTCGAGCACCGGCGTGTCTATATCGCTGGCTATCTCGGTTATCGCTCCCTCGTCGGTGACACCCATGCGGAACATGTCGAACACGGTGTAGGTGAAATCATCGCGCTCGCTGGCGTAGATGTAAATTGTGAATGCCGCGGAGTCATCCTCGATAAGCACCGGCGTGCACAGCATCTTGGCATCGAGCTTCGAGAACTCCTCGTCGGTGTCGGGGGTTACGCTCCAGCTTTCGGGGAGCATGAGGCTCATTGCCATCCCCTCGATGGCGACCTCTTTCAATCCCGCATCCCACGCGGCATTCGCGGGAATGGCGAGAAGTGTAATCAGCAGAATCAGCAGCAGTACGGGTCGATGGCTCATTGCAGGCCTCGCGTCATTGAAAGATTTAATAACAACATTCTACTATAAAACCTGGATA
>CAZSPL010000113.1:0-11905 GCA_964608735.1 uncultured Planctomycetota bacterium | reverse complement strand
AAGCGGGAGATAGATACGCGCTACCCGGGTATATGAAATATACCTTTTCAACAATCCCAAGGATGCCCGCGCTCCGGGAAGAGGTGGCGGGACGAGGGTCGTAAAATCTGCTACCATATCCGCAGCCCCGGCCTCATGACTTACCGGGGGAAAGACGGCAGTAATTAAGGCATCGATGCAGCAATCAAGGCATCGATTGTAGAAGATAACGGAGGCCGACCGATGCGCCGCGAGCTTACGTTCTTCCTCGTATTCCTGCTGCTATTCACCGTCCTGCAGGCGAACAGCGCCGCGGGAATGAACGCCCTGAAGCAGGAGCGGCTCGAGAGGGTCTATAATCCCGAAGAAGCCGGTAATATAAGGCATTTGGACACCTATTACAGCCTCAAGGACTCATCCTACTTCCTCGGAGAAATCAACACGTTCCGGCTCTATTTCATCCTCGATGAAATCCTCGGTGTGAAGCATCCCCTCGACTACAGGCTGCGCCTCAACACCGGCGGCACGAGGGAGATGCTCAAGGACGAGAACGATACCTACGCGGATTCCGCCGACATCGTTTTCTACAGCGGCCACGGGGGGAATTACAAGGCGATCTGCACAGATTTCTGGACCATCCGGCTCGATGAGGTCCCCGGCTACGGCGACACCGACATGGAGTTCATCCTGTTCCAGGCGTGCAGCGTGATTCCCGCCCCGCCGGACGAGCCGGACTGGGCATCCAACTGGTGGGAGCACGACGGCATGGGGATATTCCAGGGGCTGCATTCCGCCTGCGGATTCCGCACCGATACCCAGGCGGGCTCGGGGGTATCGTCGCAATGTGTCGCGCCGAAGCTCAAAATGGGAGTTCCTGTTATCCAGGCATGGTTTGCCGGGCAGGCCGAAGCGAGGGTCCTCAAGGGAGCGGAGCTTAATACCCCCAGCCTTGCGAGCGCCGTGTTCTACCCCGGCCACGAATGGGACACCCTCTACAACTACGGACCCGACCCGCCACGCGATGCCCACTGGCTGGGCATCTGGTGGGAGGAATAAAAGAAAGGAGACTTAGAGATGCAGAGAGCACTGACTGTCGTATTCGTTTTCATGTTTCTGTTCTGCGTGCTGCAGGTGAACAGCTCCGCGGAACTGAAAGCATTCAAAGCCAAGCGGTTGACCTACCTCCTCGATTTGGAGGAGGCCCCCACCATGAGGCACATCGATACCTATTACTGCACGGACGACCAGGAGTTCTGGATACCGGAGATCAACTATTTCAGATCCATGTTCACCAGCCCGATTCCCGGTCTTCCCGCAACAACGCTCAACTACCAGCCCCGGTACGTTGGGACATCCACCGTCAACACCTTTATCACCCACAACGACGATTACGTCGATTCGGCGGACCTCCTCTATTTCGTGGGTCATGGGGGTAATTACGGCATACGCTCGGGCATAAATCTCAAGAACGTACCCGGTTACGGCGATAAGGACATGGAGTTCCTCATACTTCTTTCCTGCAGCGTGGTGCCATCACCGGACGACGTCGCGGACTGGGCGAGCCCGTGGTGGGAGCACGACGGCAAAGGCATATTCCAGGGGCTGCATTCCCTGTGCGGCTTGAGGAACACCGGATGGGCCGGGGACTGCTACACTTCCGGGCTCCTCGCCGAGAAGCTTCGATGGGGCATGCCGGTTATCCAGTCGTGGTTTCTCACGACGCAGGAAGTGCGCAACATACGCGGGGCCGCCGGATCCCCGAGCCTCGCCTGCGCGGTGTGCTACCCGGGACTCGAATTTGACACCCTCTATGACTACGGTCCCGACCCGCCGCGTAATGCCCACTGGCTGGCCATTTTCTGGGAGACCCAGATTTAACCAAAAGGAGAGAAAACCATGAAATTTATGGGAAAGACATTCGGATATACATTGATACTCGTGATGGTCATCGGCATGGCGTTCAGCCTGATGATGCTCGGCTCCGCGCAGCCGGAGGACGAAGACGGCCCGGTGCAGCCATATGCCATCACCTGGAACGGCGGCGTCAAATTCCAGAGCGCGGACAGCCTCAAGGTCTACGACCTCAAGATAAAGTCTTTCGACAAGCCCAAGTTCGTGAGCATGTCGGATAAAATTCTCGCCAAGGTCGAGCCCAATGCCCAGATAAGGGCGCTGGCCAACTTCAACAATGCCCTCGAATTCAAAAACGACATGGAATACAGGCTCTATAAAATGGATGGAGCCGCGCAGGCCGCCCCGGAAGCATTCAGGGGCTTCTTCTGGCAGGACAAGCTCGACCCGACCAGCTTTATCAACTTCGATGCCCGCACCGGCGACATCCTTTTCCAGAACCAGTTCAAGCGGTTCATGTCGCTTCCCGCGGTGCAGCTTCCCGATAAAATACAGGCCGAATCGCTCGCGAGGAGTTTCATCAAGGACGTCGAGCTGATGCCGGCGGATTTCGAAGCCAACGGCAAGCTGCTCGCGGCGATAGGGTTGTTCAGCCAGGAATGCAAGGACGGCAACTACGGGCTGAAGATCCAGAAGGCGCTGACGCTCCACTTCGGACGCGAGATAGACGGGATCCCTGTCGAAGGCCCCGGCAGCAAGATGATAGTGCAGCTCGGCAACCAGGGAAGGGTCCTGACATTCATCAAGAAGTGGAACGACATCGCCCCGGCATTCGAGATTCATCCCGATGCATTGCGGAGAGTGCAAGTAAGCAAGCTGGAGCGCAGCGATGTTCTCGAGCCCGCCGCCGGGAAGGTGGAGAAACTCGAAATCAAGCCCGGACGAGAGTTTGTCGCGAAAACCCCCTATCTATCCGAGGCGGAACTGAGAGCGGCCGTCGAGGCGAAAATTCGCGGCGATTGGGATACCCCGCTTCGCGCCGAAGAGCGCGATGTCCAGCTCGTGTATTTCGACCGCTCGGGGCAGTTCATCCAGCCGGCATACGCGGTGCAGGTCGCGCTCGATTTCGAGAATAACGAATCATTCAATGTGCTGTATCACATCGCGGCGCTTCACGATCCCCCCGAGGCGCTCGAATTCACGGCCGACCTCGACGCGGAACTCGAGGATTATGCGCTGACGCCCGACATGGCGGAAGTCAAAGCGAAGGCGCTCGATAAAGCGTTCCTCGAATAATCATTTGTGACAACCGCGTTAATATGTAAAAATAATCCCCCGTTCAGCGGGGGATTTCTTTATAAGGTGCTTTCATGAAAAGAAAACCCGGAACAACAATGCTTGGCGGATGGATGAACCGGTTCAAGCGATGCATCGACGCCGTCGCCAGCGAAGCGGTATCGAAGAAGGTCATAGTCGATACGCAGCAATTCGATGACACATCCGACTACGCGCAAAAGGCCGAATGGATACGGAACGCCGTCAAGCGGCTCGAAAAGGAAGCGGGCAAGGCGGTCGCGAAGCAGGTGATGGTCGCCTGCGGTACGAAATGCTGCGGCGTCACCCAGACCAAACGCGCCCGGCAGTTCATGGAGAAATCGAAATCGGTGAAGGAATTGCTCGACAGGCTCAACCGCGCGGGAATCGGCGGCGGAAGGCTGAAGCTGAAAAACAAAAACACCATCACCGGCGGCTACGACCGCTGCTACTGCGGACGGGTCAAGCATTCCGACGAGCCGTTCCCCAGCGATACATACTGCCATTGCTCTGCCGGGTGGTATCAGTCGCTTTTCGAAGCGGCATTCGGCACGCCGGTGAAGGTGAAACTCAAGCAGTCGATAATCCGGGGTGCGAAGAGCTGCGAGTTCGAGATTGAGTTTTAAGCGGGTCAGGAGTTGCCGTTTTCATCATCCTCGGAATCCGCCCGGGACTGGTTGAGGCGCGATTCTATATGCCTGACGGCCTTCAGCGCTTCGTCCCTTACGGGATATGGGGAAGTGTAGTAGTCGATATAGTATGGGTCGTTTTGAGCTATGTCCCTCAGCGCGGGCAATGCATCGGCGGCGTTGGCTCCCATATCCCTTAAAACCCGGACGACCTCGATCCTCGCGAGATATGCGGGATGGTCAAGGGCGTCGATGACCCACGGCACGGCCCGTTGTTCAAGTTTGACGAGCTGTTGGCGCGCATCCTGTCGTATCCCCCCCTGGCTGTGTTCGAGGGCATTTATCAGCGAGACGATGGCATTATCATTTTCAACCGCAAGCGAGCCGAGAAGTTCGGTGGCGTGTCCCGCTTTTCGATCCAACTGGTAGATGAAAAACCTGTCGAGCCATTGAACCGCATCGTCCGGTGGGAGAATCGCTGTCATGGCATCCATCGCGGCCCGCCATACGCTCGAATCTTCCTCCGGCCTGTCCACCACCACTTCAAGCGCCGGCACGGCCCGAATCGCCCTGCTGCCGAGTTCCCCGAGCGCTTCGGCCGCATGAGCGCGGGTTTTGATGTTCGTATGGTCGAGAAGCGTGATAAGCCCGTCGATATTGCCCGTCGATTCGGCCCCGATTTCTTTCACCGCATGCTTTGCGTCGGATGATGCGCTCAAATCGTTGTACATCATCTCAATCAGCTTCGGAATTGCATGCCCGGCATCGGCGCCCAATTCACCGAGCAGCCTCGCGCTTAGCGAGCGCACTTCGGAGTTATAGTTTTCGAGGGCTTTCTCGAGCGCGGGAACCATCCGGTCGTCCCTGATGTTCATATCGAGCAATATTTGGGCGGCATACGTAGCGGTCGCGCTATCCTTTTGAAGCGCGTCGATGAGATAACCGCTCGCGGCTGGGCCCGCCTGTTTGAATGTCATACTCGCCACTTCGCGCCTGGTGAAATCCCCGGAGGCGAGCAGGTCGATGAGATATGGGTATGATTCCGGGCCCAATTGAATGAACACATTCTCGGCGGAGGTGGACGAACTCAGATGCCATGTCTTGCCGCAGGTCTCGACGAGTTCGGGCAGGTACGGCTTCGCGCCATCCCCCATCGCCCCGAGCGCGGACGCCGCCGCCTCGGCACAGAAACGGCCATTATCATTAAGCATTTCAACCAGTTGGGGAATAGCCTCGTTCGCGGACAGGCCTATTTTTCCAACCGCATAGGCCGATGAGAGCCGCACCATCGGGGATTCATCATCGAGCAATTCTACCAGGCTGTCGATTATCGGTTTTTCGGTAATGGTGAAATTCTGCATCGCCTGAACGACCGCTTCCCTGGTCTGCTCGTTGTCCGAGTGCATCGCGGCGGCAAGGGACGGCAGGAGTTCGGGCGGGACGTTGCGGCCGTATTGACATTCGGATGCTATCGCGGCTTTCGCCCATTCGTTATCGCCGTCGAGTATTTGAATAAACCCCTCGACGACCCCGGGTTCATATATTGCTAATCCCAGATCACGGGCCACATCATAGCCGCCGTAACCTTTCGCCTTCCCAAGCTTCTTCAACAGTGCGGGAATCTCCTCCTTCTTCGGCGGCCGGACAGGGCCTTCGCTGAGCGCATCGACTCGCGCGGTTTGAATCAATACGATGAGGAATAATCCAAATAATGCAAATGCCCTGATATATTTCATTCCACACCCCCAGCCGGTTGCGCCCCGGCATCGATAATTGTCTCGCCCCATTCGCCGCTTCGCGTTATTATTTCCCTCGCTTTCGCTTGTACATCCGGGTCATCATATCGCAGGGCGCGGGAGAGAAGCATTTTGATATCGTCCTGGAACGGCTCGGAGAAGTACATTGAATCGGTATTGGCAAGCCATTCGTTTCCATACAAAATGTTTATAATTTCCGGCAGTTGGCCGTCGCTGATTCCGATTTTATATACGGCCTCGGCGGCATTGTAGCTTATATCAAAATCACCGAGCGCGGTCTCGAACAGCTTCGGTACCGCCGCGCTCGCATCGCCGTCGGTCATCCACAGCGCCCTTACCGCCGCTCCCCGCACATCGCCATACTTCGAATCCAATTCCCCCGCCAGGGCGTTTATAGCTTCGCCCTCGGCGCCGATACACCACAACGCACGGCAGCAGATGTAATGGATCCGCCAGTCATCGTCATCCATGGCGCGGACAAGCTCCGGAATGGCAGGCTTTCCATCTTTCCTCATATTGCCGATCGCCCGGGCGGCCTCATAACGCACCGGCATCGATTCATCATTCAACGCTCCAATCAGCATTTCCCTGAGCTGTTCGCTTAATTCAGGATTATCGGTTATCGCGTCATAAATCGATTGGCTGACGGCATACAGCGCCCATTCGCGCACTTTGGCATCGGCATCACGCGCCTCCCGCATAAGTGCCGAAACCGCCGGCGCACCGATGCTCCCCAGGCCGGCGGATGCCTTCGCGCGCTTTATTTCGTCATCAGCGTGAAGGGCCGATATGAGTTGCGGTATATCCGAGGCGGAATAGCGCGGTCGAAGTGTGCATGATGCGATATTGAGAAGCATCGCGCAGACAAGAATTGTATATATCAGTCTCGACATGGCTCCCTTCCCTCGAGTCCGTCTTTCACATCGACATGTTACTTCATTTTCAGCCGATAAAAGCCGTTTCGAGGGTTCTTACAAAAATGTTACCCTATTCCGAAATCGTGCTTGACACTATACAATCGTATGCTATAATCGCCGCACATTATTCAGGAGTGAAACGATGGCGGGTTCGAATGAAAGAATCAATGTGCCGATGGAAGTGAATTACCCGGGGGCGTGGTTGAGCTGGGTATCGGCGGTAACCGGGTGCCTCAACGCGCTCGGGGTCGAATGCGACATGGCCGACGTCGCGGGGCAGAGCGGCTATGCATTCCACACGGGCATTGCGCCGGACCTCTGCCCGTCGGGGCCGACGGTGCTCGACTGGGACGGCCTCAACTGGGGCCCGCGCGCGCTGGGGCGAAGCACGAGTTGTTTCTATTCCGGTGAATGCTTTACCGGCGAATACCGCAACGACCGCACCCGTGCCCACGCGCGCGAGGCGTTCGAATTCGCGAAGCGCGAGATCGAGGGCGGCCGTCCATGCGTAATGTGGGGGGCCTACGTGCCGGAATTCGCGGTATGCTACGGCATCGAGGGGGATGCATACCTCGTGAAATCCTTCAAGAAATTTTTAAACGAGCCGGAGCCGCCCATCGCGTGGGATGAGATCGACGCGCCGGGCGGGCCGTATGTGCTCGCGTTCCCGACGCCCACGGAATTCGATCAGCGAAGAAAGGACAAGGAAGCGCTTATCAATGCCGTGCGGTACTTCAAGTTCGAGTACCGTCCCTATGCCCACGGCGAAGCGGCATATGATTTATGGGCCGACGCATTAAAGGCGAAGCGTGCGCATTCGATGGGGAATGCATACTGCTGCGCGTGTTATGCGGAGGGCCGCGCATTCGCCGGAAAGTTCATAAAGCGCGTCGCGGAGAGGAATGAATTCGCCCGCGAAGAGCTCGAGGAATCCGCCGCGAAACTGACCGAAGCGGAGCTCGCATTGATTGAAATGGTGAAGCTGTTCCCGTTCCCCGGGGAGGCGGATAAGAAGGTGGTGGATGACGAGGCCATCGGGAAGGCGGTCGAATATCTCGAGGAAGCGAAAAAGGCCGATGCAAAAGCGATGAAGCTTATCGAAAAGGTGGCCCGGATGGATTGGCCGAAGGAGTAGAATTATGTTGAAGAGGTTCGTTGTTTCAATCTGTATCTTTGTATTATTTATCAGTTTCTGCGAGGTTGTAATGGCTGAAGAAGAGACGAAGGCGGAAGCGCCGAAGGTCAACATCAAATTCCTTTTCGTGATGTGCAACGATGTCGACGTGATTCGTCACTTTTACACCGACCTGCTCGGGATGACCGAATCGAGTTACATGAACACCGACGACTGGGCGTGGATTTGTTACAAATCAGGCAACATGGAGTTCATGTTCTTCCGGGGGCATGAGGAGCTGCCGGTAAACGATGAATGGACCTGGCAGCCGGGATGGGGCGGCGATGTGGACGGCGTGTCGTGGGCGATAAATGTCCCCGAAGACATGTACGCCGATATGGTCCGGGCGATAATCGACGACGGCGATGTGCCGATGCATGAACCGTGCCCCGAATGGCGGCAGGAATCATACTGGGGATGGACGATAATGGACCCGATGGGCAACACGGTCGAGTTGTATACAACCCCCGCCGCGAAGCCCGATACCACGACCTGGCCTGAAATAGCGGTGGAATGACCGGTATTCGGCGAACATCGAGCCGGAAATAAAAACGGGCGCGATATCGCGCCCGCATGTTTTCAATAGAGCACTGAACTACTCTTTTACCTTCACCGTATCCGACCCTTCGAATGATTGGCCATTGGTATATGTACCGCGGAGAGTCATCAATTCATCAGGCGGGGTAACAATCGCCTTGATGGCGGCCTCGTTGAAATAGGCCACGAGATTTCCGCAATCATCCGCTTTGGTGCGAAAAGCCGGGACGAAGTTGAGCGTCAGACCTGTGCGGTTGACGGTGGAGTAGGGGATGAAAGTGTGAACCACGACGAAACCGCCCTGATTTGAGGACAAAAGCAGGGTCTGCGGGGATACGGCCACCCCGAGCGCATCATCGGTGTTCCCGTTGTCGATAGTGCGATCGACATCGGCGCTCGTGATTCCACCAGAGCTGCATGACGCGAGCATGCACAGAACAACCATAACCCCGAGGACAGCTAAAATCCTTCGCATAAGTACCTCCTGTCGTAAATCTCGCCGGCAGTGATACCAGCTACCGCAAGATAACACGTAATAGTAACTATTACAAGTAAATATCACCTGATATTCGATTTTCTTGAACGCGGATTCTACCGCTAAATCACCACTTGCCCCTTCCCGTCCGTTTAGTCACAATATAACGCATAAGATTACTGGAATCCGCATGAGCCTTTTTGAAATAACCGGTATTGCAATCGGCCTTGCGATCGACGCCATGAGCGTCGCCATCGCGGTCAGCCTGATGCTGGGACGGGTCAACGCCGGGCAGATTTTCCGCTTCACATTCTGCTTCGGATTGTTCCAGGGAATCATGCCCGTCATAGGATGGCTGCTGGGTTCGGGTATCGAACGCTTCATCTCGACGTGGGACCACTGGGTGGCATTCGCGCTTCTCCTGGCAATCGGCGTAAAAGCAATCCGCGATGCGTTGAAGGGAGATGATGCTATAGATGCAAGCTCCGACCCGACGCGCGGCCCGACGTTGATACTGCTTTCAATCGCGACGAGCATCGACGCGCTCGCCGTCGGGCTCAATTTCGGATTGTTAAATGTAAGCGTATGGCTCCCAGCGGTTGTCATTGCGCTGATAACGGCCGGTCTGACATTGGCCGGAATGCTCCTGAGCAGGTTTATAACATCGCGCCTGAAGAAATACATGCAGATATTCGGCGGAGTGGTGCTGATTGGGATAGGATTGAAAATATTGCTTGAGCATTTGATCGGTCGTTAAGGCAACAATCTCTCTTTCTTCGAGCTATAAGCTATCCTGCACATGACTTTGAACCATTTCCGCTTCCACATTAAAATATTTAATTTTTATTTCTTCTCTTAAAGTCATTGACTGCCGCTTAATCATGGTGTATATCTCCGATTAGAGGTTTTGTTATTCGGGGTGGGAGCCCCGGTTCACATAAAGGTCAAAAAAATATTTCTTAAAGGCACTACAGAACCGCGACCGTCAGGGAGCGGCCAATGCCGGAAGATTTACATAGAGGCCTGACAAAATATTTCTGAAAGGGAGAGTCTGCCATGTACAAGATTAGGCCGAGAAGTTGTACTGGGGGGGCAAGGAATGGAAGGTCTGGGTTATAATCCTCATAGCATCGCTTGCATTCGTATGCACATCATGCAGTAAGGGAAATCCGATGGAGCCTGCTTCGGATAATCAGGATTCCGGAAGTCTCGACAACATGTTCAGGGGAATCTACTGGACCGAAACCACAAATGACGAGGCAGTGGAGGATACTGAAGTCACTGAGCATTGCGCCGATATCACAAATGTCGTTTATGGGCATTCCTATGATGAAAGGGGCGAGATAAAGCGGGCTGATGAACCAGATGGCAACGAATACACGTATACGGTTGTCGCCTGGGAAGAACGAGATGGAGCTGATACGCATATTTATTTTAAGGTCCTTTATCGCGATGGCACTACCCCTGAATCTGACGACCATATGGGCGCGGTAATCACTGTCGACGACATTGAGAATTACTTGAAAAAGTGGCCCTCGATAACGGCGCATATCAACGACGATGAGCAGATAGTTGTGGATATCGTATACCAGCGCCGCCATGTGCCTGACCCGAATCCGTATAATTGGCGGATTTACTGGGTTCGAGCGGAGCAGGATGACCCGGATGATTTTGATGATTTCACCGTCGGCACTCCCACGGATATCAATCCGACTGGCGTTACATACTATCACGTGATGAACCCCGATATCGTTTTTGATGCCGGAGCAGAAGATGAAGAGAACGGTGTTAACAGGCTGCATGTTGTCGCCGAAATTCTCTGGGACTACGATGATCGGGACATCTGGTACGCAAGGGGCGTCAGTGATGGGTTGGGTGGTATTGACTGGACAGAAGACCCCAATCTCAATGAAGACCTGGTTGGCGTTAACAGCCAACCGCGTATCGACGTCGGATTCGATGACACGGATTACATCGGTAATCTCAATTTGGATTATTCGCTTGATGACGGTTATTATGTCGGAGTAGTCTGGCATCACGGCGAGTATGATGATCCCCCCGAAGATGGCTGGATGTACGATGTGTATCTAACGCTGGTCCCCGCTAAAGGCAACCTGCCGAGCGATTTTTACAGCGAACAACTTACTGAAGCAACTCTTTATTTTTTCAACGTTATGCCCTACATTGACATCGAGCCGATCGAGAACACCGACAGTGGTAATAAGCGCACGGCGATGATTGTGTGGACAAACACATTCAATTCCGGCTCAGGCTGGATGATGGGCAATCTATACGCAACAAACACTTTCAGGTTAGCCCTCCACGCAGCCCCACAGCAGATATTTACCAGTGTCGTGAGAGCCAACGGCTTGTGCACATTTGCGGCCCTGGCTGACACAAGCAACTTTGGGTACTTGACCTGGCTGAATTACGATAGTAACGATTGGGACATTCTTGCCGGTGGAGTCACTTGGTCTACAAGTGGTCCAAATTACGATATAACAAGCGCCAACGATTGTGAAATATCCTATGGCTTGGGCGATATCGGCGAGTACGAGGAGTACAACTACGCTCCCCAGATAGCCGTATTCGATGTAGATGCTGCGAAAGCCATCTGGACCGATGTTGACAACGGCTACGAGCCCTCTATCTGGGGTGATACGAGCGACTGGTCGGACTAAAGGAAAAGGAGACATAAGATGAAACCAATGGTATTCCTTGGAATTGTTTTGCTGCTTATCTGCGGCTGTTCATCGGGGGAAGGGATAACATCCACTGTTTGTGACGAGGCGGTTGGGCAAGCCCTGGTTTCGCAAACCACACACTGGCAATGGCATGCAGGACTTTATCAGGTCTCCGCGGATCACATGTCGATTGAGGCGATCCCGATTCGCGAATCGAGTTATCACTTCAATGTGAACATGTTCGTGGAACCGCCCAATTGCAGCCACTGCCTGAAGATAGCCAAGCCCCAACTCCAGCCTGATGGAACACTCAAAGTTCAGGTGATTCTGTCGCATCCGTTTCCCAATACGCCGAAGTACACCGGGTTCGATGTAAGGGGTATATTGATGTTTCCCGCCACCCGGTATTGGGAAATTAGTGATCATGTTATTTGGTACAAAGAAGGTGGGCCGGTATATGACCTGATGCCGGCATATTTCTCTCGTGCCGAGGATGGGGGTGGCCAGCTTCTCAATGCCGATGGATTCACGTTTTACTTTTTCCCCGGGCTGAATGTGGGGCCGACCGATCAACCCATCTTCAAGTAT
>CAZSPL010000112.1:3944-11960 GCA_964608735.1 uncultured Planctomycetota bacterium | reverse complement strand
CGAATTCTTCCTTTTCGTTGATATAACCGTATTTGTCACCGAGAACGGCGTCGGCCAGGCCTTCGGAGAACCAACCGATTCCTTTGTACCTGGGCTCGATTACATATTCACCGGAGGTGTTGATGAAGCCCGTTTTGCCGTCAATTCTTACCATGGCAATGCCGTTTTGAAAATTGTAAGCGGATTCATAGATCGGCTCGATCGCGAATTCTCCCGCGCTGTTGATGAAACCCCATTTCTGATCTTCCGTGCCGGTAGCGAACCTGTCGAATTCGCCGATCCGTACTCGCGCGAGGCCATCGTTGAAATTGAATGCGAGAGAAAATTGCGGTTCGATTACCACTTCACCTTTCTTGTTTATGAATCCCCATTTCATGTCAGTGAATTCCCGTCCAATGCCTATCGGCGCAAGACCCTCGGTGAATTCCCACGCGCCGTCATACTTGCAATCGATAACGAGTTTGCCTGTATTGTCAATGAATCCCCATTTACCGCTCAGAATGCCTCCGGTGCTTACCGGCGCCAAGCCCTCGCTGAAGCTTTTTGTATAGCCGAACCGCGGCTTGATTACCCATTCGCCCGATTTGTCTATGAAACCATATTTATCCTTCCCGTCGATATTGACGGCGGCACTGGCAAGGCCGTCCTTGAAGGAGCCGGTCTGGCTGAATCTCGGCTCGATTGCATAAGCACCGGTTTTGTCGATATATCCCGCCTTGCCTCGGGGGTTGAATGCAGGGAGTGATGATTTGGGGCGGCTGAATTCCCCGGATATAACCATCTCGCCCTTTTTGTTAATGTATCCCCGGGTTCCTTTTGAGTGGTTTTCATCGTCATAGGTGATTACTTCGGCCAATCCCCCATGGAAATACGATGCAAAATCGTATATCGGTTCGATGACGAATTCTCCGGTCTTGTCGATATAGCCGGATTTGCCGGTGGTGATTCCGCCGGTTTTCACAACCGCCAGCCCCTCGCAAAAGGGTGTCGCCATGTCGAATTGCGGTTTTATGACTTCATTGCCGTTCACATCAATGTATCCCCATTTGCCGGTTTTCCAGTCGCCGGTCAGCACGATCGCCAGGCCGTCCTCGAATTCCCTGACATTGTCATAATCGAACTCTTTGACAACCTTGCCGTTTTTGTCTATCAGTGCATAATTGCCGTATTTCCGGGCTCCGGCGGTTCTCAGGGCATCGTATGGGAAGTTCAACGGGTTGATTTCCCCCGCCTCCCTCTGCCTGACAAGCTCATTCCCTTCATCGTTGGGAAGCAGCACGATTGCATGGCCGTCATTGAAATCCCACGCTTCGAGATACCTCGGTTCGATAGCCCACTCGCCATTGGCCTTGATGAAGCCATATTTCGATTCATACATGACTGCGCCGAGCCCTTCGGCAATCGGCATAGCTCGCTCATATTTCGGCTCTACAACCCACTTGCCGTTAATATCGATGTAACCAAATTTACCTGATGGCGGATAGCCCGCCATCACGCTTGTCACATTTTCATAAAAGTTGTTGGCGATAACAAACTGAGGTTGGATGACCATTTTACCTTCGCGGTCGATGTAACCCCATTTGGGATTGTGCTTGCCGCCGACTCCGACCATAGCCCGGCCGTTGGAGAATTCCATGGCGTTATCATAGATTGGCTCAACGACATAGTCCCCGGATTTATCGATGAATCCATATTTGCCGGTCATCAGGTCGCCGGCCATCACCCTGGCCAATCCTTCGTGGAATTTGTCGGCTTCATCGAACCGGGGCTCGATGATCCACTCCCCTTTCTCGTTGACATATCCGTATTTCCCATCCTTGGCGAGGGGTAAAAGACGTTCGCTGTCTGTCATATTCCGGCATCCCTCCAGAATCACCAGTGCTGCCGCAACGGTTATGATAATGGATAGAGCTTTCCAGTTCATCCCGGCATCGCCATTCCCGGTTCGCACCTATCGGCTAAACCGGGAATGACTATAAACCCGGTCTGCCGGATATTCAAGGCTTTTCCGGCTTGGTTGCACAATCGCATGATATAATTCCATCCCTTGAGGTTGCATGATGCATTCGCTGTACGACCAGATAGATGATGAAATCACGAAGCTCGTGCTGGACGCGAAGGAGATAGCGGTGCTCGGATGCTCGTCGCAGCCGATGAAGCCGTCGCACTATGTCCCGCGCTACCTGCAGGACCAGGGCTACATCATCATACCCATCACGACCAACCGGTTCGTCGAGCGCGTGCTCGAGGAGAGAGTATACCGCGACCTGATGAGCGTGCCGTATGACTATGACATACTCGTCGTGTTCCGCCCGTCGGGGGAAATCCCGGTTGTCGTCAACAACATCTTCAACGCCCCGTACCAGGCGCCGCTCATATGGTTCCAGGCGGGAATATTCGACCAGGAGTCGTTCAACCGTATTGAGGAGGCGGGGCTTCGATGCGTGATGGACCGATGCATCATGGTCGAGCACCAGAAAATGCTCGCGGAACAAGGCGGATGAGGGCGCATTTTAAGATGATGGATGATTCGAAAAATGTGAATGACGCGAAGGGGGACGTGCGGACGTCCATCATCACCGTAAACTATCGCGTCGCGCATCTCGTCAGGGGCCTCGTAGAATCGATAGAGAAATATCCGCCGGCCGGAACGTGGGAACTTATCCTCGTCGACAACTCCCTCGACAGCGGGCAGGCATCTGATTTAAAGGCCATCGCGGAAGGTCGCGGGAATGTGAAGGCGGTCGTTGCCGATAAGAACCTCGGTTTCAGCGGCGGGAATAATCTCGGCATCGTTCATGCCTCCGGCGAATACCTCGTTTTCCTCAACCCGGATATCGTGGTGCGCGAAAACTGCATCGCCACGCTCGTGGGGCATCTCGAATCGCACGCCGAGTGCGGCATCGCGGCGCCGAGGGTGTACTGGGGCGACGGCGGTTTCCAGCCTACGGGGCGGGCGTTCCCGAATCCGCTGACCGGCCTGTTCGGGCGTGCGACGATTTTAAGCAAGCTGTTTCCGAACAACCCGTTCACGAAGAAGCAATTGATAGATTTGGAAAATGCGAGCGAGCCGTCGGAAGTCGACTGGGCGGCGGGGATGGCGTGGGCGGTGCGCGGGAAGGAGTTCGCGGATGCCGGCGGATGGGATGAGCGCTATTTCATGTACTGGGAAGATGCCGATGTGGCATTCAGGTACAAACACGGGATGGGGATGGCTACGCATTATGTGCCGTCCGCCGAGGCGACCCATTTCCACGCGGAGTCGGCACGGCGCGCGGGGTCGAAGGCGGTGAGGGAGTTTCATAATTCGGCGTATAAATATGTGGTGAAGAATTTGTATCCCGCATGGTATGACCCGCGCAGGTGGTTCTCATGGCTTGCCCTGAATTTGAGGGCCGGCGCGGTGATATTGAAGAATAAATTGAAGGGATGAGGGAGATGAAGACACGGACAAGCTTGAGGGGTGGAGGGAGTGTGATGAGGATTGGTTGACGCTTGTCCGTGCCACACATGGTTTTATGGTGGAGCACAGAACCGCGAGCGTCAGCGAGCGGCCAAAGACACGGGCAAGCTCGCGTACCCGTGGCACCAATGTTACGGCGTCCGTGGTACTATTGGTGAATGATGGCTGAACATCCACAGAAAAAAAAAGAGCTCGGCTTGCCGGAGCTGATCGCGGTCGGCGTAGGCGGCATGATAGGCGGGGGGATATTTTCAGTGTTGGGACTTGCGGTCGATGTCAGCGGCCACGCGGCGCCGTTCGCATTTCTCGTCGGTACGGCGGTCGCCCTTGCGGCCGGTTACTCATACATACGATTGGCCCTGACATTCCGCAACGACGGCGCGAGCTTCACATACCTCGAGAGGGCGTTCCCGAAAAAACCGATGATTGCCGGCATCGCGGGCTGGACCGTCGTCGTGGGTTACATCGGTACCCTCGCGCTCTATGCATTCACATTCGGGGCGTATGCCGCGCACCTGTTCGGTATAGCGCACCTGCCGTCGGCGAGGATGTTTCTGTCCATGGGAGTGCTGGTTCTTTTCATGGGCGTCAACATGCTCGCGGCGGGGATAATGGGCCGCGCCGAGGATTATGTGGTCTACGCCAAAATAGCGCTTTTATCGGTGCTCGGCGCGGTGGGATTCTTCACGGCCAAGGTGGATCATTTTACACCGTTGTTTAACCATGGTGTTTCGTCGGTTTTTCTCGGTGGGGCGCTGATTTTCGTGGCATTCGAGGGATTCCAGCTTATCACCAATGGCGTGATGGAAACCCGCGACCCGGAGCGTAATATACCGAGGGGCATATATGGCTCGATAGCGATAACATCCATTATCTATTTCGGTATTGCGCTGGTCGCGGTGGGAAACCTCGCGCCCGGCGCGCTCAAGGGGGCGCAGGAATACGCGCTGGCCGTCGTGGCCAAACCGGTGCTCGGTAAGATAGGTGTGGTGCTTGTCGATATAGCCGCCATGCTCGCGACATCGTCGGCGATTAACGGCACCCTGTTCGGCTCCTCGCGCCTGGCAAGGGAGATGGCGGTGGAATGCCTCGCGCCCGCGGCGTTCTCGTTCCGCAACCGCTATGCGGCACCGGTGACCGCAGTGGTGGTTATCACGGTGCTGGCCGGGGCGCTGACCGCCCTGGGAGGACTCGATGTCATCGCCTCGTTTTCGAGCATGACCTTCCTACTGGTTTCAATCGGTGTATGCATCGCCAACCTGAAGCTGCGCGGACGGACATCGAGCAAGCTGCTCCCGGTGATCGCCGGACTCGCGTTGATGGGCACCACCGTGATACTGCTCGTCATCTATGAAATCAGGAATGAACCCAAAACACTTATATTCACCATCGGCATATATCTCATGACGATAGTCGCCCATCTTGTATTCGAGCGTTACCGGGCAAAAGTAAGGCTTACGCGAAAGCAGACGGGGTCTTGAAGCGGCGGCCGCTAATCCTTGATTTTAACGCTGATAGTCAACCCGTCGCCGATGGGGAGTATAGTGCTGTAGAGGCGCGAATCGGCGAATACGAGCCGGTTGTATTCATCCATCGCCCGCGCGTTGGGATGTTCATATCCCATCGGAAGGAACAACGCGTCATCGGCGGCGATGATTCCCCCCACGCGTGTGAGCCTGACAATCCTGTCGAGCATGACCGGGTAGAGGGGCTTGGATGAATCCTGCAGGCTGAAATCGAACGGCCCTTCGAGGTCGTTGATGACTTCCGATGCGTCGCCGTGGATTATCTCGACATAGTCGCTCAGCCCCGCCGCTTTGACATTTGAGCGTGCCTCTTCGTAGAAGATCTGGCTCGCTTCGATGGCGATGAGCTTCCCGCCGGTGGATTTCATGGCTTCGGCGAGCCAGATGGTCGAGTAGCCGATGCATGTTCCTATGTCGAGCGCGCGCTTGGCGTCGATGGCCCTGATGATGACGCCGAGGATTTTGCCCACCTCGGGACCGATGCACGGGACAAGTGTGTCACGGGTCTGGTATTGACGGTCGATTTCGTCGAGTTGAGGATTATCGGGCTTGATGAAGCTGAGGATGTATTCGGGGATGTTCATTGGGTCGCTCCGGTGATGATTGGGAGTATGTTACATCATTTGCATTTACATTTAAATAGCTCCTAACCATGGAAAATCGGCCACTGGGACCGCGGGCTGCCAGTCCGCATGAATATGCGATGCTCGCTGGCCATGCGGGCTGGCAGCCCGCGATCCCAGTGGAAGAATATTTGTTGTTTCGCGGGGGCGGCGCATGGCGTAAAATAGATACGATGCTACGCGAGATTTCCATACGCGATTATAAGCTCATCCGCGACATGCGCCTCGAATTCGGCGACGGCTTCAACGTGCTCACCGGCGAGACCGGCGCGGGTAAGTCGCAGCTTCTCGATGCCGTCACATTCGGCCTCGGCGCACGGGCGTCGGGCGATGAAGTGTCGAAGGGCGCCGAGGAGAGCGCGGTGGAAGTCGCGCTGGACCTCGCCGACGCCCGCGCGAGAAAACTCCTGCTCGGTAAGGGGCTTCTCGACGATGAAGAAACCGAAATCATCCTCCGGCGCGTACAGTCGAAATCGGGACGCGCATCGGCATGGCTCAACGGGCGGCGAGTACCCGTCGGCGTGCTGAAAGAGGTCGCCGATGAACTCATCGAGATGCTCGGGCAGTTCGAGCGTTCGCGGCTGCTCAAGGCCGACGCGCTGGACATCATCGATGAAATGGGCGACGAGAAACACGTCGCGCTGATGAACGAAGTCGCGTCGTCATACCGGGCGCTCAAGGATTCCCGCGACGAACTCGCGCGCCGGAAAGCCGACATCGACCGCCTCGGCGAACGTCGCGAGTTGATGCAATATCAGTACGATGAATTGAACAGAGCGGAGTTGGAGCCGGGCGAGGAATCGAAGCTCGAAGACGAACACAAGATATTGAGCGCGGCGGCATCGCTCATCGAAAGCGCGCGCCTGCTGTCGGGTATATTGTATGAGGCGGACGAAGGGGAAGCTGCGGCGTATGATGTGGCATCGAAGGCGGAATCGATTTTGAGGGAGATGGCGAAGTCGGATGCATCGCTGATCGAGGATGCCGATTCCCTTTCCGGGGCAGCGGAGACGCTTGCCGAAGTCGGGCGACGGATGTCGGCCTATGCTGAT
Organism: uncultured Planctomycetota bacterium; assembly: GCA_964608735.1. GTDB lineage: Bacteria > JAJVIF01 > JAJVIF01 > JAPKYR01 > CAZSPL01 > CAZSPL01. The sequence continues at coordinate 5,296 of CAZSPL010000112.1, read as the reverse complement.
AAAGTGCAGGTGGATGAATCGCGGCTGGCCGAAGTCGACTCGCGGCTCGGGCTGATACATGAGTTGAAACGCAAATACTCGACGAAGCATGAAGGTCTGATTGGCAAACGCGATGAGCTTGCCGAATCGCTTCGCACTCTGAACGACGCCGGCGCGGATTTGTCGGACTTGGAGAAGCAGATTGCATCGGGGGAAGCGGAGCTTGTGAAGCTCGCGGCGAAGCTGACATCGTCGCGGGAGAAGATTTCGAAGCTGATGGAGAAGGATGTCCGGAAACATCTGAAGGACCTCGAACTGACCAACGCCAAATTCGCTGTCGAGCTTTTGCGTCGCGATGGGGACGGCGCATCGGCAATCGGCGAACGTGGCGCGGATAGGGCGCAGCTTCTGCTTGCCACCAACCCTGTCGAGGATTTGAAGCCGTTGAGGAGGATAGCGAGCGGCGGGGAGTTGTCGCGCATACTTCTCGCGCTCAAGGCGCACCTCGCGCATCGCGACCGCGCGCCGATACTGGTGTTCGACGAAGCGGATGTCGGCATCGGCGGGGAGAACGCATACAAGGTCGGGCGCAAGTTGAAGGAACTGGCGCGCGACCATCAGCTCATACTCATCAGCCATCTTCCGCAAGTGGCGGGCATGGCGCGGCATCATTTCAAGGTGGAGAAGATCACCGGCGCGAAGGGGGCCGTCGAGGATGTCGGCATCGAATGCCTGAAGAAGAAGGAGCGCATCCTCGAATTATCGCGTATGCTCGGCGAATCGGCCGACGAGAAGGCGTCGCGCAAACTCGCCGAAGGCATGCTGGATCCGGATTAAAAAAATAGGGACAGTCACCTATTTCGCTCGTGGCATTACTGGTCATCGTATTTCTAAGAGCGAAATAGGTGACTGTCCCTATTTTTTTACCAATCCGCCGGTTCGGCGTATACCTCGTACGCATCCATTTCCGGCTCCGAGAGCCAGCCTTCCTGGATGGTGAGGAATATCCCGTCGGGGTCGTCCGGATTCGGGCACAGGGTGAACGCTTCGAGCAGGTGGTCGTTGGACGATGTTCCCGCCACGTGATATTCCGCGAGCAGGTTCATGTCAATGTCGTACTTCGCGAAATACGACCCGTCGTCCCATCCCGAACCGGAGCGCCGCGCGAGCATGATGCGGCAATTCTCCTGCGCGGGGTCGGAATGGTCTATCTCGATATCGAAAGCCATCCGCCAGTGGTCTATCTGGCTTTCGCTCAGAGGGCTCGACAGGAAATTCAGTTTGGTCAGCGACGGCATCAGCACCGGCTGTCCGCCGGAAATATCATAATTGTACATATTCCCCTTCCACGGGTATGAGCTGTGCTCGATGAG
>CAZSPL010000112.1:0-3844 GCA_964608735.1 uncultured Planctomycetota bacterium | reverse complement strand
GGAAGGCTCTCGATGTGGTTGCCATCACCGTCGAACGCCATCATCTTCCCGGAATTGCTCGCGAGAATGAGGATTATATTGCCGGTGACTTCGCACACGTCGAGCGACATGGTCCACTGCGGCATGTCGGTTGAGCAGAGGTTCTCGACTATCGGCGTGCCGTTGGATATGCCGTTCTGCGTGACATCGAACGCCATCAATGCGGGCGAGCCGTTGTAGAATCCCTGCATGATGACGCGCCCGTCGGGAAGCGATGCGATATCGTATGTCCGGTGCCACGACGGGACGGGCGCCTGGCTCCAATTCAGTTGGTAGGTGCCTTCATACTGGAGCGTTTCGTGTATACCGGTGCCGCAGTCGGTGGACGGCGGCTCATCGTCGACCGGGGCTGTGTACATAAAATACGATGTAATCGGCCCGGACGGCCCGAGTCCCTGGTAATCATCCTGCTCGCATTCGACGCCGAGCAATATATCGATGCTTCCCTCGGCGGGGGATGCATCGTTGATAGATAATGTATATATGCTGAATCCGTCGCCGGTGTTTGTTGGTATTGCGGATGATTCGAAGCCGAAATTCCCCGGCGAATCGAGCCATACATTATTCAATTCCGAATTGAAATGGTCATATACGGTGATTTCGAGCCCGAGGTCGCCGCCCGATGTGGAGCCGTCGTTGTAGAGGGTATTCTCCGTTTCGTTTATCGCGATATTCCACGCTTCCGCGCGATTCGCCGCTGGAGCAAAATCGTCGGGGACGTTGTATGGCGGGTCGCCGTCGGGAAATTGCCACGACGCGTCGACCGCGTAATTGAACACAAGCCCGCCCGACATCTGGATTTCATAGCGGCGGACATTCTTCTGCCCCGCCGAGAATATGCATCGCGACGCCGGGTCGATGCCGGATAACGGCGAGTCCGGGCCGGTCAGGTCATCGCAGAAGAATTTGTATGCATTCACCGTGCAGTTGTAATTGCCGATGGAATCGGGCGTACCGAGCAGGCCGTCGGTGTAGGCGAAGATGGTGCCGTCGGATGGGAATTCCGACGGGTTCCACCAGCGGGTGAAGCCGTCGGGATTCATTAAGTATGTATCCCCGTCTCCCGCCATCACGATATCCGGGTCGTTGTATCCGGAGACCGAGCCGCTCGTGATGAATATACCGCACACGTCGAATCCGGTGAACTGATTGAGTCCGAGGAACGGGTGGCGAAGGCCGATGTCGGCGGTGACGATGTCGCCGTTGAATTGCAGCGATTCGAGTGAGAGGTTGAGGAACGGCGGCGGTTCGAGGAAGGGGAGGGCGTTGAGATGCATCGCGGCGGCGCGCATCGGGGCAATGTCGAGCCTGCTGTCCTCCGGCATTATCCTGAATTGATAGAGCCCGAGGAGTTGATGCGATCCGCCGGATGTCGCTCTCTCCACCGGGACAAGCGGGTCAGCCGGGTTCGAGCCGTAATCGGATGCCGAGGAGCATCCGGTCGCGAGGATTCCCAGGATTATCGAGACTATCAGAACGTAGCGCATAGTTACCCTCCCGTGCGCAATGAATGCCGGAAGCGTCACGTCCCGGCCCGACTATTTTGATGCGGAAAAGGGAGGGAATGATTTGAGAAGTAGGGGAGTATATTAATAACAAATAAAAAAATAGCCAAGTGCCGACAAGCGAGTCTTCGGAGCTTGTAGGGGGCACTTGGCTTGCTTCATGGGCAGTATAAAGAAATTCAAATTAATCTTAAGTTGATATTGACACAGCCAAAGGCTTGGTGTATATAGCTATTGTAAGTATCAGGGAGGTAGGTTTGTAATTACACCAGGCATTAGATCAAGCTGTAAGCGGAGAGGGGTATTTGCGCGCTTGCTGGTTCTCACAGCGCTTATGCTTCCACTTATCATCGGCTGTTCCAGCGGGAAGAATAATCCGATAGATGCCGGTCAAAACGTGTCAGCAGAGCCGGGGGATACGCTGTATCAAGGTTATGTCGACAAGCGTAGCAGCACGTCAAATCATGTAGAAGAGCGGGGGTACAAGTCAACTTACCTTGAGATGATCGGCCCGGCGGAGGTTGTAGAGTATGAATACGATATAAAGGTAACGAATCTTCAACTGCCGGTATTTCAAGCGCAATTATATAATTTCAACTCGCCGCTGGACGTTTCGATGTTCTCATGCATCGTAGATTATACCGACGTCAAGCCGATCCTGAATGAATATGAAAGCATTGTTGAGTTCTCACCGCTGGAGCCGCTTCACGACGGGCGGCATGAAGCCTGGATAAGTTTCTCCGGCGGGACTTCATTCGTTTATACCGGTATTTCGTTATTAATTATCCAGTCTCCGACGAAGGTTATTCTAGAGGAGAAAGGCCTGAAGAACAAGAAATATATATTTATTACTATAATCATGGTATCTGAGGTGTAAGATGAAAACAACAGTTATTGCAATAATGTCGCTTATTATAAGCGTTGCGATAATTATGTATTTCAGCTCATCCATTCACAGTGAAGGGACGGTTATTCATAGCATTCCACCTATTATCGGAGAGATGATTATCATCGGCGATAATATGTACTTCCTTCATGAAATGGGGGTATTAGGCAAACACGACAAAGACGACCTGTCGGAAATAGATACTCTTGAAATATATAAAATATTGAACATAACATATTCAAGCTATCTTGACAGGATAATAGGCCACGCTGATTTTGATCCTTCGATGATTGTGGTCATTGATTATGAGAATATGGAGGTTGAAAGTGAGACAGAATATTATAGGGGTCGCATATCAGGAGTGTGCTGTTCCGGAGATAAGCTGTATTTCACCGCGGATAATTGCGGGATTCCGCTTGGGGGTCATTATACTCCCGGCACATTGCCTCCAGATACAGGAAAATTAGTAGAAGTAGATATGGACAATATGGCTGTTAATTGGGAGATGACAATAGCTACCATGCATAACTATATGGTGGATGCAGGGCAATATATTGCGATAACTTCCGAGGAATATGGGAAGGACGAAATAATGGATACTGGCGGGAGTATATTATCTGTAATAGAAAAAGACACAAGAGCCACAAGGCAGTTTATTGTAGGAGAAACTCTAGATACACATATAGAATATGATGGAAGCAATAAAATATACATATCCAATCCTGACGGAATGTGGGAACCCATCCAGGGAAAGACTTCAGGCTTGTCTATTCTCGATACGAGCACATGGGAGATTGAGCATGTAGTTTTTGAAAAAGATCCAGTAGAAAAGCAATACTGGAAAGCGTACGGCACATATCTCGATGGAGACGATTTGTATATGGCGTTCTACAACGCCAAGTTTAACGGGAAAACATATTATGGAGTTTACGACACCATCACCGGGGAAATGGAAACCTATGAAATCCCCGGGATATCGCAGTTCCTGATATTTGTGGAAAAGGATGGCGACAACCTGTACTTCTCTACAACCGATGACTGGCTGATAAAATACACGCCGGAATAAGAGACCGGCCAAGTATTTTTACGCCTCTTCATCAGCCCGTAATCGCCGTCCTTCCTGCGATAGACGACCGCGAAGTGGCCGGTGTCGGGAAGCCGGAACACGTGAAAATCATGCCCGAGCAGTTCGAGCTGCAATGTGGCTTGTTCAGGGATCATCGGTTTCATCAGCATACAGGCAGTTAAAAGACTATTTGTCTCGCATTAAACATACACTCCCACCTACCCCGTAATCATATACGCATGATGCACCAATCCCCGCTTCTCAACCATCCCTTCCTCCTCCCTGCGCATGGCGACGAAGGATTGTTTGAAGCTGCCGGACGGCCAGTCGAAGAATGAGGCGAATATC
>CAZSPL010000111.1:0-11973 GCA_964608735.1 uncultured Planctomycetota bacterium | reverse complement strand
CACCCCTTTCCCGCGCAATATACATAACTGAGACTTCAAGTGCATGCAGTAAGCGCGTTAAAGGGGTGCCGCCCGGAGCTCAATAAATATACGCCATCTTAAAAATACACCATTCGTGACTGTCCCTACTTTTTTTCTATTCTTCCAGCAGGTCGGAAGGGATCATTATTTTCGTGATGGCATCCAATGCGGCATCCCTTACCTGGGCGTTCACATCATCGGCCGAGACTTCATGCAGCGCCGGTATCGCCTGCAGCGCGACCGGCCCGATCTTCCCGAGCGCGAGAGCGGCGTTGTAACGGACATCCGGTGATTCATCATTCAGAAGCGCCGCAAGCAACGGGACAGCGGGTGCCGCTTGAGCGCCTGCTTCGCCGACGATGAACGCGCCGAAGTTGCGCAGCTCCGTGACCGGCGATTCGAGTGCGGATGCGAGGATGCCGGAGATATCCTCGACATCGGCGTGGGTTACGAGAGTGAATATGCACTCCGTCACAAATTCAACCCCCGCATCGGTCAGCGGCGTGTTTGCGATGTTGCTCTCTTCGAGGACTTGTATTATCGCGGGTGCCGCATCCTGCGGGAACGGTTCGATTTCCCTCAGCGTCCTCACGGCATCGATGCGCGCGTAATTATCGCGAAGCAGTTCTATAAGCCGCGGCGCGAGCATCCCGGGAGCGACGCGGATGGTGATCTCCTTCGCGACGAGGCGTATTTCGGGGCGCTTGTCGCCGAGCGATGCGATAATCGCGGGAATCGCGGTCCCGATAAAAGCAGTGTCCCCGAGCGGGATAACCGGTGTGTCATTCGAGTAGACGAAGGACAGTATGTCATCCTCGACGCTCGCGGGGTCGACATCGGGAAAGGCTTCCGATGCGGCCTCGATGCGTACGGCGAGGTCGATAGCCCTGAGGGCGTTGAATTTATAATCGAATGCCGGGTTATCGAGGGCGCTTATGAGGTAAGGCATGGCGATACCGCCGATACGTCCGAGCGAAATAGCGGCCGATTCCCTTGCGTAATCGTCGGTATCCGCGAACATCGCGACAAGCGCGGTGATGATATCCTCCGACGCGGAGCCGCCGAATCCACCGAGCGCCGATGCGGTCTTCGCTCTTATCATCGCATCTTTGTCGCTCAGCATACCGATGAGCTTCGGCACCATGTCGGCTGCGCCATCGCCGAGATGCGCCAACCCGGCGGCGGCGCTCAGCCGGACATCGCGGTTTTGGTCATCGAGCGCTTCGACGAGGAGGCGCTTCGCTTCGGGATGCCCGCCGCTCACCTTGCCGAGCGCGCCCGCGACCGCCGCGCGCACGAGGGGGTCGTCATCGGACATCGCTTCGAGGAGCACCGGGTATGACTTGACCGGGTATTTCGTCGTGAAGAATGAGACGGCATATTGACGCGCGGCGAGGTTCCCTTCACCGAACCGCCTCATGAGTTCATCGAACAACCCCGCTGTATCGTTCGCGTATTTTTCGAAATCTATATTCTTGAATGCATCGACCGGGGGAATATAAATGCCCCTTAGTTTTTCCACCGCGAGGGCGGCATTGTCGCGCACCTGCCGGTCGGTGTCGTTCTTTTCAAGCTGCTGGAGGATGGGGATAGCGCCGTATGCCATCCCGCCCATACCGCCGAGAGTCCGCGCGGCGATACTTCTCAACACCGGGTCTTCGGATTCGAGTGCGTCCGTCAGGGCATGGATTACTTCAGGCGTATGCTTCATCGCGAGCAGGGCATTGGATACATCGGTGAGTATCATGAAGCTCGTTTCGCTTTTCAGCATGTCGAGCATTGCCCCGATGGTATCTTCGTCATCGGGCGAAATAGCCGCGACGGCGTTTATTGCCGACTGGCGCACCTGCAGGTTGGAAAGCGGCGCGATGAGGGTCTCGTCATCGAGGAGTTCGAGCAGTTCGGGCAGGGCATCGGATGCCGCACTGCCGTGCGAGCGCAGCGCGTCGGCGGCGGCGCTTCGGGCTTCCGGGGCGATGTCACCGAGCATCGGGATAAGCGCATCGACCACGCCCGGTTCCTGCCCGATAACCCCGAGGGCCTTTATCGCGGCCACCCTCACCTGCGGTTTTTCGTTCGAGAGCAAGCCGATTATCGTCCCCGCCGCATCGCCGGGGATATCCCCGATCCCGGTCAATGCGCTGAGCGCTCTTCGAAGCAGGCTGCCATCCTCGGGGGGGATAACGGCGCTGATTTCGCGCGGGATTTTCCGTCCGAGCGGCTTAAGGTCGTCATCGATGGATTCATCAGAGATGATTTTCAAAAGCTCCGGGACCGCGCTATATGCGGCGGGGCCGATTTCCATGAGTTCCTGCGCGGCGGCGAGCCGTACGATTTTATATTCATCGCCGAGTGCGTCGGTGAGTTTTTCGACAATCTCGCGAAGGCCGGGATTTTCATCGAAGAGCTTCAGTACCCGCGCCTCGCTGATTTTCGAGACGGGTTTGGTTTCGGCGCTGAAACCGATAATGCGCCTGAGTGATACGGCGGCGGCGGCTCGTACGAGCGGGTCGGGGTCGCGGAGCATCGATATGGCGCGGGGGAGGACTTCGCCGCTATTCTCAAGCCCGCCTTCCGCGCATTCGGCGATTATCCATGCGATGGCTTGCACGCGCGCATTGGCATCATCGTCGTTCAATTGTTCCAGCGCCGCTTGGATATCCCGAGGAGCGTGCTCGCCGCCCGCGTGGGAGCATCCGGCTGAAATGCATATTACCGCGAGGAGAGCGAGAAATTGAGCGGCAAGTTTCGACATAGATCCCTTCATCCTGTATATATTACTACATCTAATACCTCAACCGAATCGCCCGGGGGCGGGATTACCGGCCCTTTTTCTTCTTATTATTGAACTCGTCCATGTCCACACCGGCCCGCCTCATCTTTCGCGCGGCTTCGCGTTTTCGCACATATGGTCTCGGGAAGTCGAGATGCAGGTCGAGCGGGATGCGGCACTTGGGGCATTTGTTGGCGACGAACGGATCGTCGTATTCCTCGTACCCGCACTTGGGACATCGAAGCAGCTCGGCATCGGGATCGATCCCCTGCTCGTCTTTCCACAGTTCCCACGCGGATTTCCCTTTCTTCTTTTTTTTCTCGCCGAAGTCGATGACGCCGAGGGAAGTTGTGTTCTTGTGTTTTCTCTCCCATTCCTCCTTGTACTGGTGGAGGTAGTCGTCCAGCGGCAGCCCGCATTGGGGACAGAAGTCGATCTTGCCCGGAGTGTCGATGACCTTGACTTTGCACTTGGGGCATTCGAGCACACCTTCCTCGGCGAGACGCCTTCTCGCTTCGAGGAATTCCCCGGGAATCATCCCCCGTTCGGCGCGCTTCCGTATGCTGTGAAGCTCGTTCTTGAGGGTTTCATCGAGTTTCGAAAGGTGCTCGTGGTCGACCCTCACTTTTTCGGACGTTATCTCGAGATGGACGGAGGCTTTTTCGCGTACTTTCGAATCGAGCGCCTCGGCATCGGGAGGCGTGATTTTCCACGTTCCCTCGGGGTCGGCATGCACGTGGATCTCGAGCGGACGGTTCATCTTTTGCGGCGCGGATTCCCCTTGAGTTTCATCGGACTGGCCTTCCGGCGTCTCGCGCGTGGATTCGAATTCGAGACGCCGCTTCGATTCGAGGATATCGTTCACGCTGTACCCGCTTCCACGGGTCATGTAGTCCGGCTGCGCGGGCGGCGGGGATTCCGGGGGCGGTTCAACCGGCTTTTCATGAGGCGTATCGGGATGTTCCTCTTCCTCCCCGGACAGGCTTATCCATCCGCCGTCGTCGAAGCTCTCCTCTTTTTCGGGGAGATTTTCTTCTTCGTCCTTCCCGTTTTTCTTGTCTTCTTCGCTCAATTCGCCGGTATCACCCTATCTGTAGACACATGATGCGCCCGATTTGTTGCTTCCGCAAGCATATTGAAGGCCGATGCCGGATGCAGGAAAATGACACTTCGCCGACCGGGACTTCACCTGGGAAAGGGAGCATTGCCCATGTATGTGATATCATGGAAATGCCGAGTCCGGCAAGGAGGAGCTGTTGAAAGGGAAGCACTATTTTCAGGTCATCATCGCTGGATACCTCTTACTGTTTATCGTACTCGCGCTCCCGGTCGCGGCATCGGCTGACGCGCAATCCGGGAAACTGCTCGACAAGATGTTCAACGCGCGGCATCCGCGAGGGCTTTCGGGATTCACATGCCGCGCCGAGATGGAGACGACCATCGAGGGGGATGAATCGAATGCATTGTCGGCGCTCGCGATACTCGACATGCCCACCATCGGGATGGATATAACATATGTCGCGCCGTTCGATTTCCGCGTCTCCATCGAGAACAGCCCCATCCCGACAGAGGACAGCCTCGAAAGCATACGGCTGCGGGGCGATGACCCGCTTACGCTGGCGAATCCCGCGCTGAAACAAGCATTGCTGGCCGTATACGACGTCGAGTACATCGGGTATGCGGTTTACTATGGCGATGACTGCGATGTCATCAGGCTGACTCCGTTGGATGAGACGGAGTTCCGTCCACCATTCGAATTATATTTGTGCCAACCGGATTGCCTTCCCGTCTACACCGAAATGACCCTTTTGCTCAATGGGGAAGAGATAGAGTTCCGCAGCGATATAATGTATGAGACATACGACGGGTTCAGGCTTCCATGGTTAATCCAGACGAGAGCAAATCTTGAAGGGGGCGTGCTGCTGAAGATGGATACGACATTCTCCGATTACAATGTCAACTCGGTGACGCTCATCGAGTCGGAGAAGAAAGAGCAGGCCACGGGCGACGTCTTCCAGTTCTCCGACATCTACCACGGATTCGAGGACCCCGAGATGATGGTGAACCTCAGCGAAGACAGCAAGCCCTACAGCAAGCTGCGCTTCGCGTTCGCGCTGGAGGTTTCATCCGACGACGTCGCGAAAGAGCTCGACAAGCTGCACCCGGAGATAGTCGATTCGGTGCGTGCGGCGCTCGAGGGACGCAAGTGGGCCGACCTTGACAGCCTGAAATACGAAACCGGGCTCGAATTGACGAAGCTCATAAACGGCATGCTGAGCGATGGCACGGTCACTGATTTTTATTTCACGATATTCCACGCGGAAAGGTAAGAGGCGATGCGAATAGCGATTGTAGGATATCATGGCTCCGGGAAGACATCGGTGTTCCGCGTCCTCGGCGGGAAACCCGATGAAGGCTCCGGCAGGGGCGGACGGGTCAACCTCCTGAACCTGAAAGTGCCCGATGTGCGGCTCGTCCGTATCGCGAAGGAATACGGGAGCAAGAAAATCACCCCGGCCGAAATCACGCTGGTCGATGTGGAAAATATCAGCGCGGGGGAGAAGGCGCTTTCGGATGAATTCCTCGGCCACGCGCGCGCATGCGACGCCCTGCTCCTCGTGCTCCGCGCGTTCTATGACGAGAAGGTATACAACCCGCGCGGGCATATCGATCCGGCGAAGGATGTCGTCGACCTCTGCGAGGAGCTGATTCTGAGCGACATCGAAGTGGTCGAGGGGCGGATGGACAAGCTCGAGAAGGAGATACAGCGCGGTAAAAAGGAAGGCATAGCCGAGTTCGAAGTGTTGAAGCGTATAAAGGAGCGCCTCGACGAGGGGAAAAGCCTGCGCGGGGTGGTCTTCAAACCCGAGGAGGAGAAACTTCTTTCGGCATTCGCGTTCATGTCGCACAAGCCCGCGATGGGAATCGTCAACGTCAACTTCCGCACGCAAAGGGATATGGTCGATGCCGCCATCGCGGAATGCGACATGCAGCGGATTCCGGCGATCGAAGTACCCGCGCAGCTCGAAGTGGAGCTCCTCGAAATAGAAGACCCATGCGAGAAACTGGCGTATCTCGAATCGTACGGCTACAAGGAGATCGCGGCGGACTCGATAATCCGCAAGGCATACGAGTCGCTCGACGCGATAACATTCTATGTGGCGAACGAGAGCGAAGCGCGCGCCATACAACTCAAGCGCGGCTGCAATGCCTATGAAGCCGCCGGGAAAGTCCATACCGACATACAGAAGGGATTCGTCCGCGCGGAGGTTTATTCATTCGACGACCTCGCGGAATGCGGATGCATCGCCGCGTTGCGGGAGTCCGGCAAATGCAACCTCGAAAAGAAGGAATGTACCGTCAACGACGGCGATGTTATTTTCTTCAGGTTTAACTGACGGTTTGTCGGTAAACGTCAAAGGGGGTACATTGAAAGCTGCGCTTCCCGAAATTGCCGGGATAAGCGGGAGGATTAAATGCGTCATATAATCCCTGCCGTCATTATGTGTGTGATTGCCTTGCTATCCTGCGCCTCGGTCGGTTGTTCGAGCGGCGCGGCCGATGTCCTATCCGCGCCTGCTGTCGAAAGACCATGCCATGAGTCGGCAATTGAAAGCGGCAGGTATTTATGGGGAATCTGGGGCTTTTTCATCGACCCGCTCGAGCTGACCGCAAAGCCGGTGATGTGCAGAGAACTAAATGCGCATTATGACATCACGGGCATGCTCCTCCCGCCGGATTGCGATGACTGTCTCGGAATCAACATAAATTCGTTTGACCCTGTGACGCGAATACTCGATGTCGACGTGACGCTCAGAAATCCGACTGCTATAACCGGACACGATGTGAGGGGAATACTGTTTACAAACGATTTCGGGCACAGGCTGACGAACGCGGATGCGTGGAATAAACTCTATGATATTCCCGGCGGAACCCTTATAAATCCATACAAGGCTTTTGCGAAGGATCAACCATCGCGCGCTTTCCCCGGCGGGCATGTAGACATTCAGAATTATCTTATATACATTCCTCAGCCGCCGCACTGGAACGATATCACGTTCGCGGTGGATGCATCGTGGCCCGGTAACTGCAAGGAACCGTATGCGATCGAGAAGTTATCGCAGACGGTTCTGTACAATCACTTCGGCGCGTCCGCCGAAATACGTGTCGACGTATATGATTGGCAGGACGATGTAATTTCCGTGGAACTGAAGGAAGCGGATCCATGGACTGATATCTTCATGGGGTATACGATTATACTCACGCATGAGGGCGGCACGGCTTGGCTTGCGGTTATTCACAACAAGGATGAGGTTCCGCCCGGGGAGTATGAAGTGAAGGTCGTCGCTGAATCCGCCGATTCGCCTCAACTCCTGACGCAGCGATATATAAACATAACCGTGACCGGGGATTCGACGTTCAATTTCGAGGATATAACCCACCCATGGTGGGGGGTTAAACCGGAGGACGTTTGCATCGACGGCAATTATGCATACCTTGCATGCGGGCAGAATGGGCTGCATGTTTTCAATATAGCCGACGCCGGAAGTCCGCAATGGGCGGGTATGGTTGAGATGGAGGGCAACGTCCGCGGGGTCGCCGTTGACGAGGGCTATGCATATGTCGCGGATGACGGCTACAGCATCGGCGTTATCGCGGTAAGCGATCCCGAATCCCCCCAGGTTGTGTTTGAATCAGCCGCGTTGGCGGGTGGCGCGAACCATATTGATATCCAGGCCGGGTATGCATACGTGACGGATGGCGCCGCGTCGTCCGGTGGATTGAAAATTATCAACATCGAAACACCCGCTTCGCCCGCGCTCGTCGGGGAGATCCCGACCGAAGGCTATGCGCAAGATGTTTCGGTTGATGTGAATACTGCTTATGTCACGGACTGGGAATTCAATGATACACCGGGCGGCCTCAATATTATCGACATTTCGAATCCCGGGGCTCCATCAATTGTGAAACGCGTGGAACCGTTCGGAGACCCGTCGGGAATCGACGTGGTCGACGGCTATGCCTATGTCGCCCCGGAAGGTTTCTTTTTTCAGGTTGTCGATGTATCACCCCCCGAAACGGCATGGCTGGTCGATACAATCTTCGATGTATGTTTCCCGCGGTATGTCGAAATCGATGGGAACCATGCCTTCGTGACCGATTTCAGTTATTCCGACATAGTCAATCATCTGAATGTAATGGACATCAGCCAGCCAGAAAGCGTATTCCTCGCCGATGCAGTTGAGATAATGGGTGAGCCGGGCCGGCTGGATATTTCGAACGGCTATGCCTATGTGTGCGACAAGGAAGAAGGATTCCATATTGTGGATATAAACCCGATTGAGACGGTGCATGAAACCGCTTCGGCGAATACATATAAACATATCGAAGCGATGGACATCGAGGGGGATTACCTGTATGCGGCGGCCGGAGAATACGGTCTTGAAATAATGGATATTTCAGACCCGGAGAACGTCGACACGATAGCGAGGATTGATACCGCGGGGTGGAGCGCCGTGGATGTCGACGCGATGGGGGATTATGCTTATGTCGCGACATATGACCTCGAGATATTCAACGTCGCTAATCCCGGCGAGCCATCGCTTATCAACACGGTGGAACTAAGCTATACCATAACTGATATTGCAGCGGGGGATGGTTATGTATACGGACTGGATTACGATGGACGGATGTTCGTGATCGACGTAGATCCTCCCGAATCGGCATATTTGTTAAAAACTCACGAGCCATTCGCCGATGATGTTAACGGAATCGCCATCGACGGAGATTACGGTTATTTGGCGGCCGGCTATTCCGGATTGATGATTGTGGATTTGTCCGTGCCGGGCTCGGAGCAGGTCGTGAATTCATTAGACCTGCAGGACCTCGCGTTTCAAGTCGTGGTTTCGAATTCCACAGTGTATCTGATGGGGGTTGGGAATCTGCATATCGTTGACGCGAATACTCCGGAAGCACCAATTTTATTGAAGTCCATCCCGATCTCGGGTAACGGCGGGTTATACCTGTATATGGACGGCGGCTATGTGTTCGTGAGCCACGGAGCGGTGCATGTCATCGATGCTACCGTGCCCGCTGAGGCATTTGAAGTGGGCGCGTTCGAAGCGAACATTCCCGGTGAAGTTGTCGCATCCGGTGGTTACGTCTATTTCACTATCCCGCGCTCGCTGAGGGTAGGCCGTCTCTGACCTGTCGCGCCGGCAAGACTTCAATGAAAGCGCGCGTAAGGGGCAAGCATTCAGGTTCCCAATAAAATATTTATACCGGTACACTTCCCTTATTGGTAAAATAACATTCCCGGCGCCGTTTCCTTCCCAATATCGCAATATTGTGATAGATTTATAATTGGAAAATCAAAGTCATCGAGCAGCGACAAGGAGACCGACATGCGCAAGACATTTGCGGCCGTACTAACGACCATCTCGTTCCTGCTCGTATCCTGCATCGCGACTTCATGTTCCGGGGGAGGGAGCATCCCCGCAATCCCGGGCGTGGATGACATCCAACCCGTCGCGGGACAATCCATCGACGCCGGCCGCTATCTGTGGGGGATGTGGAATATTTCCATCGACCCCGCGGACTGGACCGCCGAAGCCGTGATGTTGAGAAACGCCGAGGCGCATTACGACATCACCGCATGGCTGCTTCCTCCCGGATGTGCTGACTGTCTCCAGATCCACGTGAATTTGTTCAACCCATACCTTCGCGTCGTCGATGTCGATGTGAGCCTTCGCAATCCCACGACGGTTGCCGCCTACGACGTGCGAGGCATTCTCTACACCGACATCTACGGGCACAGGCTGACCAACGCGAATGCCTGGACCGGCCTTCACGACATCGCGGGCGGCATGGACATCAATCCCTTCATGGCCTTCGCCAAGGACCAGCCGAAACGGAAATTCCCATCCGGGCATGCCGATACGCAAAAATATCTCGTCTACATCCCGCAGCCGCCCCACTGGAACGAAATCACCTTCGCGGTGGACGCATCATGGCCCGGCAATTGCAAGGAACCATACAGGATGTCGCCCCCATACGAGGATGATGTGATATTCACCACCGCCGGCTCATCGGGGACAATCGGTACGGTCGTCAAGGACTGGCAGGCCGATGTCGATTCAGTGAAATTATCCGTGCCGGAGATAAGCGGCGTGGATTATCTTGAATTGACGAAGCAGAGTTTCGATGACTGGCAGGTCGAGCTTACCAACAACACGGGCGCACCACCGGGTTATTATGAAGCGAGGATTACCGGGACGTCCGCGAATTCGGGCGAACTCGCCCTCTGCCAGGTATTCCAGGTAAAAATAACGATGACGCCCGTCGACCCGGTCGAGATAACCCCGCCGTATTTCAATTTCCTGCCGATGGACGTCACCTGTCCCGGCGACGGCTACGCCTATGTCTCGAGCGGACACGGCGGCAGCAGGGGGCTGCATATATATGATATAAGCGAACCGGCGAACCCGCTGTGGGTGAACGGCGTCTTCTGCGAGGAACTGTCGTCGTATTATGAAGTCAATATCGCCGTCTCCGGTGAATATGCCTATATCGCGAATCCCTACTCGGGCCTTGTGATTTTCGACATCGACCCGCCCGAAGAAGCGCATATCGTCAACATGCTCGCCGAGCTTTCGGCCAACGGGGGCTTGGCAACCGACGGTGAACGATGCTACTTGGCCGGGGACAACGCGGGGTTAATCATCGTCGATGTGAATCCGCCCGAGGAAGCTTATGTCATCAACACTGTCGATACCCCCGGGATGTGTGGAAGTGTCGAGGTGCGGGACGGTTATGCGTTCATCGCTGACGGCAACGCCGGGATGACGGTGGTCGATGTCGACCCGGCAAGCGCGGCGCACGTCGTGGACACGATTGACACGGGGCCTTCGGCTGAAAGTATCGCGCTCGACGGGGACTATGCGTATATCGGCACCCACAATTTCGCATTCCTCGTGATAATCGATATATCCACGCCCGATTCACTGGATTTGGTTAATACGGTCCCTGCCGACGCTTATGCATCAGCCGGCGCGACGGCGGGCGCCGCTTATGCATACCTCATCAATCCGCCTTGCCTGAATATCTTCGATGTCGGCGTCCCCGAGTCGGCGGAGCTCATCAATTCGCTGGAGACGCCGAACGATTTCCGCGGCATCGAATATCACGACGGTTATTTATACGCCGCAAACGAAGGGGAAGGGCTGATGGTGTACGATGTGAGCAGCCCGGAAACGGCATTCCATGCCGGGTCGGCGTATGTCGTACCCACACCCTGCGCCATCGCGGGCGAAGGGGATTACATTTACGCGGCGAGCCAGGACGGGGGCCTGGCGATTCTCGATGCATCGGTGCCCGCATCGACATGGATTGTCTCGAAACTGATGATGTCCCAGGGCGAGATGCGATGGCTCGATGTCGAGAACGGTTACGTGTATCTCTTGATATGGGACGGTGTCAAGGGCGGAGTGATGATTATTGACGCGCAGGACACCTTCACCCCGGAACAGGTAGCATTTGTTGAGACACCGGGTGATTCAGCCTGGTATGTCGACGCCGAAGGGAATATCGCCTGCATCGCCGGCATGGAGGATGGCCTGTATATTGTCGATATCTCAACTCCCGGCTCGGCGAATATTGTCAATACGGTCACCGGGTTCGACCAGTGCAACAGCGTGTTCATCAGCGATGGATATGCTCTCGCGACGGACGGGGGTTACGGATTCAAGATCGTGGATATCGACCCGCCCCAGTCGGCTCATATTTATGATTCCATGGACGTCGACGGATATTCGCGAAGGATTGCGGAGTATGGGGGATGTGTTTATGTCCTCACGGATGAGGGACTGAATATAATCGATGTTTCAAACCCCGGCCAGCCAGTAACCGTAGCGTTTTTAAAAATGCCATATACAAACGAGATGACGTTGTCCGGTGGATTTGCATATGTCTACAACGAGCTCGGTATCGAGGTCATCGATGTCATCCCGGCGGAAGAGGCGCATACGGTGAAAATATACAGCCCGGGCGAGAGCATGTCGTTCGGGCCGATGGTCTGCCTCGGCGACTATATCTTCAGCGCGGGCTACTCGGACGGCCTGCGGATTATTGAGAAATAGAACCAGGGGTTAAGGAGATTTACCGATGAAAAATCCAGCATC
>CAZSPL010000110.1:0-12068 GCA_964608735.1 uncultured Planctomycetota bacterium | reverse complement strand
CGAACTGCCCGTCGGTCTCGAACTTGCTCACGAAAACATCGAGGCCGTATGCCGTCAATTCATATGTCCCGCCGCCGGGATACATATCGACCCCGTCGCCGGCGAATTCACCGACCACGTAAAGCCCGCCGTCGATGCCGTAATTCACGTCCCATGACGAATCCCACATGTGTCCCGAACCCCATGTAAGCGCCCACTGGTGCTCGCATGCGTTGTTGAATTTCGTCAGAAACACATCGGAGTTGTAGTTGCCGTAGAAACCTGATTCATGAGGCTCATAACCGGAGCCGGGATTGAAATCCACGATGCAGGCGAATTCGCCGTTTACATAGACATTGTCTTCCGAGTCTATCGCGATCCCCGCTCCCCAGTCCTCGTATGCGCGGTCGCCCCAGTCGCCTGCCCAGATGAAGTTCCCCGCGCTGTCGAATTTGCTGAGGAAGACGTCGAGCGTCGGGAAGAATGCGAATTGTGAATCGGTCGAGTCGTGCAGGTCTTCGCCGGGGCCCGGGTCGAAATCGACATTTTTCCCCTCGAACGAACCGGCGATCCACACGTTGCCCATGCTGTCAACTTCCACGCCGAGACCCGTATCGCAGAACCAGCTGTCATGCGGCGGATACCCGGTACCCGGCCCGCCCCATGTGCGCGCCCAGATGAAATTGCCGGAGGTATCGAATTTGCTTATGAAGACATCGCCATTGCCGTTCGACGAATGCATGTCGATGCCGCCGCCCGGGTCGAAGTCGACATCGGTCCCCACGAACGACCCGGCGACATATATATTGCCCGTGTTGTCGAACGCGAGCGCTTCGCCGACATTTACCGCAAGGTAAAGGGTACTCATTGGCTCATCGAGACCGCCCCATGTATTCACCCACAGAAACTGCCCCGCGCCGTTGAGCTTCAGCAGGAATGCATCGGCATTTCCAACAGCCGTGCGTTCCTCAATCCCCTCTTCGGCGGGATTGAAATCGACCGTACCGCTGAACCGCCCGGTGATATAAACGTAGCCGCTGCCATCGGTCTCGACGGCCTGCGCCATATCCCAGGATTCGCCGCCCCATGTCTTCGTCCACTGGTACTGCCCTGACGGGTTCAGCTTGGTGATGAACGCATCCTTGCTTCCGTTTGATTCGAACCATTGCGTGTTTTCGGTGAGGTCGAAGTCGACAACCTCTTCAAAACCGCCGCAGACGTATATATTGCCGTTCAAGTCGACAGTGACACCTTCCCCCGCGTCATTGCCATAACCGCCCCATGTGTTTCCCTCGCAGGGAACAGGTTCGGGAGGCGGCCCGGTGTCGGTTATGTGCAGCTTCACTTTGCGATACATGCACAGGTCGCCCGAGTTTTCGGATTTCGCGGTAATCAGGCAATCGTAGTCGCCGTCGTCAACCCCCTCCGCGTTTTCGATATAGCAGTCCCAGAGGTACTGCATGCTATTCGACATCTGGATGGATTCCACGCCCGTGACTTCGGGCGCCGAGAGGGTAACTTCGGAAACATCATATTGCCAGTCAAGCACGAAGGCGCCGGCCTGCGAGCCCGAGCCCTGTTCATCGGTTATCTCATTCTGTAACTGGAACCCCCAGATTTTATAAGGCTCCTTGCAGTTTCCGGGCCACGACGCCGTCACCGCGAAAGTAATAAAGTTGAATTTGGGCGGATGGGGGCACTGGATGAGGAAATTCTCCGTGCGCTCCCAGTTCGGGTCGAACA
This sequence comes from uncultured Planctomycetota bacterium, assembly GCA_964608735.1. Lineage (GTDB taxonomy): Bacteria > JAJVIF01 > JAJVIF01 > JAPKYR01 > CAZSPL01 > CAZSPL01. Next base: position 10,346 of record CAZSPL010000110.1, on the reverse strand, counting down.
TGCGGAAATAGTCGTCCTGGCAATATGCCTTGAATGGATTTATCGACTCGCCGCCGAGGACGTCGAATAAGCCGGTCCACCCGTCATTATTCACCAGTAGATGCCCGTAATCGTCCGTATAAATGATGCCCCTTATATCGTGGCCCTGGATGGGCATCTTGTTTATGAGAGTCACATCGATATCGAGAATATACGTGCTGTCGTCGAACGAATTTACCTTTATACCCAGGCAGTCGTCGCATGCGGGCGGCATTATATATTCAGTGATGTTGAAGTGCGCGAGCAGGTTCCGCGCGGGAAGCGGTTCGATTGTCATCGTTTCCCTGTCGAGGGCGAATGTCCATACTCCCCAGAGGGACTGGTTCGAATCGGATGCCCGCTGTTCAGCTTCCGAGACGGTACCGGGCGCCTGTGGTTGTTCCACCGGCGGCTGCGGCTCTATCGGCGAAATAAGTCCGCCGCCACCGGAGCATCCCGTCAAGATGAATATAAGAATGGTTAAGATGAATAGTCTCATGTTCTTCCTCTCATTATCACACCTATCCCGGTGCGTGCTAAGGAGCGGTTTAACGTAGAATTTTAAACACTTTACATTTTATTAGATGCGATTTGCCGGTTCAAACATTTGCCATGTTAAGAATGAGAATTAACAACCCGCTTCCGCTATAATTTGCCGCCGGATGAATCCTCTGGAATAATGCTGAAAATGCTGAACCTGGCACTGACGATAATCTGCACTACATCAATCGGGGTAATCATCAAGTACGCCGAGACCCGCGTCACCGAGCGCATGACCATGCTTCTCGGCAATTACATCATCGCATCGTCCATGGGATTCATAATATGGCTCCTCACCGGGAATCATGAAGGCGGACAAAATCCTGCAATCGCGTTATCCAGAGCCGCCCTTATCCTCGCTCCCATCGGCGGATTCATCTTCGCGCTCAACTTCTTCCTGATGATACTCGCCGTCAAGAAACGCGGCGTGGCGCTTCCAGTCACCCTCATGCGCCTCTCGTCGGTGGTTCCCATCACCGCGTCGGTTATCCTGTTCCATGAATCACCGACCGCATTGCAGGTTGCGGGAATCATCGGAGCGCTTGCCGCCGCGGTACTGATGTCGCTCGGGATGCATGGCGGCGAACAGGCGGAGACGCGCTTGAAAACATCAGCCGTCATACTTGTATTTACATCAATCGGGCTGCTCATCTGTTTCGGACTCGCCGATTTGATAATGAAACTATTCGAAAGCTATGGCGTACTCGATGAAAAAGCCCTGTTCCTCGCATTCCTGTTCGGATGCGCCGCGATTTCCGTTGCCGTCGCGATGCTGATAACCAATGCAAAAATCGTCGCGCTCGACCTCGGGTGGGGAGTCATACTCGGAATTCCGAATCTCCTCATGAGCTATTTCATCATCGCCGCCCTCGCGGCATTGCCCGCATATATCGTATTCCCCACCGTAGCAGCCGGGACCGTGATGCTTATCATTCTGATTGCCGGGTTTGTATTCAGAGAAAGGATGTCGGCGCTCGGGTATGTCGGCATCGCATTGACCATCGCGGCGATATTCGCCCTGACTCCGCGATAGCAATTCCACTGCCGCTCACTTCACCCTCTTGCGGATGACATAAAGGCATTCGCCGTCGCCGCCGGGAAGCGATTTTTCCAGCGCGAATTCCACTTCGGGATTGATGGACTTCACCATCTCGCGTTCCATGGTGATATGCGCGCGGCATACCTCGGGGTACGACATCGGGTATGGGCACTCCTTTACCGAGATGACGACCCTGTCATCATTGCATTCCAGCACATCCCCTTCCGCCCGCATGTTGTCGAAAACCTTGACGATGAACAACCCCATCTCTTTCACGCCCATAGGTCCATACCGCTCGCGAATCCTCTCTGCGATTTCGAGCCCGTACTCCGTGCTCACCCCCCGTATCAAATCGAGCCCGTCTTCTCCGTAACGCTCGTATATCGCGTCGTACAGCTTCTTGAAACGCGTGAGAAGCCCCCTCAGGTTGCGCCTGTAGCGGACATCTATAGGGTCGGGTTCATATTCCACGCCGGGCGGTAACTTCAACATCTCAATACCTCCTGTGCGGAGTATACCAGAAAATCCTTTGTGCATTACACCGTTTTCGGCTATAAATTCATTTCGAAATGTTCTCATCACCCGGTTTCGAAGCAGGAGGGAATCGATGCGAAAATTCGCCACCTCAATTTTTATAATCGTTCTCTCGCTGTTGCTTGCCGCCGCCTGCGCGGATGCATCCAACGACACGGGATACGTGAAAGGTATCGTATTCAACGATGCAAACGGCAACAATATATTCGATGACGGCGAGGGTGGCATTGCGGGGGTATGCGTCTCCAACGGGCTCGATGTCGCCATGACCGGTGAGGACGGGATGTATGAGCTTCCCATCGATGACGACTCTATCATCTTTGTCATCAAGCCCGAAGACTGGAAAACCCCGGTAAACGACAACAACCTCCCATCTTTCTATTACATCCACAAACCCCTTGGCTCGCCTGATTCGAAGTATCCGGGGGTCTCGCCGACCGGGCCGCTCCCGCCATCGGTGGATTTCCCGCTTTATCGCGAAGAAGAACCCGATGAATATCGCATCGTCGTTTTCGGGGACCCCCAGCCGAGGGATGTTAGAGAAGTCGAATATGTCGCGCACGATGTTGTCGAGGAACTTATCGGCGTCGATGCCGAGTTCGGGGTGAGCCTCGGGGATATCGTATTCAATGACCTCTCGGTATTCGACCCCCTCGTCGACACGATCGCCCGGATAGGCATCCCCTGGTACAACGTGCCCGGCAACCACGACACGAACCAGGATTCACCCGATAACGAGCATTCGGTGGAAACATTCGAGCGCATATTCGGCCCGCCGTGTTATTCATATAACTATGGCCGGGCGCATTTCATCGTACTCGATAATATCCACTGGGACGGCAGCGGCTACCACGGCGAAATAGGCAAGGCGCAGCTTCAGTTCATAGCGAACGACCTGCAATTCGTCCCGAAAGACAAGCTCATCGTGGTGATGATGCATATCCCGCTGATAAAAACCACGGATTACCGGAAGTTATTCGAAATAATCGACGAATATCCGCACACCCTTTCCCTCGCCGGACACTGGCATCAGCAGCGGCATATTTTCTTCCGCGGGCTCAGCGGATGGCATGGCCCGGAGCAGCACCATCATCTCGTTGTAGGCACCGTATGCGGGAGCTGGTGGTCCGGTGCGCCCGATGAATACGGCATCCCGAACGCGATGATGTCCGACGGTACGCCCAACGGGTACTTGTTCCTCGACATCGACGGCAACGACTACTCCATGGAATACAAGGTCGCGCGGAGGCCGGAATCGTACCGGATGAACATTTGCGCGCCGGAAGAGGTGATGGCGGGCGCTGCGGGTGAAACGGAAATCTTCGTCAATGTCTTCGCCGGGTCGGAACGTTCGGTTGTCGAAATGATGTTCGGCGAGGAAAACGAATGGATGAAAATGAAACGCATCGAATCAGCCGACCCGATTTACAAGCTTCTCAAGGATGCCGAATCCTCCGATAATCCCCCGCCCGGACGCAAGCTTCCCGAGCCATCGGCCTGCGGCCATTTGTGGAAAGCGAACCTTCCCGCAAATCCCGAACCAGGAACATACCTGATTCACATCCGCACAACCGATATGTTCGGGCATGTTTATGCAGGTCAACGGATTATCAGGATTACCTGATTATCTCTTCCCGGTGATAAGCCATTTGCCGTTTATCTTTTGCAGTCTGAATTCGTAAATGTTGACACATCCTTGTGGGATCTGTCCGGTTTCTATCCCGGTACCGGCCCTCAGTATTTCAGCGAGGTCCATCGTCATCCTGACGACCGCGACATCTCCTTCTTCGGAAACGATATCGTATGTCGTGTTGTCCAGGATTGCATCGGCGGGATAATCCGTCGTCAGTTTTTCCGGCTCATACAGGTTTCTCAGGTTCACGCCTTCCGCGAGAAATTTCTGTGCTCCTTCGATATTCCCAGTCGAAATCGCGGCGTGAAATTTCTTGACTGTTACCGCGGGCCCGGTTTCGACCTCCGGAGCTTTGGCACAGGATGAAATCACAACCGTGAGCAGTAATAGAATTATTGAAAGTTTTACATGGAGAATTTTCATAATAAGCTTCCTCTTGATACTTTTGCCCTTCGATAACAGAAGCATTATAGCTCATTCGTTCAGCCGGTTTTTGAAGCTATCGCTCCTTTCTGATGTTAAAATTAGCGATTAACTTCGACCGCGGGGAAGATACGATGGATAAGAAAGAAAGAGAATTGGACGAACTATGCATCAACACCATACGGGCGCTGTCGATCGATATGGTGCAGAAGGCGAACTCCGGACATCCCGGCCTGCCCCTCGGCGCCGCCCCGGTGGCCTATGTGCTTTGGAAGAATCACCTCCGATTCATGCCGAAAACCAATTTCCTGATTGATAAGTTCGTTTTATCAGCCGGGCATGGCAGCGCGCTGCTCTATAGCCTGATGCATCTCTTCGGCTTTGATATCAGCCTGAGCGACCTGAAGAATTTCAGGCAGTGGGGAAGTAAAACACCGGGACATCCGGAATTCAACCCCGATTCCGGCATACTCGCCACCACCGGCCCCCTCGGTCAGGGAGCCGCAAACGCGGTGGGCATGGCGATTGCGATTGCAGAGAGCCAACTGGACTATCACACCTTCGCTCTTGTCTCTGACGGCGATATCATGGAAGGCATCTGCTCCGAAGCCAGCTCCCTCGCGGGACATCTAAAACTCGGCAAGTTGATTTTCCTTTATGACTCCAATGACATCTGTCTTGACGGCCCGTTATCCACGACGTTCTCCGAGGATGTCGGCAAGCGATACGAAGCATACGGATGGCAGGTGCTCCATGTCGATGATGGCAACACCGACCTCGATGCTATCGACAATGTAATCTCCAAAGCGAAAGCAGAAAAATCCAGACCCTCGATAATCATTGTCAAAACAACCATCGGTTACGGCTCCCCCGGCAAGGCCGGAAAAGCATCGGCGCATGGAAGTCCGCTGGGCGAAGAAGAAGTGGCACTGACTAAGAAAGCGTTGGGATGGCAATACAAAGAGCTGTTCTTCATCCCGGAAGAAGTAAAACAACATTTTCAGCGAATAATTGCATCAAAAGAAAGACTCCACGTTGAAGCGCAGGAATCCAAAGCTGATTTGCCTGACGGATGGGACAGCGACCTCCCAACCTGGAATCCCTCCGAGAAGGTTGCGACGCGCAAAGCATCAAACGCAGTATTGAATGCAATCGCCTCCAAAGTACCCTATCTCATCGGCGGTGCGGCGGACCTTTCCATATCCACCCTCGCTCACATCAAGGACTCAGCAGCGTTCAGCGCAGAAACTCCCGAAGGACGCAACATTTATTTCGGCGTACGCGAACACGCCATGGCCGGGATTGCAAACGGGATCGCATACGCCGGTGGACTCCGGCCCTTTGTCTCGACATTCCTCGTCTTCTCCGATTATATGCGGCCCTCGATTCGCCTCGCCGCGATGAGCAAACTCCCGGTCATCTACATCTTCTCGCATGACTCAATTGCCGTCGGCGAAGACGGGCCGACGCATCAACCGGTGGAGCAGGTGATGTCGCTGAGGTGCATCAACGGCTTGACGGTCATACGTCCCGCCGATGCCAATGAGACATCGGAAGCATGGCGATGGACGATGGATTACGAAGGCGGCCCCGTCGCGCTCATCCTTTCGCGCCAGGGACTACCGGTTATCGACGGGAATAGATACGCGCCTGCATCGGGACTTCACAAAGGAGCATATGTCCTGTCCGACAGCGATGGCCAGCCCGACGGCATCATCATCGCGACAGGCTCGGAAGTTCACATCTCCCTCGAAGCGCAGAAGCTGCTCGCGAAGGACGGCATCAAGGCGCGGGTCGTCTCCATGCCCTGCTGGGAAATATTCCAGGGCGAGACACAGGCATACAAAGAATCTGTCCTGCCGTCCTCCGTCACCGCGCGCGTTTCGGTTGAAGCGGGCATCATACTCGGATGGGAGCGGTGGATCGGTTCGAAAGGCACCGCGCTGGGCATCGCGCACTATGGCGCATCCGCGCCGGGCGATGTGGTCATGGAAAAATATGGTTTCGTTCCGGTGAGCATCGTAAAAGCGATGAAAGATCTTCTGAAGTAGGATTCTGGCATTATGAATGATGTATTACACAAAATCGCGATGGCAGTCGAACGCGGCAAGATCGATGCGGCATGCCCGTATCCACCCGACCTGCTCGGGATGGACGGCGCAGATGAATTGACTCGCGCGGCGCTCGATTCCGGAATCGCGCCCGATGAAATCCTGCAACGCGCGCTTGTCGTCGGCATGCGGAACGTCGGCGAGAAGTTCGGACGAAACGAGGTCTTCATCCCCGACGTACTCATGGCCGCGAAAGCGATGAACGCCGCGATGAAGCATATCAAGCCGTATTTCCAGTCGGGCGAAATCAAGCGCAAAGGCACGCTCATTATCGGCACCGTACATGGCGATCTGCACGACATCGGCAAGAATATCGTCGGGATGATAGTCGAAGGCGGCGGATGGGAAGTCATCGACCAGGGGGTCGATGCGCCGGTGCATAAGTTCATCGACGCGGTTGATGCGAATCCCGGATGCATCGTCGGACTCAGCACGCTCCTCACCACAACGATGCAGAACATGGCTGACATCGTCGCACTGATTAAAGAGAAACATCCCTCCACGAGAATCATCGTCGGGGGTGCGCCGATCAACCCGAAATTCGCAGAGACCATCGGCGCTGATGCATATTCCCCAGACCCGCAGGGCGCGGTGGAATATTTGAACAGCATTGCTGATTGAACATGAACAGCCGCGAAATAATAACCGCCATAATCAAAGACAAACAATGCCCCTCCCGCATGGGCTTCTACGAACATTTCTGGGACGACACCCAGGCCGCATGGGAAAATGAAGGACTTCCGCCGGGCGTCGACCTCATCGAATATTTCGACTACGACATCAAGCCGCATCCATCGGGGTTCCTTAAAAATGATGCCATCGTACGCGAACAAATCATCGTCGAGGAGACCGATGACACAATTGTCAAGGAAAATGGATGGGGCGCGCGGCATCGCTACTGGAAACACAAGTCCGGCACGCCGGAGCACATCGGCTTCGACCTCGTCAATGAAGAAACCTGGCGTGAAAAATACCGTCCACATCTTCTCGATTTGAATCCCGCGCGCCTCGGCGACATCGAACAGATGAAACGCGATTACGCCCGCTGCATGGCCTCGGATAAATTCGTCGTTTACAACAATGTGTTGATATTCGAGATAATGCGCGTGTCGATGGGCGACATCATCATGCTCGAATCGATGTGCCTCAACCCGGCATGGATACACGATTTCTGCGATGTCGTCACCGATATGCAGATACGCCATTATGAATACATGTTCCGCGAGATCGGCCTCCCCGACGGGATGTTCATGTATGAGGACATGGGATACACCTACGCGCCGTTCATCTCGCCACAACTTCAGCGCGAGCTGATAATGCCATATCACCGGCGGCTCGGCGATTTCATCCACTCCCATGGCATCCCGTTCATTATGCATTCGTGCGGGAAGATCGAGCCGTACCTGCAATCCATCGTCGATGCCGGCGTCGACTGCCTGCAGGTGCTCGAAGCCAAGGCCGGGCAGCATGTGGTCGATTTCGCGAAACAGGTCGACAATAAGATTTCATTCATGGGGAATCTCGATATTACCGCGTTTGAAACCAATGACCGAAAATCCCTCGAAGCTGAAATCATCCCGAAACTCGAAGCGGTGAAACGCAACCGCATCCCGTATGTCTTCCATTCCGACCATTCGATTCCCAAGTCGGTCAAGCTCGAAACATACAATTATGCGCTCGAGCTTTTCCGCAGGCACGGGAGGTATTGATGACCGGATTCGCTGTTGAGAACAATGCGCTCGTATATCGAAAAGGGAAAGAAACGCTCCGCATTCAAGCATGGGGCATCGACGGGCTGCGGATTCAATCGACCATCCTCCCTGAAATACGAGATGACATCCCCCACGCGCTTCTTGATATTGAAAATCCCAAGCTGGAAATCGGGATAGGGAAAGACAATGCATCGATAACGAATGGAAAAATAAAAGCGAATGTAACCAATGAAGGGCAGATAAAATATTCCAAGGCTGCAACCGGTGAAATACTCACCGAAGAACCGGTGCCGCATATATTGAATCCCGCCGCGCGCCTGTAGGTGAGATTCAGCGCATACGATGACGAGCGCATCTATGGCCTTGGGCAGCATCGGCACGGGCTTCTCGACCAGAAGGGATGCGTCATCGAACTCGCGCATACCAACTGCGAAATCGCGATACCATTTTTCATGTCGAGCCGCGGCTACGGTCTGCTCTGGAACAATCCGGCGGTTGGACGCATAGAGCTCGGCGCGAACGGCACGCGATGGGTCGCGAATTCATCGAAGCAGATAGACTACCTTATATTCACCGGCGATTCATTCTTCGATTTGAGCGAACGCTATGCCGATGCCACCGGCCATGCGCCGATGCTTCCGGGCTTCGCGGCAGGATTCTGGCAGAGCAAGGCGCGATATAAAACACAGGAAGAAACGCTCGCCATCGCGCGGGAATACAAGAAACGGGAGCTTCCGCTTTCGGTACTCGTTATCGATTTCTTCCACTGGACCGCAATGGGCAACTGGAAATTCGACACCGAATACTGGCCCGACGTGTCCGCGATGATACGCGAGCTCGATGGGATGGGTGTCCAGGTGATGGTTTCCATCTGGCCCGCGGTAAATCCGAACAGCGAGAATTTTATCGAGATGCGCGACCGCGGGATGCTTCTGCAAACCGAGCGCGGCGTGCCGGTATTTTTCTCATTCAAAGACGACCGGCGTATGGGGCTGGAATATTTCCATTACTATGACCCGACCAATCCCGAGGCGCGGAAATTTATATGGAACAAAGTGCGCGACGGTTATTACAAACACGGCATCAAAATATGGTGGCTCGATGCGTGCGAGCCGGAGATGTATCCATTCGATATTGACAATGTGCGTTTCCACATCGGCAGCGGCTCCGAAGTCGGGTGCCTTTACCCGATAAACCATCAGCGCGGTTTCTACGAGGGGATGAAATCGGAAGGGGAAGAGGAAATAATCTGCCTCTCTCGCTCCGCATGGGCGGGATCGCAGCGCTATGCCGCCGCCGTATGGTCGGGCGACATCGTCTCGACATTTGAATCATTGCGGGCGCAGGTACGCGCGGGGCTGAACATCGGCCTCAGCGGCATCCCGTGGTGGACGACCGACATCGGCGGATTCCTCTACGGCAAAACCGAAGACCCGTATTTCCGCGAGCTGATTGTGCGATGGTTCCAGTACGGCATGTTCTGCCCGTTGTTCCGTTTGCACGGATGCCGCGAGCCGTGGGTGGATACGAGCGGGCAACCGAATGAAGTGTGGTCGTTCGGGGAGGAAGCATATGAAATCATCAAAGGATATCTTTTCATGCGCGAGCGGCTGCGGCCGTACATTATGGAACAGATGCGCGTCGCTCATGATAAAGGCATACCGCCGATGCGTCCGCTGTTCTACGAATTCCCCGATGACCCCGGCTGCGCGAATATCGATGATGAATACATGTTCGGGCCGGATATACTCGTCGTGCCGATTGTATTCAACGGGATGCGTAATTGCGATTTGTATTTACCGGCGGGCGCATCCTGGACCGATGCCTGGACCGGCAAGAAATACGAGGGCGGCAACACCATAAACACCTTCGCGCCGCTGGAGCGCATCCCACTCTATCTCAGGGATGGCGCGCAATTGCCAATTCTCGCGTAACCCGGCAATCCTTTGCCGGGACCTTCTAATACTGTGCCCGCATTGCCATTAAATCCACGTACATCCTGTAGACGAGAGGATTATCCTCGAACACATTCCTGTGGTATTTCGTTATCGAATTCCTGACGAGGTCCGGGGATGTGCCGTATCTATCATAATACTGGCTCGGCCAGTTGACAACGCAATCCGAATGCCATCCGTTGTAGCTCTCCTTGAGCCAGTCCGGTGATGTCACCATGTCCAAAAACGTCAGTCCCCAGTAGTGCAGCGAATCGGATAACGCCGGGCTCGGATGAATCGTGCTCGACGCACCGAAGCACACAAGCCGCTCGTCATTTTCGGCGAAGTCGTTGTTCAGCGCTCTCAATCCGAGGTTTTCATCGACAACCGACGTGCGCGTGA